>DASPRE010000046.1:0-48664 GCA_035624615.1 Burkholderiales bacterium | reverse complement strand
GCCGTCCCCCGCTACGTCCGAAGTCTTCGACGCCACCTCCTTCACCATCTGCGCACCCATGTTCTCAAACTTGTCCTTGAGTTCGATTTCCTTGGCCACCGATACCCCGTCCTTGGTTATAGTCGGCGCACCGAAGGAACGCTCCAAAACCACATTCCGGCCTTTTGGCCCCAAAGTAACCTTTACTGCATCAGCCAGAATATTCACTCCTGCGAATATCTTGGCGCGTGCGTCTTCACTGAATTTCACATCTTTCGCTGCCATTTTGCTCTCCTAACAATCTATCTGATTAAGCTTCAACGACGCCCATGACGTCTTCTTCTTTCATCACGAGCAATTCTTCACCTTTGACTTTCACAGTCTGTCCAGAATATTTTCCGAACAACACCTTGTCGCCTACTTTGACATCGAGTCCGCGTACCTTGCCATCTTCAAGAATTTTGCCCTTGCCAACGGCAATGACTTCACCTTGATCGGGTTTTTCCGCCGCAGTGTCAGGGATGACAATTCCGGACGCGGTTTTCCGTTCTTCTTCCAGCCGCTTGACAATAATTCGGTCATGTAATGGACGAATTTTCATGATTCTTTGCTCCTCACTTAATAAAGATGAACTGACAAAATACTAGCAACCGGTTAGCAATGCTGCTAACGGCGAGAATATAAGTCCACTTTTCGAACTTTCAAGAGGGCACCGATGACCAAAAATTGAAAACTCAGTATTGCGTATAATCAGCTTGTTATGACAATACATTAACGTACTACATCAATTGACATGCGGTGCTTACCTTGTGCATTTGCGAAAAGCGCCATTTAGCGTCTGGTTCACAAATTGTGCAATTCCTGGTTCCTTGGAAGCCCGCGACCCGCCGATATTAAGAACATTAACCGGATATCGCTTAAGGAACTCACGAATCCGGCTTACCGCGTCGAGCCCGGAATGAACATGCAAGCACGGTTTACGGTATCTAATACAAAATTCCAGCGCAAGCTTTGAGCCGCCTGTTAATCGTGACGCAAGGGAAAAAATCAACGTGGCATCGCTATCGCGCACGTTCCATTCGGTGCGCTCAGCATAGCCGGCAGAGGGCGTCTCCGAGAGTCGGTAACGATGGGAAATTTTGCCGTGTTCGGCCAACCTGCCCGCCGGGCACCAGCCCCCATGTGGAAAACCGTGCTTTATGGCCCAATTCAACGCGGCTTGATCTGCACCCGATTGTCCGCCAGAAATAATTTTCGGAGTTTTCTGTTTAATGTTGGTAAGTGCCGATCAATTCAGCCCGGGCGAGTATATGGCCTTGCATTGCTTTTTCGAGCGCCGCCTTGGTTGGCGTGCCCAAGTCAGGGATGACACGATCCAGCGCATAAAGTTTGTGAAAATAGCGATGGCGACCGACAGGCGGACAGGGACCGCCGTAACCCGTGCGTTTCCAGTCATTCAAGCCTTGCAACGTCCCTGCCGGCAGATTTTTTGCTGATACCGCCTCCGGTAAGCCAGTCGCTCCAGGAGGAATGTTGTATAGGACCCAGTGCACCCAGGTCAGTTTTGGCGCAGCTGGGTCCGGAGCATCGGGGTCATCTACAATTAGAGCCAGGCTTTTTGTTCCGGCGGGCAATCCTGCCCACGCCAGGGCCGGCGAAATATCCTGGCCGTCACAAGTGTAACGCCTGGGTATGGCCCCGCTATTTGGAAAAGACGCAGATGTCAAGGTCATGGTCATTACGATGTCCTCCATAATTATCCCAAGTAAATTGCTATATGCTGCGCCTGGCACAAAGAGCGCCAAAACCGGAAACATCGCTGCAATAAGTTTTACAACGCGTATGGATGGTCGGAACATATTTGCACAGCTAATTTTTTGAAATATAACACGCCTGGAGAGAAGCACGGTTTCTCGCAATTTATGATACGATTTGTTAGGTTTCTTGCCTGGGTCGATTCGAGCTTATGCAGGCGCCGCAATTCTTCAAATATATTATAGTCCCGAATACAGCCCATCCGTGGACGGAATCGTTTATGGCGTTGGCCCAGTTAATTCCTGCACGCGCAATATTTGCGACTGGTGCAGTCTAGCACGAGCCATTTGAAACGGAGCGACTGGCTTGCTCCAGCTTCACATCGTTAGTCGAGTTTCTTGCGCCCAACCAAAAAACTGTGGAACGTAAGTTTTGTAATGACGCGGAGCCCGCTAATGCCAAACGATCGATAATTCGCGGTCAAAATATATTCTTGAGGAGAATTTATGAATTCGGTCAAAAAACTATCAGGTATGGTCTTGGCCACTGCGGCTGCCACTCTGTTCGTCGCGGGTTGCGCGTCTCATGGCACTGGGTATTCGGCTACGGGCCAGGTCCAGTGCACGGGTGTAAATGGCTGCAAGGGTCAAAGTGACTGTAAGACCGCGAGCAACGACTGCAAGGGGAAGAATAGCTGCAGGTATCAAGGTTTTTTATATATGGACCCTTACTCGTGCTGGCGGGCCCAAAATGAAGCCAGAGCCTATAGGTAGGTAAGGAATAGTTCGCAAGCCCGACTAATACCCGAAACTACTTGCGGTACAGGCAAACAGGTTTGTACCGTGGTCAGTTTTGGCGCCGTGGGCAAAGTTAAGGTACTGTCGCATGGCAATTTTTTGGGTAACGTACTTAAGGAGGTAACTAATGTTGAAATCACTGGGAGTTGCGCTTCTAACTGCGATGACGATGGCTTTCTTCTCGCCCGTTTCCTTGGCAGGGACTGGACAAATGGATATTCAGAAACTGTGGGAAAGCAGCGGCTATGCCCATCCTGGTAAAGGCATGCGCACCATGAAGATGATGCACATGATGGATACCGATAAAGATGGCAAAGTAACCAAGGAAGAGTTCATGCACTACTACGAAATGATGTTTGACAAGATGGACTCGAAACATCTAGGTTATATTGATGTGAATACGTGGATTGGCCAAGAATCACATAAGTACGAGAAATAAAATCGGTGGCATGAATTGGTCAGTCATATATTTTTGTCTTGGTATAAAAATAAGTAACAGCTAGGCAGCATCCCGGAAGGCACTCGTCTTCCGGGATTCTTCAATGAGCCGGTCCATAAGCCGGCTTTTTTATGCCAAATCCTTCGCCAGGCTCCGCCTTGCTAGATTTGAACGATTACTTGTCGCGCAGCTCAGTTTATACCCTCAGCCTCTGCTTCATTACATTTCGAGCGTCCGGCCTCAATTCAGGATCTTTCGATGCGATCGCGTTGTTGATATAGTGCCAAATAGGTCTCGCGCAGCACATTTTTCTGCACCTTGCCCATCACGTTGCGCGGCAGTTCATCGACAAACAGCACTCGCTTGGGGTGTTTGTAACTGGCCAGTCGTTCGGCAAGCGCCTTCAGCACCTGCCGTTCGTCGATCGTGGCTCCTTTTGCCTTTGCCACCACCGCCGTTACCCCTTCCCCAAAATCCGGATGCGGCACTCCGATCACCGCGCTTTCCACCACGCCCGGCAACGCGTCAATTTCGGTTTCGACTTCCTTGGGATAGACGTTGAAGCCGCCGGTGATGATCAGATCCTTGGCGCGGCCAATGAGATGCACATAATTGTTCTCATCGATTTTGCCCAAATCGCCCGTGATAAAGAAGCCATCGGGTCGGAACTCCCCCGCGGTTTTTTCGGGATTGCGCCAGTAGCCCTTGAAGACATTAGGTCCGCGAACCTCAAGTACGCCAACCGCATTCGGTCGCGATAACGGCCTACCCGTTTCTGGGTCAGCGGCCCGAATTTCTATACCCGGTACCGTTAAGCCTACGCTACCGGCCAGACGTGTTCCTTCATAGGGATTCGAGGTGTTGACCAGCGTTTCGGTCATGGCGTAGCGCTCAAGAATACGATGACCTGTTTTGATTTCGAATTGCCGGTGCGTCTCGGACAACAGCGGTGCGGAACCGGAAATGAACAAGCGCAAATGGGCTGTAGCGTTCCGCGTAAGTTTCGGATCTTGCAGCAGCCGCGTGTAAAACGTCGGTACTCCCATCATGACCGTTGCGCGGGGCATTACGCGCATGATTTCGTCAGCGTTAAATTTGGGCAAGAAAAGCATGCTGGCACCGGCGGCCAGAACCGGGTTGCAGGCTATAAACAAGCCGTGGATATGGAAAATCGGTAGCGCGTGCAGCAGCACGTCGGCTTGTGTAAATCGCCACACTTGCACCAGCGCTGCAGCATTGGAGGCAAGGTTGCGGCGGGTAATCATGGCACCCTTCGAGCGGCCGGTGGTCCCTGAAGTGTAGAGGAGCGCAGTTGGCTCGTCTGGGCTGCCGATGAAGCGGGGAAAGTCTGTGCTGGAACGTGAGTGAGAAAGTTCCATAAGCGATCCATCGCCCATGTCGCCTAGTGTTTCAATACAGGCCACGCCTTTTTTTTGCGCGATCGGGGCCAGGGTTTCTTTGTCTTGCGGACGCAGAACGACGACCCGCGGCTCGGCGTCGGTCAAAAAGTACTCGAGTTCTGGGATCGTGTAGGCGGGGTTCAGCGGCACAAACACTGCACCGAGCCGCCAGCACGCAACGCAAAGCATAAACGCTTCAGGCGATTTATCGATTTTTGCAACTACCCGGTCGCCCGCAACAACACCACGCTTCGCAAGTGCGCTGGCTATTTGGCCCGATATGTCGGCTAGGTCTCGATAGGTATAGGTTCTTCCGTCTGGTGTCTCAATAAAGATGCGCCCCGGTTCGGTTTCGAGGACAGCGTCAAGCCAGGCGACCGGATCAATAGAAGACGGCATTTCGTTAATTGGTTGAATAGTTATCTGCCTGACCCATTTGTACCGGCTTAACCAACCAGTTGTCAAACAAGCTATCAGAAAATTTTGAGGAAAATATTTTAGAAACCATTTAATACCGAGCCGGGCCTAATGAAGCCTGTGCAGGCCGGTGTATTCGTAGCGAAATAAGGATTTGTCTAGGTGCGTGCCAATCATATAACAGCAATCACACACTGCGCGAATGACTAGGGATTAATCTAGACCTTACGGAGTTGCTCTGGAACCAATCGCTATATTTATCCTTTTTGACAAGTACACGAAGATCATGATGTGAACCACGATCATTGCCGGAACATTCCCGGCACCATCTCTCTATAGCTGGAGAATTGAAAACCGCGCAACCGAGCATGCGACCTCACCGCATGTTCCCATGCAAGGCAAATCGGAAAATCAAGAATAACTTGGGGGCTCCCGTCTATCCTTCACCCGGATACACGATGTCACTGCGGCGGTTCTTTGCCCAGCAGGTTTCATTATGCTCCGCGCACCTAGGCTTTTCCTTGCCGAAGCTCACGGTTTCAATCTGCTTTGACCCGGCGCCCAAGACGACCATTGCTTTCTTCACGCCGTCGGCACGGCGTTGCCCGAGCGCCAAATTGTATTCACGGCTTCCCCTTTCGTCACAATTCCCCTGAATGGTGATATGAGTATCGCGGTGATCGACCAGATAGCCGGCGTGCGCCTTCACCAGCGGCATGTACTCATCCTTGATGATGGCTTTGTCGAAATCATAGTAGATGCTGCGTTTTGAAAGAATATTGTTCGGATCGGTGAGCGGATTCGCCGACACCGCCTGGGCAGGCAAAGGTTTGGATTCCGCAGGCTGCTCGGCCGGTTGCTGCGCCGTGGGTCGTTCCGAAACCGGCGCTTTCGATGTTTCTTTTCCTGTTTCCTTTGCTGATTCGCTGGCACAGCCGGCCAGCAAAAATATTACCATGACGCCAAACAGAACCTTGTTCATAAAAAACTCCTTCATTGGGTTGCATGGACAGTAAAGTGCATCTTGGTTTTAAAAAATAGTTAACGTGTTACCAGACAACCTCCCCACACACATTTAGATGTCACTTTACCGGAAAGTTCAAGTTGCTGCATCAGGTTAATTCTTTATTGAGATAACAAGCGTGCGTCGTAAAACAAAGCCTGCTATGGCTTGGGTAGTTCAGCTTCTGGTTCGCGCCGGCACGCTTCGCTTCGGCTTATCGGCGCTCATGAGCTCAATAGCATTTCGATTTCCGGCCAAAAGCTGCACAGCCTTTCTTGCAGTTCTAAAACGCAACCACGGCCATTCACGAAACAACATTTAACCTTTAAACTGTACTTTATAAACCGGACTGGAAATAGCGGGTCGGTTGATTACACGCAGCTGTTTTTCGGCGGGGTGAGACAGATGAAATACAAGGACTACTACAGCATTCTGGGAGTTGCAAGGGACGCCAGCGCCGAGGAGATCAAGAAGGCCTACCGCAAACTCGCGCATAAATATCATCCCGATGTATCGAAGGAGCCGAATGCGGAAGAAAAATTCAAGGAAGTCGGAGAGGCCTATGAAACTCTAAAGGATCACGAGAAACGTTCCGCGTATGACCAGCTCGGCCGCTACCAGCCCGGGCAAGACTTTCAGCCGCCCCCCGACTGGGCAAAACAGTTTGGCGATATGCAGTTCGCTTTCGAGGATATTGACCTCGCCGATCTGTTGGCCGGTCTTACCGGCGGCGGCCGGCATGGTGCGGGTCGCGGCGGCAGATTCCCGATGCCGGGGCAAGATTACGAAGTGACGGTGCACATCAGCTTGGAGGAAGCTTATCGCGGTATTGAGGTGGATCTTAATCTCACTGTCCCTGAATATGATGAGCGTGGCTTGCTGCACCGGGTTCCGCGCGCTTTCAAGGCGCGCATTCCAAGAGGCGCAACTGATGGCCAGCGGCTTCGTCTGCCGGGCAAAGGCGGCAAGGGCTTCAACGGCGGGCGCGACGGCGATTTGTACATCACCATCGTACTGCATCCGCATCCGCTATTCCGCGTAAGTGGTCATGACCTGTACATCGATTTGCCCCTTGCGCCGTGGGAAGCAGTACTGGGAGCCAGCGTCGAGGTGCCCACGCTGGGCGGACCGATCCGCCTCAAAGTAAAACCGGGAACTCGTGCCGGACAACATTTGCGCCTTTTGGGACGCGGATTGCCCAAACCCCGCACCGGGGAAGGAGATCTCTTTGCGATCGTGCAGATTGCCGTGCCAACCGTCTTAAGCGAGCACGAGCGGGCTCTCTACAAACAACTCGCTGACAGCTCAACATTCAACCCGCGTGGACATTTCGAGCAGGAGGTAAAAAGTGAAAGCCGAACTTAATGAAACATTGTGGTTAAACGAACGACTCGAATTTTCCCTTGCGGAGTTCGTAGAGCTTTCCGGTCTGTCGGAAAAAGAACTGCGGGAACTGGTTGATTACGGCGCGCTAGAGCCGACAAATCCACAAGCGGAAGACTGGACCTTCAGCGCGCAGCGAGTGATTAGCGCGCGGACAGCGTGCCGTCTGCGCAAGGATTTCGGCCTCGACCTGCAAGGACTTGCCTTGATACTCATCTACCTCGACAAGATTCATGAACTCGAGGCACAACTTCACGACTTGCGCGCGCGGCTGCCGCGTTGGTTGCGCTAACCGGCTTCACGAGTTGGAACCAACTCAGGCGGAAGTGAGCTAATTGCTTGTACGCCCTCTGACCGCAATACGCTGCGGCTCAATCAACCACATGCCGAGTATCGTTCCAAAGTCGGATCACCGGCTGCGACTCGCTATGCTCATAACCCAGCGCGCTCAGGCTGGCCGTACCTAGCAGGAAATTTCGGCCGCACGCCGGCTCGAGCGCAAGCCAACGCGCTGCAAGCACCCGCAGAAAATGCGCACTCGAAAAAATCAGCACATTTCCTTGCACCGTACGCACTCGGCTCACTACTCGATCAGCCCGTGCGCCCACCTGCACCGGCAATTCACCACCAGGGCAACCATCGTGGAACAGTTGCCAGTCCGGACGCTCGGCTAGGATTTCGGCGGTGCGGCGACCCTCATACTGTCCGTAATTCCACTCCACTAGGTCGCGGTCAACTTTGGCTGCGGCTCGAAAACCAGCGAGCTCGCAGGTTCGAGCCGCCCGCTGCAAGGGGCTGGTAAACACCTTGGCAAAACTGATTCCCTTCAGCCGATCTGCAAGCGCGCGGGCGTTGCGCTCGCCGCGTTCGGTCAGCGGTAAATCGGTAAGCCCCGTATGTTGTCCTGTCACGGTCCATGCTGTCTCGCCGTGCCTTGCTAAATAAACAATGGGAAATTTGTTATTCATGACCTCACCCCAGCGATAAGAAGAATTACAACCTGTCACAATTATCTTCGGCCAGACTGATAAACCACTTCCACCAATCTGCGCGTTTTGCAATCTGCAGCATGTTCGCTCGCGCAGTTTGCAAAAGAAAAAACCAGAACCATCCGGATCTTCGTAATGCCTGGCTCTGCAATACCGAATTACCCGGGTGTTGGCCCTTCAATCCCATCGGCATTTCGCTTTGTTGCCAGAGCGTTGAGCTATCCTAGAAGGCCTGATGTATGAGGCGAAATTGTGAACTACGTCATAGACAGCGGGAAGCAGTAGAGGCAATCTGATAACGGCTGGCGCGTCCTCCTCCGAACGCCGGTCCTCTGAAGCGGCGTACTGGCTAATGGTAGCCGGCGCCGCTTTTTCTTTGCTTGCTCCTGACCGGTTCTAACTCGCTAGCTCGATATTTAAGCGGAACGTATAAGACGATTATTTCGCAGCCTCGGTCTTTCCCGCAATCCGCACAGAGTCTGCGAGTCGAGTGAAATCCGGAACGTAACGATCGAAGTAATGTGAGCCCGCGCCAAAGAACCAAATACCGTAAAGCCTGCCGCCGCGCACGGTAGCGATAAACATGCCCTTCCGATCGACCTCATCATCGCGTTCTGTAAACTTCGTGTCAAAGCGGAAACCTCGCTCGCCTGCGAATTGCACGGGTTTAAGGTTTCGGCATTCAGCGATGGTGGTCTGGAATCTCCTTGCGATGGTTGCCTGCACCAACTCTTGCACTTCGAACGGATTCATGTTGCTACGAAAGACAGGAGGCTTTTCATCCTGCTTTGCGCTACTGAACGAACCAGAGCGGGGCTTGAACAGCGGTTCGTCATCGGCAACGCCCTCGAAGAAAATGAGCTGATTAAGCACCGGGCCGTCGAGCGTCCAAGTCTCCACTTCACCCTCGATAGTCAACGGGTTGACACGGTTCCACTCCACACCAGGTTCCACCGACAGTGCGCCGACCGATTGACGCTCTGGCTTGACCAAGGAGTAGTTCGTGGCACACCCGGCAAGCATCGCAGCCAAGAAAACAACAAGAATTCGAATTTTCGCAGTCCAGGAATTCATTGCAAAAGAGAATTCAGCATCTCAAGATCGGCAGCGTCGGGCTTGAACTTCGCGTAAGCGTCGAGCGCTTCCTTCGCTCGCTCGCGCGATCCGACCCGCAATTCTTCCAACATTATGGAACGATGAACCTCGCCCGGAGCGTTCCCGCTCTGCAATGAACGAGCATAAGCTGACAGCGCACGCTCGGCGTCACCATCGCCGTTACGAAACCGGTAGAGTTCACCTTTTGCGTACCAGAGCTGGCCATCGTTAGGTGAGTCGGCGAGTAAGCGGTCAAATACGATCTCGCTACGGCCGTATTGGCGCAGAGCGAGCTCATCCGCGATCAGCATAGGCCTGATGGCAGCAAGTTTCGAATTGTATGCTTCTTTCCCACGCGCGCCATTATTACCGCCAAGTGCGTCGGCTTGCTGCTTAAGGGTAGCAAGCCGCTCCTCGGGCAGAGGATGCGTTGCAAAGAGCACGCTTTTGTCGCGCTCTGCCGTCGAACCCTTGAACTCAGCGAGCAGCTGGTCCCATACTTCGGGCGCAGCAGAGGGAGCATAGCCCGCTTTTGCCATGAGGTGCAGTCCAATTTCATCCGCTTCCCGTTCCTGATCGCGACTAAACGAATAGATACTCGCTACCAGCGCAAGATCGGTCGCGGAACCCAGAATGCCTACTCCAGCTGCGCCAAGGGCAAGTCCGAGAAAAGCGGAGAAGTTGCTCTTTGAGCGCACGTTGCGCCAGACTTGAACAGTGTGCTGCCGGAGATAATGGCCCGTTTCGTGTCCCAGGATGGCAGCAATCTGGGCCTCGTCGCGGCAGCGCAGCAGCAATCCAGTCCAAACCTGCATCATGCCGTTTGGTGCCATGCTCGCGTTGAAATGAGGTGTTCGCAGCACATAACTCCTCACATCGGGACAGTATTGGTTAGCCAGATTGCAGACAATGCTGTGAATGTAATTATTCACCTCGCTGTCCCGAACGAGAAAACGGGAGGCCTTTATATCATTCTCAGCATGGTCCATGACGGCCCACAGACCGTTTTCGTCGTCATCAATCGGCTGGTACCCTGGCTGGATGAAGTCTTTTGACCATGAAGCGGGCGCATCCACTCCCCACACTGTGCGCGTAAGCATAAGCGCAGTGAGCGCGCATAGACCATTGCCGAATTGTCTCCGCGAAAGGCTCATTTCATTGAATCCACAACGAGAGCATCCACAGTCTCCTTTGCCGGATCGGGTGTCCGCAAGTCTCCCGTATGGCGAGCCAAGGTATTAAACCAGACGATGTCCCCCGTCTTTAGATCCACGAGTGATGCGAATCCAACCTGCGAGCCACCCTGAACCCCGATACCCACTAGGGCAGAAAATGCCATCAGGACCTTGCGTCCCCCACTGGCGTAGCTATCCCGGACATACAAAAACATTGCATAATCGGCATGCTGTGAACGGGCAATTGCGGATGCCTCCGGGCCGAGAGACCAATCAAATTTGCCCTTCTTGGTCGGCAAGGCAAATCCCACAAGGTAATCGTTCTGAATGATGGCGTAGCCGACGTCGCGGTGAAGCTTGACAAGTGCCAAGCTGATTTCGCGCTCTTCAGGTGTTCCGCGATTAGGGTCGAAGTCAATGAGCTCGATTTTTCGGGATCGCGCTTCCTCCACAAGCGCCGCATGCATATTTTCCCGTGCTTCTTGCGTCCATGCGGCGTTCGGCTCTAGGAGGCCTCCCGCGGTAAGTTCTGAGAGCTCAACATCGAGCGGCATGAGTACCATGCGTGAAACGCCTTGCGTGCGCTGTAACTCAACGGTCTGACGATGGGGCGCGGCTGCACAGCCCGCCAGGAGAATCGCGATGACCAAGCAAAATTTTGGCAGCAAGCCACCGTACGAGTCGCGGGACTGTCCAAAGTTACTGCTTCTCAAATCCATTTTTTCCCCGCCTTCATAAATTCCCGGCCACTTGCCTGGGCATCTACCACTCACCCTAATAATAGCATCGCGCCAGGCACATCATGCAGTAAGTGAACATTCCGATCGCATACGGATCGGTTACAAATGACTTACTTCTGGAAGTGATTTAGTAGCAGGACCGGCCTAGTGCGCCTTTCTCCCCACCAACTGAGATGGAATTTCACTTGGGAGGGAGAAGGCAAAGGGTTGCGTTCTGCCAACCCTTGTTTTGATTGGCACCCTAGGTCGGACCAGCGACGTGATCCCTGCACTGGCTCTTCGAGGGAATGGAAGATTTGGGTCGGAAGCGGTGATTCACGAGCGTCTGCCGTCGGCCAATAGCGGACTTCCGCCGTAGTCACAAGGTCATTCTGCCCGGGTTATCCGTCACCCTAGCCGTTTGCAACGATTAGCTTCCGAATTTCCCGTAATTTGCCGATTGCGGGGTAAAAACTGCGCTGAATCCAGTCCGGTTCACAGCTAGCAGTGTAACGGGGGACATTGCAGCACAATCCAAAAAGAAACAAGGGCATATAAACTTCCCGCAACGACCAGGACTCCCACTAGGCGAATGTGGCGTTCTAACGGTCGTCGATGTACACGCATGGCATACAGTGCGTGTTGAAACATTTCAGACTCATATGATTTGTTCGCCCAAGCTTCAAGGTTCGCTATCAGATCCGGTCGAAACAACAAGCCGGCTCCAACCACCACTGCCAGCACGTTGCCGGCAACAAGTATCACAACCAGCGAAGTCGCAAACCATAAGGCCAGCGGTTCACTCCAGCCATGGAAAAGCAGGTTCGTTAAATCCTTCGACTTGATGGCGAAGAGCAATGCGTATAGGAGATAGTACGCTGACCCACCCATCACCAGCGCCCCCACGAACCGATGATAGCGGTGCAACACCCGATCTATGGTGTGCTGGCTAGCAAGAACCGTGGTCAACTTCTCGGTTGCAAACCACCGGTTGAAATACTGGTTTAAGCGCAGAGTAGCGTCGGGCTTCAACAGCATCCATGAACCAACCAGCAGGCTCACCACGCATCCGACGCCGATGAATGTAAAAAAAGTCTGGAGCAATGCGTCGTTCAGTACGTTTGAAATATTGTTCATCGTTGCATACTCCCCGATTAGAGCCCCCTTCCGCTATTCCAGATGGGCTTAAGCTTCATAAATTTGGCGCGGGGTCAGCAAGTCACGCTCGATACGCTGTACTGCAGACTTTGCGTCGAAGAAAACCCCTGCGTATCCGCGAATTGTACGGGTTCAAGGTTTCGGCATTCAGCGGTGGCGGTCTGGATTATCCTTGCGACCGTTGCCTGCTGCCTTAATTTCCAAAAACGGCATCATTACTTGCCACAGGCTACCTTCCACAGTGTTTCACCTGTGCTGTCTGAAGAGATTGGTTGCCACTCGTCGGGCTCTGAGTTGCTGTAAACTACAGTTCCCCCAGCCGAGCGCCCGGAATAAAAGGTATAAGCAAGGGTCCGAATCCGTTTGTCCTTGCAGTCGTATTCCACCTGTCCTTTTGACGACAAGAACGGCTTCAATTCGGGGGGGTCGCTTTGCGCGGTCTTATAGTTAACCAGAACCCACATTTTGGCCATGCTGCCTGATTTCTCGATCGTGGCGCGATCAACGTAGGCATAAAATCCACGCCTTTCATTCTTACCACCAACCCGCTCCCAGCCAGCCGCCGCGCTGCCACTGAACACTGCGAGCACCAGAACCAAAGCAAGTTGTTTCATAGATTTTGCGATTACAATGCAATTCTGCCCGTTCGTCCACCAATTCATATAGCCCAGCATGTTCGCTCAGCTTTCGTGCACGTAGGTGCCGGGCGCGGCGCAAAGTTTTCGGTAGGTCGAGCTTCCCAACTGAGGTGGTTTGCGGAGTGGTCCGCAATGCTGATCAAGCCATTTGAACCAATCCTGCCACCATGATCCCTTCCTTTTCGTCTGCTTGTCGCGCCATGCTTTGGCTTCAACGCCATGCTTTACATTTCCTACACAAAACTCGCGCTTTGAATGCTGGACCGGGGGATTAATGATGCCAAGGATATGACCGGAGCTCGAAAGCGCATAACGCACCGGCCCTCGCACTAGATTTGCTGTGTGAAAGGTCCCGCGCCATGGCGCGATATGGTCTTCATGCGCCCCGACAGCGTACATTGGTTGCTTTACCAGAGAGAGATCGATGGGATGACCGCCGAGCATAACCCCGTTTTTTTCTGCCAATTTGTTTTTGAGATAAAACTCCCGCAAGTAAAAGCGATGCATCGCTTCGGGCATGCGGGTGTGATCCACATTCCAGAAAAGCACATCGAAGGCAGTAAGGCTCTCACCGAACAGGTAGCGGTGAACAAAATAGTGCCAGATCAGCGGATTGGGGCGTAGCATCCGGAACGCGCTGGCAAGTTCCGGCCCTCCAAGGTAGCCCTTTTCGGACATGAGACTCTCGATCGCAGCGACGGCGTCCTCACTGAGAAACGCTTCGATTTCGCCCGGCCGAGAAAAATCCACGAGGGACGCCAAGAGCGTCCAGTGGGCGACTGGGATTTGCTCACGGTGATTTGCATATTCCTTGTTGAGCCAAGCCATCAGCGCTGCGACCGCCGTGCCCCCTATGCAGTAGCCGACCGCATGAACCTGCGGCGTCCCGGCGATTGAACGAGCGACCTCGATGGCGGCGAGCGCGCCCTTCAACATGTAATCATCAAAGGTAACGTGAGAGAGTTCAGCAGACGGATTCTTCCAGCTGGTCACGAAAACGGTAAAACCCTGATTGACCAAGTGACGAACCAAGCTTTTCTCGGGAGTGAGATCGAGAATGTAATACTTGTTGATCCAGGGTGCGATGATCACCACGGGCAGCGAATGAACCCGATCGCGCGCCGGAGCGTATTGGATCAGTTCCAGCAGCTCGTTGCGGAACACGACCGCACCTGGCGTGGTGGCCAGATTCTTGCCGACTTTAAATGCGGTCTTATTCACCATTTGAAGGTCGCCCGCTTTCAAGTCCTCCCCCCAGTTTTCCATGCCTTTGGCCAGGCTCTTTCCCCCGCTTTCGATAAACATTTTCAAAGCCACGGGATTGGTCAACAGGAAATTACTAGGAGCGATAGCATTGAACCACTGCCGGACCCAAAACGCCGCGGTACGGCGCTCTTTCTTGGAAACGCCCGGCGTGTCGTATACCGTCTGCTCCAGCCAGCGCGTATAAACAAGATACAACTGGACCATCATGGAGAATGACGGATACTGGTGCCATTCAGGATCCAAAAAGCGCTCATCTCCACTCGCAACAGGGACCCATTCGTCGCTTTCCAGCCCGACGGCCTTATTATATGAATGGACAGACAATCCCTGTAACCCGCTGAAGAGCTTGATTGCGGCGTCGGTGAATTCACGGGGATGTTCCAGCCATGCCCGCTGGATCTTCTCGAAGGATTTTCCGATGCCGAACGGATCTAAGGCGTCGGAAATGGTCGTCCTGACCTCGTTTAAAACGTCAGTCGCAGGAAGAGCAAGCCGGTTTTTCGAGGAAGCTTTAATGGGGAGGGTCGAGGAATCGGGCAAAGATATTTCTAGTCAGCGGCAAATTGATGCCGCACCCCGAGTTTTTCCCGTGTGGTGCGTGCGATGGGAAGATTCTGCCTTCGAATCACAATGTGACCGGCGCTTAATGGTTTACGTCCACGGCCACGTTCAGCGTAGACAGCAATTCGTTCTACGAGTTTAGGCAGACCGTTTTGCTTTGCCGGAACTTTCAGCTGCTTTAGCTACTTTTTTGGTTTCTTCCATGGCACGCCTGGCAAGCTCTTCAAAGTCCTTAACCGCTTTCTTATTGATTGCGATCGTCTGCTCCTCCATCAGGTGAGCCATTTCCTCCTGGATCTTAGAGACTTCCGTAAAGTAGCGGCGGGTGATCTCCTGCGCTTTCTCAGCATTGGTTTGATAAAGGTTTTGCCAATACGCGGCCGAAGCGGCTGTTGCGGGCTTGCTCCAAAGGGCCTGCAGATGCTCGTTGTTGGTATTAAGAATCTTTGTGACGGCCTCCATCTGTGCCTTGATCAAACGTTCAGTCAACTCTGCGCTAACGGAGGCAAACTTCTGTGCAGCATTGAGATTGGTTTTACCGATCAGGTTTAATTGTTCGAACTGGGATAACATATGAATCTCCTTCGCCAAATAGACACCCCGTTCGGGGGCAAATTGAATCCTTTTATTTGGGTTAATTATCTCATACAAGGGAAACCGGGTTTTTTGATCTAGATCAAAATGGCGGTTTTCGGGTAACTATGGATGGCTTCGGTTAGATCGCACAATGCCTCGCGGTGTGTCCCACGCCATTTGCACCACTATTCGTCCGCCGCTCTTGTTATTTTCAGCGTCTGCACCAAATATGGAGGGGGTTCACCGCGCTTTAATAAAATCGCGCACCACTCGAATCTGGTCTTTGCTCATCAGCCATGGCGCGTGGCCTATTCCCTCGAATTCGACAACTTGAGCGAGTGGCCCGCGTTGTTGCATTTGCCGGGCGGTGCTATTCAGCAAGAAATCGGACTCTGTGCCGCGCAGCACCAACGTTGGGCATTTGACCGCATCCCAGATCGGCCACAGATCGACGCCAAACATAAAGTCGTTACCAAATTCGATTCCAGTGTGCCTGCTATCGCGTAACGCGCTGATGATGCCCGGATCGTAGGCCAATCCGTAACGCCCGTCTTCCAGACGGCGCGAACCGTAACGAGCAATGTGCTGCCACTGCCGATCCTCGAGCGGACCAAACGTGGCGCACGCCTCTCTCAGGTGTTGCTCCACTTCGTCCATATCCGCGAACCGCGCATAGAGCCCCGCGTATACATTCTTGAGCCTAAGGAGCGCGGACCACGGAATCAGCGGACCGATGTCGTTCAGGACCAGACGGCGAATGGGGGAATTCGGTTTTGCCGCGAGCATCATGCCGAGCAGCCCGCCCATCGAGGTACCGATCCAGTCGATTTGATGTGTGCCGGCCAGTCCCAGCACGCTTCGAACCAACGCGCTGAATCCGCCAATGTTGGGACTCGCGGTGACTCGGGCAAGAAGCGCAGCTGCATCGGAAAGGTAGAGCGAAAAGGCGTAATCCTCCTTTTTTTCCAGCCAATCGCTGTCGCCGCGGCCGACGAAATCAACGCACACCACGCGGCGGCGGCCAGCAATTGATGCAGCCAGCGCATCGAAATCGCGGCTATTCCGAGCAAAGCCGTGGGCACAGACTACGACATGACGCGACCGGGAACTTCCCCACTCAGTATAAGCGACACGATGAAACCCATTGGGGCCGAGGCTGAGAAATTTCTGAAGACGCGGTTTACTGAACATTAAGTAGTCACGCGAAGGAACATTTCAGGCAACCGTTGATGCCCCGTCCTTGGCCTGCGCCAGCTATTGAGTGCCATGCGATAATCGGTTCCGAGTCGTATTATGGGTTGTGAGTCTATTAAAGCCAACAGCAAAACCTTGGCGTCCCCAAGTGCATTTGAACCTTATGCGAGTTAATTGGTTCTACCTTGGGCAGCTTGGGGAACCCCCAATAGTTTCGTTCCGATTTGACAAGGGCCACGCGATTAATGCGCGGCTGGCGCATACTTGAGTCTATTGCTCGAATCGGAGATCTGTTCGAATCCGGCGAAGTGACCCCAAGGGGTTGAAGCTGGGTACCACCTTGAGTTCATCGTTTAAACTCATTTTCTAGTTTATGGGCAAAATTGCCTTGTCATATTATTGAATAAAACCGGAAATCATTGTGCAAATTTTGAGGAAAACAGAGACTATTGCTGATCAAAATGTTTTCATGAATTCAATCAGGGCTCGTTTGTCTTCAACGCTAAGCCCTGCTCGTCCTTTCACCGCATAATCAGTGCCGAAGTAGTGTCCACTGTTGACGACAAAATCAGGACACTTGCTTACCTCCAGCAATGGCGGAATCAGATCAGCCAATGCCTTCCTGGCTTCTTCGTCACTTGCACCTTCCGGCAGCGCACTGAGATCTTTAGCGATCTTGAGTAACAACCATGCTACTTGATCTTTTTTATCCATATCAATGTTTGCAAGGAGATTAACCGGCATGCCTCCACGGATAGGGCCAATCTTGACCCCCTTTTCGCCGATAAGCCACGGGAACCAGCGGTGCAACGGATCGACCAGCACCTGCAAAAAATCGGGCAGGAAACCACGGCTTATGATCAGGTAACTCCTGGTGGTTGTCACATCAACCTGGGCGTGAAGCTTCTTGCCTGAGTCGGTGACAATTTCAAGATTTCCGTCACGTTTCTCGGGCCATAACAGTTTCTCAATTGAGTCATTGAAAGAAGCCATTCGGTCATCCACCGAACCGGACCCGTAGAAAGTACCGACACTATTATTTAGAAGAAAAGGCGCAGTCGACCAGATGCTGACCAACGAGGGAACGCGGGTGTATCCGCGTCCGCCTCCGGGCATCGTATATTGCGATGGCTCGCCGGTATAGGGGTTATAAACGGTGATCTCCCCTACTGACGGCAGATCCTTATAGGACTGCGACGAGAAGTTGTCCCAGATCTTTCCCTTCAGGGCGTTGGTAGCCAAAGGCCTGCAAGCATTCGTATCTAATAACGTTACCGGCACCCGTAGATCTGTCGAGAGAAAGTTGTTATCCAGGAAATCCGGCGCTTTAATGATAGGAGTCATGAGTTCCTTGAATTCGTCGGTTTTGGTCCATTTCCAGTAGTTATTCCAGCACTCCAGATACTTCGCGCCATTGCAGCCGTTGCCGGAGTTATCATTGAAAAACTCGAAAGCCTTGGATGGCAGTTTGCTGGAATGGCATCTAGCACAGTTTTCTGCGAAGACAGTCTTGCCGCGATCTAATACCGAATTATCTGCAGTTAAATATTTCGAGCCACCGGGGGCATTGCGAAGATAGTCCGGGCGAGCCGAAGCAAGGAAAAAAAGCGCCACATCAGGGGTCATGTGCTCAGTAGCATTCCAGTATGATGAGTGCGCTCTGGCAACACTGATCGCGATAGGGCTGACGTCCTTGCCCCCGATCAAGGGGCGAAAGTGCTCAAGCGACTCCTCACTAAACGTACCAATGTTGAGGTAAACGCGATTGAGTGCCCCCAACGCGCCAACCGAATCGGCACCCTCCTTCAATATGTGAGGCGCGAAAACCGTATCCGGAGCCTTATAGAACTGGGCGAGAGAACTCCCCGCAGAGACGAAATCATTGAACTGGCGATTGTTCTTCGAACCGCTCGCCAGCGATTCCTTCCCGAACTTTTTGGCGATTTCCAGCCGTGCCGCCAGATTGTAGATTGCGTTCATGGTGCCCGGGTTGTTGATGTTATCAGCCGGAACAAGGGAGGTATCGGAGGCACCAGGCCGCGTAGTCTGGAACAGTTGTGTCGCAAAGTTATCCTGCTTTGGATTCCAATTGAATACACGATCAAACCGGAAATATTGCGCTCCCGGATTTGAATTCAGGTTTGCCCAAGACGGATGTTCTGGGTCGCGTGGGGGGTTGGTGGGATTGGGTCCCACATGGCAGAAGCCGCATGTCATTCCTACGCGATAAGGCTTCACCAAATCCTTGTCGAGATAATAGCTGGGGTCTGTGTAATATCGTTCGGGATCCCAGTGCTTTTGGGCTTTCTCGTCGAAATCCGGGTTGGGAAAAATACGGAGTCCAACCACCCCAGTGGCATACCCGTAATAAGATCCTACCGGCATATTCTTGCCGCGCGCTTCGATTTTCACACCAGGGTACTTCGTCTCGTCTTCGAATGGGTCAGTCTCACATTTTGGATCTCGCACGTCGAGCCAGAGACCATAACGATCAGAACGAGGGCCGGTTCCGCGCTTGAAACAGGGTTCGTTTAGCAGACCCATATATTGCCATCGATTGTCACGACTGTACTGAAGACTCGGGTGGTCGGATATCGTTTTCAGAAGGTCCATGCTGCCTACAGTTATGCGGGATAACAGGTCCCAAAGGCGGTCATTGCCTCCGGACCATAGGATCCAAGTGTTCCGTCCGCGAATTGCAGCCTTCACGGCATCATCTGGAGTTATCCCCGGGATAAACGGACGTAATCGTGCTGCAATTTCTTCTGGATTGTGAGTGATACCGTAATCCATATCACCCAGATAGTTGTCTTCAGAACTTACAAATGTCTGCGGTTCGCGTCCAGCGCATTTGGCTTCATCCAAGACATTACCTGCACCCTTGCCGCAGGGCGTCGACTTCGAACAACCGTTGAGATACAGCAGTCCGGCGATTGAGCCATACAAAAGCAGTGCTATGACATGTTTCTTCACACCAGACCTTACCCATTCATCCAAACGGTGCCGTCAAGTTAAGCAGAAATTCTTCGATAAACGGTGCCTGAGTCGGAAGTCAAAATAATTCTCATCGATAAAATTGATATTTAATCCCACCATTGAGGCCTGAAATGTCACCGCGATAGCAAAATAAAAAATTGCAGCCCAAATTTATGGTACTTCCCTGGTGGAAAATTATAAAATCGCAATTTCCTGACTTGATAGTACCGCCCTGCTATATTCCGCCCGCGCGCGTTTTTGGGGCGCTTGCCGACGATAATTGCAAACCCTTCTGTTTAAGCAACCACGTGTGAAGAATTGGGAGCGATACCTCATATCCTCGGGCCACGATGTCATCGATCGCATCAAACGCCAGCGTCCCCCAATTCCCCACGGGAAGCTGCACATAAAGGTCTGGTGGAGCCTGTTCCAGCAATCTGTTGCCACTGTAGACGCTGGCCAGTGTGGCCGAGCGAACAAGCACAGTGAGAATAGACGGTACCGCAATCTTTTTCTTGAAAGGATTGAGCCGGTTCATCAGCAATGTCCACCCTGATATCTCCGGGGCAAACTCAGTCTTCACAATCAGATCTTTTTTTGGTTCCACGTCTACAGCTATCACCAGGTTTCCCTTGAAAACAGAACGCATGACGTTAACCGGCAGATTATTGATTAGCCCGCCGTCGACGAGCAGATCGCCGTTGTGATAGCACGGCAACATGATGCCTGGGAGGGAAATACTCGAGCGAACCGCCTCTGCTACGGGACCGCGACGATGAATGACTTGGTCTGCCTGAGTCAGGTTGGTGGCCACACAGAAATACGGTAGCCATAGATCCTCGATCCGGCGATTGCCGAGGACCGATTCTAGTATCGAGCGTATTTTTCCGCCCTTTAGCAGAGATGCAATAGGCAAAGTGTAATCGAAAGTCTTCGAAACGAATTGCTTGCATACCGCCTGAATCTGCTGCGAGTTGGATTGCATGGCGACCATGCCGCCAAGCATCCCGCCACTACTGGTTCCTCCAACGATATCGATGGGTATGCCGCTTTCCTCCATGGCCCGCAAGAAACCAATATGCGCAAATCCTCGTGCACCGCCTCCGCCCAGGACCAGCGCTACAGCTTTGCCCGCAAGAATTCGCGCAAGCCGGGCATAATCAGCTGGAGAATGCGCTCGCACATGAAAATGCCCGCCAATATTTCGTGCCTCCAGCCATTGAGACGTGCCGTGAGGCTCGCTCGTACCGGCAGGATGGATCAGGACCAGGCTGCGCTGGGGAGCTCGTTCTGTTATCCAAAGCGCGTCCATTTTCTGTTCGATATCGGCTGGTTTTGGGTTCGAATTCGCGTTCGCGACAAGCACCACCTGATCAGCATGCCGGATAGCCCGCTGAGTCCATGGCGACCAGGTCCGGTCCGCCTCGTAGACAACATACTGATAATGAGCTTCCTGCTGGTTCAGCCATTGTGCCAGTCGCAGACTACCCGGATCGTCTTCCAATACTTGTGACATCGCACGCCTGCCGAATTCTTTATCTACCGTGCCGGCGTCCAGATGCAGGGTGGATCCGAGCTGGTTCAGTGCCTGGACCAGATGGTGCGTCACGTCGCCAAGGGGGCACTCGGGATTTGACGGTACGACACCGATGATAGCAGCCATCGGAGAGGCGTGGTCGACACGGATCGTTTGCCGTTGCAGTCGCTTGCTGACAAGATGCGCGACCTGCTTCATCGCGATTGGATACTTATCCATGAGCTTGTCAAAGCTCGGATACGACAACCGCGCTAGCACCGTATCTCTAACTGCGTAGACCGTCGCCGAGCGGGTTTCCTGGGTCAAGAAAGCGACTTCGCCAATCGTTTCTCCAGCTTTGATCTCATTGATTACCCGTTCAACTTGTTCGTTTTCTTTGGTGGCTACCCGCAGCAAGCCGCTCAGCACGAAAAACACAGCGTCAGCCGCATCTCCTTGATGAAACAACTCGACCCCCGGGCTCAATGTTTGCCATTCGATCATCGATTCAAAATCAGTCAGCGTGGTCGCATTGATTCCGCCGAACAGCCGAATCAAATGAGTTGCGAGCTGCGCGCGTCGCTTGGTCCGCCAAACGGCATCCTCCAGCGTCTTCCTGGCATCCGGGGATTTTTCCAGGTGGTGATCGATGGCCGACCAGGCAATGCCGATTATCGTCGTCTCACTTGAGGCCTGCAGTTGCGGGGCATTCGGAATGTCAGCAATCGGGTCAACGGCTCCAATCACGTCGCCCGGACCCAACCGGTATAAAACCTCATTTACACCGGTGGCGCTTTTAACAGTCAAAATCAAACGGCCCTTGAATACGACGAAGAGCCCTTCAGTTACTTTATAATGCTCGGGCTTCAGGCTGGTCTGCGCCGGCAGCAGATTCAACTTCACGTTGCCTACAAAATCATGCAGCGCATTATCATCGAAATCCTGAAAGGCCTGGCTGGCGCGCAATACCTCGTAGATCTCCGAATGCAATTGCGGATCCATCGCTTAGACGGTAGCGTCAATATAAGGGGGAATCAGCCTTGCAGCGCCACACCCAATTCCTGTGCTATCTTCTCGAGGACGGCCGCGGCATTTTCGAAATCATACCGGGCGAGCAGATTCTGAAGTTGCTTGCTTCGTTCACCTTGGCCTGCCGCGCGCAAGTCACCGGAGATTGCTTCAACAGCCTTTGCAGCACGCGTTTCGTCCCGCGCAATTAGCTTCGCCAAGTCACTCAGCGCGGCGCCGAGAGCAGCCGGGTCGAGGGCCCGCTGGGTAGTGGCCTGCGGCGCACGATTTTTGTCTGCCTCAAGCGCGCTCTGCGGCAGGCTTGCCACTAAGTCCGACAGCGATTTCTTCAGCTTCGCCAGCGCCTGGTCCAAGCCTGCGGTCTGCTTCACCTTCAACAGGTTCTCAACCGTTGTCGCGCACTCGGCCAAACCCGTTGCCCCAACACTTCCAGCCAATCCCTTGAGAGTATGAGCTTCGCGCTTTGCCGTCTCGTTATCGCCGCGGTTAATAGCTTCATTGATACGCCGCACCACGTCCATCTGCGTTTCGCGGAATCGGGAAAGAAGTGTCTTGTATAGCTTGACGCTGCCTCCCACCCGCTTCAATGCGGTCTCGACGTCGACACCTGGAATGCGAAGGGTGGTGTCCTCTTGACTTGCTTCAGCAGCAGTTGCCGCCTTTTCGCCAGAGGGGCGTTTGAGCCAGCGCATCAGCGTCGAGAATAGATCGTTCACATCGAATGGCTTGCCCACAAAGTCATTCATGCCGGCGTTGATGCAGCGTTCGCGATCGGCATTCAAAACGCTGGCAGTCATCGCGATGATCGGGAGTTCGCGGAAACGCGCGTCGGCGCGGATGCGGCGGGTTGCTTCAAATCCATCCATTAGCGGCATCTGGCAGTCCATCAGGATCGCGTCGTAATGAGTCTGCTGCACTTTATTTATCGCTTCGACTCCGTTGTTGGCCACGTCGACACGGGCGCCTTCGCTGGAGAGAAGTTCGACCGCGATTTCCTGATTCACGTCGTTGTCCTCAACGAGCAGAATGTGAGCTCCGTGTATCAGCTTGGCCGTCTCACGTGCCTCGGCGCGAGGCTCCAGTTTACCTGGCCCTTGCGCGGTTTCCTGCGCGAATGCCGCCGTGATGTTATCGAGCAGTATTAAGGGGCTCACCGGTTTCGCCAAAAGGCCCGCGTATTTTATGTCCTTCGCCCGCTGCAGTAACTCCTCGCGACTGAATGCGGTTGCCATGATCATGGTCGGCGCTTTCTCTAGGCTGGTGTCGGCCTGAATACGCCTGATGGCCTCCACTCCATCCATCCCCGGCATGCGCCAGTCCATCAACACCAAACCATATGGTTTACCCTCTGAATGGGCCTGCTGAAGCGCCTCGATGGCCGCCGCACCGCTCGCTACAGCCCGTGGCTCGAACTTGAGACCGCGCAGCATAGTTTCGAAAATCTCGCGGGCGCTGGCATTGTCATCCACGACCAGCACACGCACGCCCTGTAACTGCGGCGCCAGCGGAGCCACCGGGCGCTGCTGCGCCTGCAGCTCAAGTTTGGCAGTAAAGTGAAACGTGCTCCCGACTCCCGGCTCGCTCTCGACACCGATTTCTCCACCCATCGCCTCGACCAGGCCTTTGCTGATGCTCAGACCCAGGCCGGTGCCACCATACTTGCGCGTAGTGGATGCGTCAGCTTGAGTGAAGGCACTGAAAAGCTTTGCGCGCTGCTCTGCCGTCAGGCCTATTCCGGAATCCTTCACATCAAACCGCAAATGGGCCGTGCTGTCCTTCGCCCCGACGAGATGAACACCAACAGTGACCTCGCCTTTTTCAGTGAATTTGATCGCGTTGCCGACAAGGTTCAGCAGCACCTGCCGCAAACGCAAGGGATCCCCGATAAGGGCCATTGGTACATCTGTACCAATGTCGAACAGCAGCTCCAACCCTTTGTCCTGAGCCTTGAAAAACGAAACGTCGGACACCTGCTCCAAGACTGAGTCTAGAGAAAAATCGACCCGCTCGATGTGCAACTTGCCGGCTTCGATCTTGGAGAAATCGAGGATATCGTTGATGATGCCCAATAGCCCCTTCGCCGCCGCGTCGACCTTGCTCAGATAGTTGCGCTGTCTTTCCGTCAACTCGGTCTGAAGCGCAAGGTGAGTCATACCGATGATGGCGTTCATCGGTGTGCGGATCTCATGACTCATGTTGGCAAGAAACTCGGATTTGTACTTGCTGGCGCTCTCAAGCTGCCGCGCATCCTCCTCGATCTGCCGGAAGAGCCGTGCGTTCTGGATCGCCAGCACCGACTGAGCGGCAAAGGCCGTCAACAAATTGACCACGTCGGGTGAGAACTCTCCAGGGGACTTCCGACGCACAGTGAGGCCGCCGACAATGTGATCCTCCCGCAGCAGGGGAATGCTGAGGATAGCCCGATATCCGGATTGCGCCATCAGGCTCTGCAGTCGCGGGTCGTAGGCGCCCTGTATTTCGATGTCGGGGATCTGGATGGGCGCGCGGGCGATTGCTGCCCGACCCACTCCACCTTCGCCCAGCCGGACAGGGTTCGCCCGGAGCGCTTCGACAAGCTTTTCTTCCATCTGGTACGTCGCGCGCAGAAGGAACTCCTTGTTCTGGTCGTCATATTCGTAAATCGCTCCTGCATCTGTCCCCGATAACTGAACGGCATGCGCAACGATGCTGGTGAGGACCGTCTGAAGGTCAAGGGTTGAGTTGACCCCCTGGCTGACCTCCATCAAGCCTTTGAGTTCCTCCACGGATTGAGCTAGCTTCCGGCCCCGTTCGCGCAGCTCGTGAAAGAGCGCGTCCCAGATTGGCTGCAGCAGTCCGAGGGTGAGGCCGAAGACGACGTTGGTCGACGCCGCAACCCAGAAAGGCATCATCTCTAGGATAAAGGCCTTTCCAACGAGCAGCGGTTGGAGCCAGGAGATGATGCCATAAAAGTTGATGATCCAGAGACCAAGTCCGTAAGCGCCCGCGAGGAGGATCTTGTAGACAATGGGGCGATCGGTGAAATACCGGCTCACGATCACTTGGAAGGCAGCTCCAGCCACACCGCCTCCCGACAAGTAAACCAGGAGGACCAATATCAGGAAGTTGGGGTTGTGGGTGGTGAGGGCGTCCGCGCCGATAAAAAATGTGCCGAACGCGCGCAAGATCACCATGGGGTCCTGTGCGACGATGAGTGAGCCCACAATGTTAAAGATGAAACTGGTCAGCCCGCCCATGACACCGAGGACCATACCCGCGACGATATAGAAGGTGAGGTAAAAGCCAGTGGGCACCTTTGCCTCACCGCTGAGTTTCACCTCAAGTTCGGTGATCGACCGCCGGTGGCGCTCAATCTCTTTAAGGATCTCTTCCTGCGTCACTAAGGCTTACCCCCTAGCGAATCTCGAAGGCCTTGATGGGCCTGTTGAAACCCTTTAGCGAGATGTCGCCAATGGGCTGCGATTTCGCAACCCCCCCTAGCGCTCCTTCAACCCGCTGCGAGACGAGAATCTGCCCTCCCTTCGCCTCGCCGCAGAGGCGGGCCGCGAGATTAGTGACGTTGCCGATAGCACCATAATCGCGCCTGCCCTCGAAGCCGATGGCCCCGATCGTGGCATAACCCTGCGCAATGCCGATCCCCAACGATAGTTCGTACCCGCGCCGCGCCCATGTAGCCGCCAGGCCTTTAAAGCGCTGTTGCATCTCGAGCGCCATCGAGACGGCCTGTGCGGCAGGGTTCGGGACCGGTAGCGGGTCGTTGAAGAAAATCATAATCCCGTCGCCGGTGAAGCGCTCCAGCGTCCCTGCGTGCTTGGTAATTAGCTCACCCATCGCCGCATGGTATTCGGCCAGGACGCTCATTACCTCCTCCGGGTCGGCGCTCTCGCTAAAAGTGGTAAATCCTCTCATATCGAGGAAGACCACGACGATTTCCCTGCGATGGGTCTTGAGCGGATCATCTGCATTACCCGAGAGAATAAGATCTGCCACAGCCGGAGAGAAGAATCGCTTCATACGTCCCAGCCGATCCAGTTGCGCGACACCCTCGGTAACGCGCTGTTCGAGCTTTTGGTTCCAAGCCGCGAGCTCGCGCGCCTGTTCCTCGAGTTTTACAACCATCCGCTGTAATTCGCGTTTCTGCTCATACCGCTCCAGATGCGCTTTCACGCGCGCCTTCACAATCGGTGGACTGATCGGTTTGGTGATGTAGTCCACTGCGCCAAGCTCCAATCCTTTCGTCTCGTCCTCTACTTCACCCATGGCGGTGACGAAAATGACCGGGATATGCCGCGTGTTCGGATTCTCCTTCAGCCGTTTGCACACCTCATAGCCGCTCAAATTGGGCATCATGACATCGAGCAGAACCAGGTCAGGAGGCTCCGTCGAAAAGGCAATCTTCAGGGCCCGTTCTCCGTCGATCGCCGCTTTGGTCAAGTAATCAGATTCGAGCACCTCGCTGAGCAGCAGGATATTCTCCTGCGTGTCATCGACAATCAAGATCGTTTGCTTTTTGCCAGGCACCGCTGGGGGATCTTCCGCAACAGAGCGGTTTGCAATCGATTCGCGCACTACAACACTATGAATTTTCATTAGACTGGACGTTCTGAGTTGAAGTATATGCACGGACGACCGAAAGGGTCAAGGCATAATGGCGATGGAAATCGTGCGCGGTGCAAGACATACTGCCGATTCGGACTGGCGGCTGAGCGGCCAAATCCTCCGTCCCGACGACAACTCTTTGCTTGCCACCGCTTAAGCTGAAGAAGCCGATTATTTAGTGATGGGAGAGCGTGTGATTTGCTGAACCTCAAGCGGCATGGAAAAACGCGGATCGTCACAGCCCGTAAGACGACGAAAATACTGAAACTCTAAGTTGGCCGGTGTAAAGCTCCGTCACTATTTCTATGAGAGTGGAGTACACCTGGGTTCTATTACCGTTACTTTACTATTGCATACTTAGGACAAACCGCTCCTTTCATTGGCCAGAATTTCACATTTTAAGTTGGGATTTTGATGAATGCCTTGAACGCAAAGCTAAGTTCAGTGGCTGACTTCTGGACCCTTCTGGCGGCCTTCAAGTCGGGCACCAGCGGCATCAGCAGTGACATCCCCTTCGCCCGTAACTGCGCCCTCAACTTCCTCTACGGCAAGCTTGAGGGAGCGCAGGCAGGTCTGCCGGGTCCTTGTACTTTCGGCGAGATCGCATACCAACTACTTAACCAGACGATGGTCTACTTAGTTGTCGTCGATGTAAGGAAAGGAATCGCCGAACGGATGGCCGCAGCGCATTGAGCGAGGCGAGTGCGCATAGTTCAGCCGCGCCGGATTTCGCATCAAGGATAAGTGCGGCGCGCCGAGCATGTTGAACCCTAAGCCGACTTTCATCATTCAATATCCTTAATTCCGCGTCCGGATTGTTAAGGACACTTTACCCATGGCCTTTAAACTCGTCCATGCTCTTATAGACGCCGAACATATTGCCGAAGATAAAATCGAACAGGCGGATGGGGAGCACGCCTTTCATAATGACAACCAGGTAGACCGTCCAGGGTGCGCGGACCGCTAACTTTCCTTTCTTCATGGATTCCCAGACCTTCTGCACAAAAGGTTCGGGCTTGATGATGGGCGTCATCAATGGCGCCTTGGCCCCTTCGAACATGCCGGTATCGACGTAGCCGGGAGTGACCGTGGTCACACGAATATTGTGGTAACCCTGTTCTTCCAGTTCCAGACGCAAGGAGTCAGACCAACCGTTCACCGCCCACTTGCTTGCGCAATAGACGGACATCTTCGGGTTGGATAGCAGCCCCGCTGCCGATGCCATGTTTACGATACGGCCCTCACGTTTTTCCATCATGCCGGGCAGGAACGCCCGGCAGATATACATCATGGCTTCGGTGTTGATGCGCATGGTCTTCTCGATCTGGTCATTGGTGTGCTCCCAGAAATAGGAACCAACGACGATGCCGGCGTTGTTTATCAGGATATCGACCGTGCCGTGATCTTTGAGGACATGCTCCGCAGCCTGCTCGATATTTTTGCGGTCGGATACATCGACCTTGTAAGTAGATACCTCGCCACCGCGACGGGTCAACTCCTCGGCGGTCTCCTTCATGGTCTGCTCGTTGGTGGCCCAGATGATAATCCTGGCACCCTCGGCCACGCCGTGTTCGCAGAACAGTTTGCCCATGCCCCTGTTGCCGCCAGTTACGAGCATGGTTTTGCCGGCTACTGAATACATGTGTTTTCCCCGTTTATGAAATACCAAGATATTGGTCGGAGTATTATCAACAAAAGAACCGTCAGTCTTGCAGGCCCACACCCGACTCTTGCGCCATTTTCTTGAGGGCCGCGGTAGTGATGCAGCGATCGCGACCGCCCTGCAAAACCTTGGCAGTCGGATATGTGAAGCATCTTGCTCCTAGCTCCTCATTTCCCAAGATTTTGCTTGGCACGCGTAATCAATATTTTGAGCGCGGCCACAGCCTGATCGATCTCGGCTAATGAGATCTCCAGTGACGGAGCCAAGGTAATCACATTCTTGTAATAGCCACCAATATCGAGTATCAGTCCGATGGTGCCTGGACCGACTGGTAGGTTGCCCTCCAGTCCCAACTGAAACATCCGGTCGGCGAGTTGCCGGCTTGGCGTAAACCCGTCGGCCTCGCACATTTCCATCCGTAACGCCAAACCGAGCCCATCGACTTCGCCTACCTCTGGATGCGCGCGCTGAATGTCTCGTAATTGGTCGAGGAAATACCTCCCCTTCTCAAGGACCTTGGTCTCATAATCCTCACTACCGAGAATTTTCATCACGGCGAGCCCTGTTGCAGTACCCAGCGTATTCGAGGAGAACGTGGAATGTGTCGAGCCAGGCCCAAAGATGGCCGGGTTGATAAGTTCTTCTCGTGCCCAGATGCCGGAAATAGGATTCATCCCGTTCGTGAGCGCCTTACCGAAGACGATGATGTCGGGTTGAATCCCAAAATGCTCCATTGCCCACATCTTGCCGGTGCGAAAGAAAGCCATCTGAATCTCGTCATCGACAATCAGAATGCCTCTGTCACGGCAAATCTTCGCCAAACGCTTGAAGTAGTTCTTCGGCGGAATTACATATCCCCCGGTACCCTGGACCGGCTCCACGAAGAACGCTCCGAATTCGGACCGCCCAGTCTTTGGGTTCCATGCGCCTGTGTATTCGTGCTCGAACAAGCGCTCAAATTCGGCGATGCAGTAGTCTTCGGTCCGTGCCGCATCGCCGCGGTAAGGCGAACGGAACGTATACGGAAACGGGACGAACTCTGCGCGATCCGCAAACTCGCCAAATGCCTCGCGATAACGGTAAGAGGACGTGATCGCAGACGCCGCCAGCGTGCGGCCGTGATATCCGCCCTGGAACGCAAGCATGTGCTGCCGTCCCGTGTTCTTGCGGACCAGTTTCAATGCGTCCTCGATGGCCTGCGAACCCCCAACGTTGAAGTGAACACGACCTTTTACGCCGAATGCACGCTCGATGCTCTGGCAGATCAACTCCGCGAGTTCTATTTTCTCGAGATGGAGATACTGGCACGCCAGTTGCGGCAGCCGCTCCAACTGCGCGCGAAGCGCGTCGCTGACCTTGGGATTTGCATACCCGAGATTTACAGCTGAGTACCACATCTGCAGATCCAGATAACGGCGCCCATGAAGATCGTACAAATAGCTGCCTGAACAGCGATCGAATATTTTTGGCTCCTTGGCATAGTGGACGGTGTCGCCGTATGAACAAAATCGGCTTTCTTTTTCGAGCAGCGCGAGTTCTGCTTTTCGCACCCCCTCATCGTCAGTGCTATTGATCGGGATGTTCATTAATCATTCTCAATTACCTGTTGTAAGAAAAAGTTTGCCAACGTATCGTCAAAAGGCTTAGGATGCCATATTTTCGATAAACATCCCAGCGTGCAACACAGAAAAAGGTCGATTTCAAAACATGGCTGTTGAGTGGAAATGGCTGCGCCATCAGGTTCCGGTTCGGCTACCGGACGACGGCCTGAAAATGTCTGACGGCAAGGATTATTCCGTGATACTTTTCCATGGACTTACGGGGACTCCGTCGGAATTCGCGTACATCGCTCATTACCTTAATCGCCGCAGCAAATTCTCGGTTTGGTGCCCGCGCCTGGTGAATCACGGTCAACCGCTTGCAATCCTCGCGTGCACGCGTTGGAGACAGCTGTTGAATTCCGCGCGGGCTTACGTTGAAGAAGCCAGCAGGGAGGCACGTTTGTCCGGCCAGTCGCTGGTGGTCGGTGGATTGTCGCTCGGCGCGATCCTTGCGCTTATGCTGGGCGCCGAGATGCCCGAGGAAATTGCCGGGGTGATTTGCTTGTCACCGACCCTGTTTTACGACGGTTGGAACGTTCCGTGGATCCACAAACTGCTTCCGTTCATTGATTACACTCCGCTTAAATACTTTGCGTATTATCGAGAAGAACCGCCCTTCGGACTCAAGGATGAGATCCTGCGCAAAAAAATAGCGGCACAATACGAGACGATGTCGCTTCGAGATAGTGGCGACGCAGCCGCTCTTGGCTACGCACATTTTCCCGTCCGCTTGTTTTGCGAGGCGCGTCACTTGATTACCAAATGTATCCGCGAACTACCCCGCATGCTTGCCCCCTTACTGCTTGTCCAGGCTGAAAATGACGAGGCCACCAGTCCGCGCAACTCCCAATTCATTCACCAGCGCGTCGGATCGAAGCAGAAAGAAATAATAATGCTGCAGGATTCTTACCATGTGGTAACCGCGGACTTGGAGCGCGCCAGGGTCGCCGCAGAAATCGAGCGGTTCTGTCACTCGGTCGCCGTGCCTGGTAGGGGCGCCAGTGCCTGCGACACGAAAGGTTTGCTTAGTGCGGGCCAGCAGGGATAAACCAGTTTTGTTTCTTGATTTCGACAACACCGTCACGCGCGGCGACGTGCTTGACGCGGTTATCGAGCGATTCTCGCCTGACGAGCGCTGGCGCGAGTGGGAGCAGTCCTGGCGGGAAGGAAGGCTCTCGACTGAGGAGTGCCTGCGGCGACAGATGGCAAACCTGCGTCTGTCGGCTCCGGAGCTACTGGACTTCATATCGACCACTGTCATTGACCCTTACTTTGCGTCGATCGTCGATTGGTCGGCGAGTGAGCAGGTCCAGCTGACCATCATAAGCGACAGTTTTTCCTTGCTCATCCAAGCAGTCCTGCGTAACAACGGGGTGAAGGCAGTACCGGTGCTTGCCAACGAACTGGCGTTTTTCGGGGATCGCGTTGAAGCTATTTTTCCGTACCGCGATCCTTCGTGCCCACGTTGTGCGCATTGCAAGGGACAGCACCTCCGGCGCGCACTCGGCCGGACCAGGATATTCGTAGGCGATGGGCTCTCGGATATATGTGCTGCGCTACACGCGGACGTCGTATTTGCAAAGGATTCGCTTGCCGAATACCTGACACAGCGCGGCGTGCAGTTCTCGCCATTCCGCTCGCTGCAGCCCGTCCTGCATTTCCTGGAGACTTTGTCTACTCCTGTCGTGGCCCGGTGATAGTCCGGCGGCGGTCAACGATTCCGCCGGCGTACCGCGGATATTGGGACTTACGGTCCTTCAGGAGACTTCTCACAGACATCGCTTTGCAACGAGGACAGCGTTGGTTCCGCCAAACGCAAATGAGTTTGACATCACGGCATCGATTTCGACGTCGTGACGTGGTGAATTTGGTACGTAATCAAGGTCGCAGTCGGGATCAGGTTCGGTGTAATGACAGGTCGGCGGTATCGTGCGCGACTCAAGTGCAAGTATGGCGGCAATGAACTCGACGGCGCCCGCAGCGCCCATCAGGTGTCCATGCAGTGCCTTCGTTGAGGAGACAGCAATTTTGTATGCGCCTGCGCCAAACACATCCTTGATCGCTTTCGTTTCCGCGATGTCGCCGACAACCGTAGCTGTACCGTGGGCATTTATATAACCGATATCCGACGCGGTTAGACCTGCATCGCCTAATGCGCGTCCAAGGGCTGCCGCCTGGCCCTCGGATGAGGGCTTCGCAATATGTACGGCATCGCTCGCGATTCCATAGCCAGCCATCTCTGCGCGAATTGCGCCCCTTCTTTTTGCCACAGACTCGAGCGCCTCGAGGACGACCACTCCCGCGCCTTCGCCAAGGACTAACCCAGTGCGGTCTTTCGAAAAGGGCTTGCAGGACCGGCTTGGCTCCGCGAGGTCAGGCTTGGCCAGCACTTTCATCGCTACCCAGGCGTTGACCATGGTTGGCGTTAGCATTGCCTCGGCGCCTCCGGCAATGGCAATGTCCAAATAATCGTCTCGAATCGCACGATAGGCCTCACCAATCGCAACAGCAGAAGAGGCGCAAGCAACCGAGTAGGTGAGCGACGGACCGCGAATCGCATAGCGCATCGAAATGTGAGCGGCCGCAGCGTTGGTCATCGTGGAAATCACGGTCAATGGTGGAATCTTGCCATTCGCAGGGTCAAGAAATGCCTGATAACCGCTTTCGAGCGCATTGGCACCGCCGATCCCGGAGCCGAAATAGACCCCCGCGCGAACAGCACCGAGATCTTCAGTTCTTAACCCCGATTCAGCGAGCGCTTCTTCGGCGGCGACGAGGGCAAATTGGCTAAAGCGGTCAAGACCCGCGACCTGAATCTTGGTGAAATGAGAGGCCGCGTCAAAGTCGACGACCCCGGCTACTGTCCCCGGAATCTCGATGTTGCGGATGCCAGAGCGGCCAGCGATTAGGTTGGAAAAAAATTCCCGTGTTGAATTACCGATGGGTGAAACGATTCCAAGTCCCGTGATGGCAACTCGGCGCCCCATAACCTCACGCGTCACGGCCCTTGGCCTGCTTCTTGGACTCGGCATCGACAAACAACACTAATTCGCCTACTGACGTCAAATCACGTGGCAAGTCCGGCAGCGTGATCTTTAGGATCTTTTCGACCTCAAACACATATTCGAGGAACGATAACGAATCAAGGCCGAGCGCGTCGAGTGGCGTATCGAATTCAAAATGCTGGTCGACAATTCCAAGATGCTCAGCGAGGACCGCACGCATGACTTCGATCGTGTGAGACGCTTGATCGTATAACAGTTGGTTGGCAGTTTCGCTTGCAGAGTTCATTTCTTAAATTATATGGCGTTACAGCTTATTTCGACCGCGGCCTAAACTGCTAATGAATTATCACGTCTCGAGTTACCATGAAAGCGACAGGAACCCAAAAAAGCCGGCTTCAGAGGCTATAGTCGCGTACTGCCTATTAAACAGTCAAGCTTTAGATAATTGGCCGAATCTTGACCTGCGGGATGCCATTTCAATTTCCGGCGGCGGCAAAAGTCGAAACAAGCACGGCCGATGCTATCTGCACACTAGTCACCCATTCCGAATAAAATTTGTAATCCGATTTCTTTTACCGTCTTCATGTATGGTCTGGCTCTTACCTTTCGTAAGCATCGCGATTGACGGGTTAATTGAGTAAGGCTAAAGATTGGCGTCCCCAACGAGATTCGAACTCGTGTTACCGCCGTGAAAGGGCGATGTCCTAGGCCTCTAGACGATGGGGACTCATGGAAAATTTTTGAATCTGGTGGAGGTAAGCGGGATCGAACCGCTGACCTCTTGCATGCCATGCAAGCGCTCTCCCAGCTGAGCTATACCCCCGTCGAAGGTTGCGAATTATACTTGTTTGCCTTGTTCGTTGCAAAAGAACTGCACCGAATTACGCGGGATAGGCAGACATTTGCCCCTGCATCCGCCGCAAGACTTCTTCTTTCCCGATGAGTTCGAGAGTCGCATCTATGCTCGGCGTTTGCGTGCCCCCGCTAACCATTACGCGCAGCGGCATCGCGATTTTGGGAAATTTTAAACCGTGCTGCGAAACCACTGCTTTCAGCGCGTCATGAATGGCGGGCTTTTGCCATTGTATCTTTTCAAAAGCGTGCATAAGTTCATTTAGCGCCGGCCTGATGTCTGCAGTGTAATGCTCTCGTTTCAGTTCCGCTGGGGGTTCCACCGGCTGGTAAAAATAAACGGCCGCATCAGCTAACTCGGTGACTGTGGCCGCGCGCTCCTTGAGCAAGCGCACCACAGCGGTAACCTCGGGTCCGCTTGTCAAGTTACAACCGCGCGCCTTGAGTAAAGGCGAAGCCAAACGAGCAAGGCGCTCATCACCCGATTGCTTGAGGTATTGCTGATTGAGCCACATCAGTTTTTCCGGATTGAACTGCGCGGGCGATTTGCTGATGTGCTTGAGGTCAAACCATTCTATGAACTGCTCCAGCGAAAAGATTTCTGCATCGCCGTGTGACCATCCGAGACGCGCCAGATAATTAGTGAGCGCTTCGGGCAAATAACCGTCGTCGCGATATTGCATCACGCTCACCGCTCCGTGGCGCTTGGAAAGCCGCTCGCCATCCGCGCCGGTGATCATCGGCACATGCGCGTATTGGGGAAAAGGCGCTCCCAATGCTTTAAGGATGTTGACTTGGCGCGGAGTGTTGTTGACATGATCATCCCCTCGAATCACATGTGTGATTTCCATATCCAGGTCATCCACTACCACGCCAAAGTTGTAGGTCGGCACGCCATCCGCCCTGAGGAGCACGAGGTCGTCAAGCTCGCTGTTCTGAACAGAAATATAGCCTTTCACCAAATCATCAAACCCCACCTCGCCGTCGAGCGGGTTTTTGAAACGGACCACCGGTTTCACTCCGGCAGGTGGCGTTGCCTTGGAATCGCGCCAGCGCCCGTCGTAACGCGGCTTCTCCCCTCGCGCGCGCTGCTTCTCGCGCAGCGCCTCCAGCTCTTCCTTACTGGCATAGCAATGATAAGCCTTGCCCTCATTTAATAACTGCTGCGCGACCTCCTGGTAGCGCGCAAGTCGCTGCATCTGGTAGAACGGCCCCTCGTCCCAGTTGAGATTGAGCCAACTCATTGCGTCGAGAATCGCCTGAATCGATTCCTGTGTCGAGCGCTCCTGGTCAGTATCTTCAATTCGCAGTACAAATTTACCGCCGTACTTGCGCGCGTAAGCCAGCGAGAATAGCGCGGTGCGCGCGCCGCCAATGTGCAGGTAACCGGTCGGACTCGGAGCGAAACGGGTTTTAATCATTTCGTATCATATTGCCACAATGTATTTTACGCGAACCCCGTTTGAATTCGCATTCTGATGTTGGCGCGTGAGAGCACCGTTCTTTCATGGTTTGGAAGAGATTGAATCAATATGCTAAAATTTGAATCATTGTCGAGCAGTCAGGTCGTATGCTCGGCGCCGTTCGATATTGCCGGGTCCTCCGATTATTGAAGCCTTTCTTCGAGGCCTAAGCCATGTCAGTGAATCCCATCCAGCATGTAATTATCATCGTCAAGGAGAACCATTGCTTCGACAATTATTTTGGCACTCTACATGGTGTGGACGGAATGACAATGCCGCGTTCGCCCAATCCGCCGCCCAAGGATCCGGACCACAGTCATGGCGCTTGGCTCACCCGCCATTCAAATCCCGTTCTCGCTCAATTCGTGGAACAGGATATTCCCGCATATTTCGCCTACGCCAGGCAATTTACGCTTTGCGATAACTATTACACTGACGTTGCCGGGCCTTCTACTCCCAACCATCTGATGTTGGTCGCTGCAGATTCACCCGTGATCGGCAATCCTCCGAATTATCGGCGTGGCGGCCATCAGCCCATGTTCAAGCTCCCGTCCTTGCCGGCGAATCTGGAACAAGCGAAACTCACCTGGGGAAATTATGGCGGGTACGTGTTCGATTTCATCCATGGTTTGGCGGGCCGAAACAAATTCCCATCCGAGCAGTTCAAGCAGGACGCGCTGGCCGGTAAACTCCCGACCGTATCCTGGCTGTATGCGCCGCATGATGCCAGTGAACATCCGCCCGACCCGCAAGACAAGGGCAATCCGCTTGTGGGCAACGTCACTCACGGGATGCAGTGGACAGTCGATCAGGTAAATGCGGTTGTCAAAGGCGGGTTGTGGCCCAAATGCGTGATCTTTATTACCTGGGACGACTGGGGCGGCTGGTTTGACCATGTCGACCCACCCGCGGTGGAGAAATGGACTGATGGCTCGCAGTTTCGCTACGGTTCGCGTGTGCCGTGCCTGGTGCTCAGTCCTTATGCCAAGCGCGGCTATATTTCGAATGCGCTACATTCGCACGTGAGCCTCCTCAAGTTCTGCGAGGCCACGTTCAGGCTGCCCGATTTGAATAAACGCACCACCGCTGCCGATGCGATGTCTGACTGCTTTGACTTCACCAAGCCTGCCGGGCCGCCTCCGGTTTGAGTGCCGCATCAAAGTTTCAACGCTGAATTCAATTACGGAGTCCATCATGCCGAACAAAGAACTTCATCCCGCCAAGAAAATATATCCCGCTCACGGCGATGCAATCCGGATCGTGCCATTGCATGTGCCTGAAACTGTGCGCACGCCAACCGCCGAGGCGGCCGCCGCGACGCTGCCTCCACAGCTCACCTACCGCGGTGGTCCACTCATCGCCTCATGCGAAGTGTTCACGATTTTCTGGGGAACTGCTTGGCAACAGGCGGCGCAAAGTCCGCTGGTCGGCCAGCTGAATCAATTTTTCGATTTCGTTCTCGCGAGCCCGCTCATCGACCAGCTGGCTGAATACAATGTTGCTGGCTACCAAATTGCCCGCGGCAAGCGGACTGGGACAATCACCATCACCACGCCCAGTCTCAAGCACTCGGTCTCGGACACCGCTATCCAGCATATGCTGCAGCAGGAAATTTCAAGTAATCCAGCCGTTCCCCATCCGACTGCCAACACACTGTATTTTGTTTACCTTCAGCCGGGAGTCAAAGTCGTGCAAGGCGGCAGTGCATCCTGCCAAGCATTCTGTGGTTATCACAATGACATTTCCAGTCAGATTTTTTACGCCGTGATGCCCTATCCAGGCTGTAACGGATGCACCGGGGGACTTTCGCTATTCGATGCCCTGACATCCACCAGTTCCCATGAACTTTGCGAAGCTATTACCGATCCGATTCCGGGCCGTGGATGGTACGATGATTCAAACGGCGAGATCGGCGACATCTGCGCCTGGACAACCAAGAAGATCGGCCAGTATACCGTTCAGTTGGAGTGGTCAAACAAAGCGAATAAATGCGTTTAGCGCGAGCTCGTAGAACAATGATCTTCTCCCGCAAATTGAAGGAGAGCGGCGCCGCATGCTAAAATTTTTTTTACAATCGGGTGGTTAGCTCAGCGGTAGAGCACTGCCTTCACACGGCAGGGGTCACTGGTTCGATCCCAGTATCACCCACCATATAATCAATATGTTATATAACTCAATTCGGTGGCGTACGGATTTCTGTACGGAATTTAGACTGCTTTCCCGCTCTTTCGCCACCACCTCCGCCTCCTAATTGCATGGCTGTAATGCCCACACCGTGCCGTGCATTTGCGTTCCTAGACATCGATCATCCCATTGTTGCGTGGGAAGTCTATCGAGGAGTATTGGTGTCTGCCCTGGCGCGGGACAAGCCTCCACGATGCCCTGTATCAATGATGTTCGCCAGCATAATCCAACATCAGGACAACGTTCGGTTTCAAAACGAGTTACTAATTGAGCATATCCGCCAACAGCACCATCCCGACCAGATTTCCAGGTTGACCGCGCTCTACCTTTTTCACGACAAACACCTGGCCGAGTTAGCGTTGACATGGGGAGCTCATTTCTTACCCGAGAATCTCGCTGAACTTGAATTTCATCCCGTCGGACACGTTTCTCGCTTGGACTCGAACTGGATAACGAATGCTCCGAGAGATAACAAAGGACAAATCTGCCGTGACGATCTGTCGTGGATATCGAGGTATTGGTCTGGAGAACCATATGACGGGAAACCGCTTTGGGAAATGATTGGCCACGGGCGTGCATTTGTTCTTCGCACCACCCATCGCGAAAGAGCGTACGGCGTTTGTGTTCGGGAATTTCCAGATGCGCTAGATATGCTCGAAGTGTCTAGAATTTGTGCCGCAGTTGGTTCTGATCTGGGGCATACGTTGGCTTGGATCACGCAGCCAGAATCCGGTGTATTTGAGCTCAAATACTATCTGGACATGCGCGATGCAAATGACCCGGCATTTCTGCAACGCCTCGCCTCATATACAGGACCTAAAAATTGGCGTGATCTCGCGCCCGGAAAGGAAACGTTTGGGGTCGGTGACTTGCGTGCTTATTTCAGAACCTTCAGAATCTCAGTTGACTTTGGGGTCAACAATATACTGAATTCCGAGTCAATTCATCACATCGGCCCCGCTAGATGATTGGCTAGCGTGCCATTGAGCGGACCTGGTCTAGATCCAATACCCCCGCAGCACCCCAGCTTTTCTTAACCGCTGGAGTCTCGGGACGAAATTTTTCGTAATACGGGTACGCGATATAGCGCGAAACTGGATTGAGGCGTACCAAAAATACGTTCGGGATAAAAGCAGCGCCGGTCTCCTGCGGCAAGGATTTCCGATGCCTAGAAAGGTAGTGGCACCACGCCGCGATCTCCGCAGCAGTTAACTCATAATGGCGATCAAGACGCAATCATAGAAATTCGATCTTCCCTAACGCGGCCATCGACTGCGCGTCGTGCCGTTGCAGTTCGACGATTTCGCCAATTTCTAACCTCTTGCCGCTGACGAAGAAAGGCTGGATCACCTTCACGCGCACCAGCTTCGTCAACTCTGGCGGATTCGGTGCAGGCGGTTTGTGGAGTATCGCGGATTGCCAGCGTTAGGATCACGACCTCGGGGCCATGAAGTTGTTGCGTCAGAACCTTTTAATCTACAACGACTCTGGAAAGAAATAAGCCAGCGATACATAGACGAGCAGACCCATCAGAACCACGGCCCAGATATTGGCGACTAGTAATATGACGAGGTTGGCGTCCTCATCCCTCGTTTCTTTTGCAACAGCTATCCATCCTGTGGCGAGCAAATGATTCCGCATGATTCTCTCAGAATAGACTGTGTAGACAAGCCAAGAAATTCCTAACGTCAAAAATGCCAAGACGGCACCGATAATCGCGTGTTTCCATACCTTGTTGACCGCGAAATAGAAAGGCCCTTTTACCAAGGCCTCTTTAGGTGCTCTGCCTATGTCAAGTAGCCGGCCCGTTTCAGGTTGCCTGAATACAGTAGCCTTAGAACTGTTAACCGCTTCTAACGACACTTATTGCTAGGAATCCATGTATTTCATTCACCATCAAACCCCGCGTTCGGCGCTAGTCTTTGCATAGGATATTGTGCAATGCGGCTGTCCAGACGCGGGACTAATCGGAATAATCTTCCTCGAACGGACGCTTAGTTCCTTTTGCTGCACGAAATCCGGTTTCGCTGCTGTGACTTGTCGTAGGCGCGACAGGATTTATTTCGTTTGGTAGCCGGTTGAAGCGGACAGATACTTCTGTTCCATGCCCGGTCGCAGGAGTAGTTAGTTCGACCGACGCACCGTGTGAATTTGCAATTTCCTTCACGATCGCCAAACCTAACCCGCACCCCTCGCCCGGAGTACCCTCAATCCGCCGGAAGCGTTCGAATACATTTTTACGTTCTGCCACCGGGATGCCAGGACCATTATCAGTTACTGTTAGAAACGCCTGGTCATCAACTGCTCCACATCGTACCGTCACACATCCGTTGGCTGGTGTATAGCGAATTGCATTATCGATCAAATTCGACAGCAATTCATAAAGAAGGGAAGGTTCGCCAAGCACAGAGGCTGGTTCAAGCTCAAAGCCTAGATCGATGTCCTTGGCAAACGCCTGCGTTTTAAATTCCATCGCGGCTCTGCCGGCAATATCGCGCAAGTCGGTTGACTTTAGCGATTCCGGAGGATGGTCTCCAGGTTCGGCACGTGCAAGCGTCAATAGCTGGTTAACAAGATGCGTCATGCGGGTCGTTGCTAACTGAATTTGTTTAAACGTGTGTTTCAATTCCGGGGAACCCGCTTGCGCGATTGCGAGCTCAACCTGAACTTGCAAACCAGCTAATGGGGTGCGGAGCTGGTGGGCTGCATTGGAAAAAAAACGTTTTTGCGTATTCAACAAATCGCCGAGCCGCCCGATTAGACTGTTAATATCTTGTACCAACGGTCGGACCTCGACTGGCGCAATGTCCATGGCAACTGGACTTAGGTCGTTTTGCGAACGCGAAGCGATTTCTGCGCGCAGGCGATCGAGCGGAGCCAGCCCACGTTTAATACCGAACCAGACCAAGGCAATCGCCGCACCGGCAAAGAGTATTTCCGGCACGAGCATCGTAATTAGTATCTGGCCGATTAACCGTTTACGCTTGATCGTCGTTTCTGCAACTTGTACAAACAAATCGGAGCCGCCTTTGGAAACTAGCAGTGCCGCAACGCGCACCGGCTTACCTTGAACATTAGTGTCGTAGTAAATTGGTGTATTAGGACTCATTTGCATAGTAGGCAGTCGAAGTTCTTCGTTACCCGCCACTAATTCCCGGCGCGGACCATGCACTGAATAGTAGATTCGGTCGTATTTGTCCGTGCGTAGTACTCGATCTGCTGCCGGCGGTAGATCAAGTGTCACCCTGTTGTCGGTAAGTTTTGCGTTGTTGGCGAGCGCTAGTGCGGCGTCGAGCAGCGCCTGATCATAGGCTGCGACCGCCGGCTGCAGTGCGACATAATAGTCACCCAGTACACCCATTACGATCAATGCCAGCAGCGGGATTAGGAGCCAGCTAAGTAAGAGACCCCGCAAACTATTGCTTTTCATTTTCGGGTTCTTCCAATAAATAACCAAAGCCTCGCATCGTACGAATCTTGATCCCCGAGTATTCGATCTTATTGCGGAGGCGCGAAACGTACACCTCAACCGCGTTTGGACTGAGCTCCTCCCCCCAATCACAGAGCGCTTCAATAATTTCCTCCTTAGCCAGCACCTTCCCGGTATTGAGAAGCAAAAATTCCAAAAGCCCCCATTCACGTAAAGTCAAGTCGAGCGGTTTCCCGTAGAGCCGGACTCTTCGGGCATTAGTATCGAGGACCAAAGGGCCATATGCGATTTCGGACTTTGTGGTTGACTGGCCGCGGCGCAAAATTGCCCTCACGCGGGCCTTGAGTTCCGGCAGTGCGAACGGTTTAACGAGATAATCGTCTGCACCAAGATCCAGGCCGCGTACACGATCTTCGACGGAATCCCGTGCCGTCAGGATAAGGACCGGAATATATTTTTTGCGTTGTCGTAATCTGCGCAATACCTCGAACCCGTCCATTCCTGGAAGACCAATATCAAGTATGACGAGGTAATAGTTTTCCTGTGCGAGTGCCGCATTGGCCTTGGTGCCGGTTTCCGCCCAATCCACTGCATAGCCCGCCTGTTGCAACGAGCGGACTAAGCCGTCCGCAAGTATGCTGTCGTCCTCGACGACAAGGATTCTCATGCCACACCCGTTTTGTATCGCATCGCGCAAGTCACCATGATTTTAAGCAGTCTCGATTCCTTTATTCTAGAGTTAAATTTCGGGGCATGCGGATATTAGGTTGCAAAACCAGCCTCAACAACGCACAGTCGCGCCCTCATGTGCCCCACAATTGCGAAGGTTCGTTCAAATATATATTTGTTCCCTGCCATAACCGTCTCCTTAATACCGAATCCTTGCGCCACAAAATTAAATCCGATCAATTGCGGGATAAATCAGACCGGTTCCACCAGCCGCCGCCGAGCGCTTGGAACAGCGCTGCCGTGTCGGCGTAACGGTTAGCCCGCGCCTGCACGAGAATAATTACTGCCTGCTGATAGGTCTGCTCAGCATTGAGCAGCGCTAAGTAGCTAATATCGCCGAGTTGCAATTGCCTGCGCGCAATTTTGAGGCTCTCGGAAGCGGCCCGTTCGGCGTCGGATGCTGCTTTCAGGGAGTTAGCGTCGTTTTGGAGCGCGTGTAGCGTGTCGGCTACGTTCTGGAAAGCGGTGATAACCGTGCTGCGATACTGCGCTGCTGCCTGATCGTAGGCGGCCTCGGCGGCGCGCTTTTTGTGCAGCAAGGTGCCGCCCTCGAAGATCGGCTGCGCGAGATTGCCGGCTAAGCTCCAAAAGTTGGTTCCGCCAGTGAATAGTTGACCCATCTCGGTCGCCACGCTACCGACATTGGCGCTAATGGTGAACTGGGGCAGCATATTTGCGACAGCGACGCCGACTTGTGCGCTGGCCGCATGCAATTGCGCTTCGGCTGAACGCACGTCTGGACGCTGCTCCACAAGTCTGGAGGGCAAGCTGACTGGGAGATCCTGAGGAAGCTGAAGCATCGAGAGCTCGAACTTCTCGCTAGGCTCATCGCTTGGGAAGCGACCAAGAAGCGCGGTCAATGAATCGCGCTGTTGCGCCAATTGTTTCTGAAGCGGGGGCAGTGTTGTCCGTGTCTGTGCAAGTGCTGCTTCCTGCGCTAATACATTCGACTCCGCTATAGCGCCCAGCTCATATTCGCGCCGTAACAGATCGAGCTGCTCGGTTTCGAAATTGATGACCTCCTGGGTCGCCGCAATTTGTGCGCGCAAAGAAGCCTCTTGGACTGCCGCGGCAACCACGTTCGATGTAAGAGTCAGGTAAGTCGCCTCGAGTTGGAAGCGTTGGAACTCTGCCAGTGCTTCCAGCGTCTCCGCTTGCCGCCGATTTGCGCCGAACACATCGAGCACGTAAGACACGCTCACTTGAGCGGTGAATAGATTGAAGATCGGAGCTCCGGAGGATAATGTTGGAGCGAGAGTGCCAACAGCATTTTTCTGGCGGCTCGGCGAGAAGCTGGCTTCAATAGCTGGATAGAAAGCGCCGTTCTGCGCGTAAGCATTTTCCATTGCTACACGCAACGCTGCTTGCGCGGCTTGCGCATTAGGATTGGCCTTCAGCGCCTGGCCAATCAAATTGTTCAGCGGTTCCGAATGGAACAGTGTCCACCACTGCTCCGGAATGTCCAGGCCCTGCATGAAGCTTTGCGCCTCTCCTCCGGGGATGTCCGCCGATTTCGGCAGCGCTGAAAGTGGCTCGGGCGTGTAACCGTTGACGGCTGGAGCTGCAGGACGTTTAAAATCCGGGCCCACCGTGCAGGCTGCGACCAGCAGCGCAGCCGAAATTCCAAGGAAACGCCAGACGCATGTCTTTCGCGGACAGTTTCGCCGGATTCGACCTGCCATCCAAGAAGCGCACAGTTCAAGAAGGTGCATATCAAATACCATGTAGGATCCCACCGTTGCTCAACCCGCCGGCCTGGGCTGCGTCTGTTCTTCGATCGTTCGCTCCCAGCGCGAGAACAACACGATCAACACGGGCAGCACAATGAGGATCAGCACTGGCGCAAGGAGCATTCCGCCCACGACAACCAGCGCAAGCGGTTTTTGCACTTGTGAGCCGATGCCGGTCGAGACGGCTGCCGGCAAGAGGCCTACGCCCGCAGCAAAGCAGGTCATCATTACCGGTCGCATTTGCGTCTCACAAGTTCGGAGAATAGCGCCGGATCGGTCAAGGCCGCTCAAGATCAACTTATTGTAGTAGGAGAGCACGATAATCCCATCCATCACCGCGATGCCGAACAGCGCGATGAAGCCGATTGCGGCCGACACGCTGAACGGAGTGCCAGTGACATAGAGCGCAAAGATCCCGCCGATGAGCGCCATCGGAATAACGCTAGCGGCAAGGAGAGTATCAACCAACGAAGAAAAATTAACGAATAAGAGCACGCCAATGAGTGCGATGCTAAACGGCACCATGACCTTCAGACGCGCAATTGCGTCCTGCAATTCGCCGAATTCACCCACCCATTCCAAGCGATAACCGCCGGGGATTTGGACCTGCTCCGCCACCTTGCGCTGCGCCTCGAGGACGGCGCTACCGAGGTCGCGACCACGAACGCTGAATTTGATCGGAATATAACGCTCGTGCTGCGAGCGGTAAATGAATGAGGCGCCTGAGACCAGGGTCACTTTGGCGACGTCGCCTAACGGAATCTGGACGATGCCTTTGCCGTCCGGGCTTTGCACGCCGATGGTAATGCGGCGGATGGCATCCAGACTTTGACGGTACTCTGGTGCGAGGCGGACTTTCATCGGGAAGTTGCGGTCACTGCCCTCTTCGTAGAGATTTCCAGCCGCCTGGCCGCCGATCGCCGCCTGGATGGTGGCGTTGATGTCGCCTGGCGCCAGGCCATAGCGGGCGGCGCGTAAGCGGTCGATTTCTATTTTCACGGTCGGTTGGCCAAGCGAGTTGAAGACTGCGAGGTCGGCGATGCCTGGTACGGTTCGCATTACGTCCCTGATCTTGGCGGCGGTTTTCTCAAGTGTCTCAATGTCATTACCGACCAGCTTTACCGAGTTTTGCCCCTTGACCCCTGACGCTGCCTCCTCGACGTTGTCCTCAATGTTCTGCGAGAAATTGAACGCCACCCCGGGGAACTGTTCTTCTAATGCCGCATTGACCTGCTGAGTCAGCTTCTCCTTGTCAACTCCTTTCGTCCAGCTTTGAATTGGCTTGAGCGGGACAAAAAATTCAGCATTAAAAAAACCCGTGGCATCAGTGCCATCGTCAGGCCGTCCGTGTTGCGAGACAACGGTCTCCACTTCAGGAAAGCCTTGGATGATCTGCCGCATCCGATTGACGTAGCCGTTGCCCTCCTCGAGCGAGATTGAGGGCGGCATGGTCGCCCGGATCCATAGATTGCCCTCCTCCAGTTTGGGAAGAAACTCCAAGCCCAGCGAATGCACTGTGAGAAACGCCAACACGACGAGCAAGACAGCGCCACCGAGTGTCACAATGCGATTGGCGAGCGCGAACTCGAGTATCGGGGAATAAAGGCGCCGAAGCCCGCGCACGATCAGCGTTTCGGTCTCGCTGACCCGATTGGGGAGTAACAGCGCGCTCAGCGCTGGCGAAACTGTGAAAGTCGCGATAAGTCCGCCGGCAATGGCATAGGCATAGGTCTTAGCCATCGGTGCGAAGATGTGTCCTTCGACACCGGAAAGTGTGAAAAGCGGTACGAAGCCCGCAATGATGATCGCCGCGGAGAAAAAGATCGCCTTGTTCACTTCGGCCGCTGAGTTGGCAATGGCGGCGAGCTTGCCACGTAATCCTCCGACGGCGGAGCTCGAGAGGAAAGGATCCCCAGACGGCTGCGCCGCCGCTGCTTCGGCAAAATTCCTGAAAACGTTTTCGACCATGATCACCGTGGCATCGACGATTAGACCGAAATCAATGGCACCGACCGACAGCAGGTTGGCGGATTCGCCGCGCACTAGCAGGATGCATATGGCGAAGAACAGCGCGAATGGGATGGTCGCCGCGACGATCAGCGCGCTGCGCAGGTTGCCGAGGAATATCCACTGCACTACAAAGATCAGCAAAACGCCGAAGATCATGTTGTTGAGCACCGTGCGCGTGGTGACGTTAATCAGTTCACTTCGATTGTAGATCGGTTCAATCCGCACGCCTGGTGGAAGGATGTCCGAGCCGTTGATCTTTTCCACCTCGGCTTCGATGCGCCGGAGGGTGGGCAAACTCTGCTGACCCCTGCGCATGAGGACGATGCCCTGGACAATGTCATTATCGCCGTCTTGGCCCGCAATGCCTAAGCGCGGTTCATGCCCGACAGTTACGGTCGCGATATCGCTCAACAGCACGGGTGATCCGTTACTCGAGGACAGTACGGTGTTTCGCATGTCGTCCATCGAGTGAATGAGGCCAACACCGCGAACCACTGCCGCCTGCGGCCCAATGTTCACGGTCTGCCCGCCGACGTTGATGTTGCTGTTGTTTAGTACCTGCAGTACCTGCGGTAAAGTCACGCCGTAATCGATGAGTTTATTGAGATCGACGGTGATGTCGTAGGTCTTGGTTTTTCCGCCCCAGCTGGTGACATCGATTATCCCAGGTACTGCCTTGAAGCGGCGCTCGAGGATCCAGTCCTGTATGGTCTTGAGATCCATAATCGAATATCCAGGCGGACCGACGACGCGATAGCGGTAAATTTCGCCGATCGGGCTCCACGGCGAAATCTGCGGTTGAGCACCATTGGCTAGCGGCGCAAGCTGGGAGAGGCGGTTGATTACCCACTGCTCAGCCTGCTCGTAGGTGAAATCATAGGTGAACTGAACTTTCACGTCAGACAGGCCAAACAGCGAGATCGTCCGAATATCCGTGACGTGCGGGATGCCCGCCATTTGGATCTCGATTGGAATGGTGATATAGCGTTCGATTTCTTCGGCCGACTGGCCGCTGCTCTGGGTGACCACGTCAACGAGTGGCGGCACTGGGTCAGGATAAGCTTCGATGTTGAGCTTGGTGAAGCTGATAACGCCGGCGCCGAATAGGAAGAACAGCAGGAAAACCATTAGGACACGCTGCTTCAAGGCAAATGTGATAATGGCATTCATGTCTTTTTATCCACTGCTCGCTTCAAACGATTAGTCAGTCGTATCAATCATTCGAACGTCACTCGTATTGAGCCGCACGGTCGATAAACAAAGTGCCGCTCGTCACAACGTTTTCACCAGGGTTAAGGCCGGAGGAAACTTCGACCATGCCGTCGCTATTACGCCCGGTGCGGATCGATCGCGATGCGATAGTGCCATCGTCGCGCGCCACCCACACGCGTGCTTCTTCACCTTCGTAAACAATAGCGCTCTGAGGTACCGCCAGCGCTTCGATCGCGCCACCCGTGATGATGCTGAAATTTGCGAACATCATCGGCTTAAGTGCTCCATCCGGATTTTCCACTTCCGCGCGAACCGGGAGTCGGTGTGTGTTGGGATCGACCGAGGACGCGACCCAAGCGATTTTGGCCTTGAACACCCGCCCGGGATAAGCCAGCACCCGAACTTCGACAGGTTCCCCGACATGCATCAGCGGTGCATCTATCTCGCGAACGTTTGCAATAAGCCAGACTATTGACAGATTGCTTATCGAGTAGAGCGGACCGGAGGCGCCGCTTGAAGCGCTGTTAATGTACTGTCCAAGACCAACCTGACGCTGGGTCACCGTGCCAGCGACTGGCGCGCGGACAATAGCCTCAGAGTTCATCTTCTGCGAGTTGGACTCGTTCTCGAAAGCGTCGATCTCTGCGTCGGACCTGCCGAGAATGCGCAGACGATTGCGCACCGCGGCAAGCGCGATCTCGGCGGACCGCAGATTGTTCTGCGCACTGGTGAGTTCGGCCTGGCTCTGTTGCCAGTCCTTAAGCGCTCCACCTCTCGCTAAGTAGACCTCGTGCTGCCGCTTTTCGTTGACTTGAGCAAGGCTAGCCTGTGACCGTGCCGTATTGAGCGTGGAAACTGCGGTGATCAGATCATTCTGTGCTTGCACGAATTCGGACGCCTCAACCGCCATCAAAGGTGTGCCTTTTTTGACGATATCGCCCGCTTTGGCGATAAGCTTTGTAACGCGCCCCGAATAGGGTGAGAACACGGGCGTCGTCGTTTCTTCATTGATTGCAATGTTGCCTTCGGTCACGCGTTCGGTCCGGAAGGTCGTCGTCGCGACGGCCGTCACCTTTAGACCTGCCCACTGCGTCTTCGTCGGTCGGAACGTTCCCGGCGCGATCGTTTCCGTCGTCTTTGCGGCCTCCGGATTCGAGACCGCTGAAGCGATATAGCTCGCAAATGAGCGAATGCCGATGAGAACAGCAAATATGAGCGCTATGCTAAACACAATGATTACCTGCGTTCGTCGCGGCAACGTACGCATGGCACGGGCGAGTGGCTGTGGCGCGATGTTAGGCATTTTGGACCGCTGCTAGCGGCACAATCACAAACAGCAGATGGCACAATCTATTTAAAACGTCCTTTTTTGTGCGGCAGAACCGGAATTGATGGATTGAGTTCATCGATTGCGGCGCGCTTTTCTAGATTTCTTCGATCTTGCTAGAACAGGCTGGCTCCACCGCAGTTGGTTTGGCCACCGGTGGTGAGCCACACTCCGTTAGTTAGATCGGCACAAGTTGCAACAGTCGGTGCGGTGCCTGCGCCAAGGTACTCGCTGGAGCGGAAGGTTCCGCGCCCCGGGTCCGCGTCGTCAATCTTGCGGTCCACTTCAGTCAGTATTTCCACCGGTACCTGGTTTCCCGCCTTCAGATTATGACGGCTAGTGGCTGCCGGGTCGCCAACTTGGACGTCGTAGTTGTTGTCGTAGATGATTTGCAGGAAAGCATTGTAGGAATTGCTGGGCGTGTTGGCTTGGGCTACGGCGTCAGTCGCGGTCGCCATATTGTAGCTGCCGGTCAAAAAGCCCGCATGCGACAAGTGTGTCCAAGCTATGGTCTGTTCGTTGGCACCGGCAGTGTTGAGTATTTGGCCATCTCCGTTGCCGCCCAAGGTCGCGGCCACGTTGGGAATGTTGGCGTTCGCCAGCGCGCCCGGATAATCACCGGGCAGCGCCCGGTAACGGTCCTGGAAACCAAAGTAAGCCGCCTTGATGCCATCTTGCTGGGCAATGAGGTTCCTGACCCTGGCGCTGGTAATCAGTTCCTGACCTTTCAACACGCCACCCAAAAGCAGGCCGATAATCACCAGCACGATGGCGATCTCGATCAAGGTAAAACC
>DASPRE010000043.1:0-17012 GCA_035624615.1 Burkholderiales bacterium | reverse complement strand
GGAATCAAGCAAATTCAGAACAAAACCGTTGATTTTGGCGCGAGCGACATGCCGCTGAAGCCCGAAGATCTCGATAAAAACGGTTTGATGCAATTTCCGACCGTGATTGGCGGTGCCGTTCCCGTGATCAATCTCAAAGGCATCAAACCCGGTGAAATGCGCTTGAGCGGACCTGTCTTGGCGGATATCTACTTGGGCAAGATCAAAAAATGGAACGACCCGGCCATTGCCGCGCTTAACAGAAATGTTAATTTGCCGGATCAGGACATTACAGTGGTCCATCGTTCTGACGGCTCAGGCACAACCTTCATTTGGTCGAACTATTTATCCAAAGTAAGCCCAGAATGGAAAGATAAAGTGGGAGAAGGCACCTCGGTCGCCTGGCCAACCGGAGTAGGCGGCAAAGGGAATGAAGGCGTCGCTTCGTACGTTCAGCGCCTAAATGGATCAATTGGCTATGTAGAGTATGCCTATGCGCTGCAAAACAAGATGGCACACTGTTTGGTTCAGAACCGTGACGGCAATTTCGTCGCGCCGAGTGTCGAAACATTCAAGGCGGCAGCGGCAGGCGCGGACTGGAGCAAAGCGCCGGGAATGTATCTAATTCTCACCGATCAGCCCGGAGGTAATACATGGCCTATCAGCGGCGCTACCTTTATCCTGGTTTATAAATCGCAAGAAAAACCGAGCCGAGCCAAAGAAGTGCTCAACTTCTTCAATTGGGCTTACGCCAACGGCGACAAGCTGGCCGAGCAACTCGACTACGTGCCTCTGCCCAACAACGTGGTCGCCTTGATTCAGTCATCCTGGAAAAACCAAATCAAGGACTCCTCTGGAAATCCCGTTTGGCCGTAAGTGACAGCCTAGCAGGAAGGAATGTAAAATGTCCTCCGTTGTGACTGCTATCGAGCGGGTAAAGAGCCCGCCGGCCCCTAAAATAATCTCACGCTCCTTAACCGCCGCCCGTCTCGGGCGGCAGTATTTTGTTGACCTCGTTTTTCTAAATACGACGCGGCTCTTTGCCTTTTTGGTGTTGGCTCTGCTGCTGGCAATACTGATTTCGCTCCTTGTCAGTAGCCTACCGGCAATGCGCGCGTTTGGTTTCGGGTTTCTGACCAGCACTGCATGGGACCCGGTACAGGAGAAATTCGGCGCGCTGGTACCGATTTTCGGCACCCTGGTAACTTCGTTTATTGCGCTGCTTATCGGGATACCGGTGAGTTTCGGCATCGCATTGTTTCTGACGGAGCTCTCGCCAATCTGGCTTAAGCGTCCGCTTGGCATCGCCATAGAATTGCTGGCTGGAATTCCAAGCATCATTTACGGTATGTGGGGACTATTCGTGTTCGCGCCGATATTTGCAGATTACGTGCAACCTTGGCTGATTAACTCTATCGGGCGGTTCCCGATAATCGGCCCGCTGTTCAGCGGCGTTCCGCAGGGAATTGGAATGCTGACAGCAGGTATCATCCTTGCCATTATGGTCATTCCGTTCATCGCTTCGGTGATGCGCGATGTATTTGAACTGGTACCGGTGATGCTGAAGGAATCGGCCTATGGACTTGGGGCGACCACTTGGGAAGTTGTCTGGAATGTGGTACTGCCGTACACGAAAGTCGGTGTGGTGGGCGGGATTCTGCTCGGATTGGGCCGTGCCCTGGGCGAAACCATGGCGGTTACCTTCGTGATCGGCAACGCACATCAGGTCTACACATCACTGCTCGCACCGGGCAATAGCATTGCATCCACGCTCGCCAACGAATTCACTGAGGCTGTCGGCGATCTTTACACGTCCGCGCTAATTGAACTTGGGCTGCTATTATTTCTGATTACGGTAATCGTGCTGGCGCTCGCCAAGCTGCTCTTGCTTCAGCTTGCCAAAAAAGAAGGCTCCCAGACCTGAGGCAATATGATTCCAATCTATCGCCGCCGCCGGCTGATCAACGGATTTAATCTTTTTGTTTCCATGCTTGCCGTTGGGTTCGGTTTGTTTTGGCTCGCCTGGATACTGTGGACGCTATTCAGCAACGGGCTGCAAGCCATCGATTTGACTATCTTCACGCAGAGTACTCCGCCCCCGGGCAGCAATGGCGGATTGGCCAATGCAATTCTCGGTAGCCTTCTTATGACAACAATCGCGGTGCTAATTGGCACACCTGTGGGGATACTTGCAGGAACGTACCTCGCGGAGTACGGGCGGGGCGGTTGGCTTGCGCCGGTGACGCGATTTATCAATGACATTCTTCTCAGCGCGCCGTCTATCGTCATAGGACTTTTTGTTTACGCAGTTTATGTTGCAAACGTGAAGCACTTCTCCGGATGGGCGGGTGCGTGCGCGCTTTCGCTAATCGTGATTCCGGTGGTTTTAAAAACCACTGAAAACATGCTGCGGCTTATACCGAACAGTCTGCGTGAAGCCGCGGCCGCCCTCGGCGCCCCGCGCTGGAAGATAATCACCATGGTTACTTTGCGGGCCTCGCGCGCCGGCATCATAACCGGGATATTGCTTGCGGTAGCGCGCATTGCTGGCGAGACCGCACCACTGCTCTTTACTGCCCTCAACAATCAGTTTGGGTCCGCAAACCTCAACCACCCGATCGCGAACCTGCCCGTTGTAATTTTCCAGTTCGCGATGAGCCCGTACAGTGACTGGCAACGCTTGGCATGGGGCGGCGCGCTATTGATTACAATAGCCGTGCTCATTTTTAACATTGTAGGTCGTACTCTGTTCGGTCAAAAAACACCTTTACAATAAACTGAAATTGGAAGCGATCATGGACGATTCGACCATACCTGCACCCAAGATCAAAATTCATAACCTGAGCTTTTACTACGGCAGCTATCTGGCGCTGAAGCCCATGGCTTTTGAAATAACGGAAAACCGGGTAACCGCATTTATTGGGCCATCGGGCTGCGGTAAATCGACGTTGTTGCGTACGTTTAACCGGATGTATGAGCTTTACCCTAATCAGCAGGCACGCGGCGAAATATTGCTGGACGGGCAAAATATCCTTGATCCGCGGCAAGACCTCAATATGCTGCGCGCCAAGGTAGGAATGGTGTTTCAGAAACCCACCCCGTTCCCCATGTCTGTATTCGACAATATCGTTTTTGGCATCAAACTCTACGAAAGTCTGTCCCGGCGCGAACTTGAGGAGCGGGTCGAATGGGCGTTGCGTAAAGCCGCGCTGTGGGAGGAAGTGAAGGATAAACTGAACCAAAGCGGCACCAGCCTCTCCGGAGGCCAACAGCAGCGTCTGTGCATAGCGCGCGCGATCGCGGTAAAACCGGAGGTGCTGTTGCTCGACGAGCCTGCTTCCGCACTTGACCCTATTTCGACAGCGCACATCGAAGAGCTGATTCATGAACTTAAAGAGGATTACACGATCGCCATCGTCACCCACAATATGCAACAGGCGGCGCGAGTTTCCGACTATACTGCCTATATGTACCTGGGCGAACTGATCGAATTCGGCCGAACCGATGAGATCTTCGTCAAGCCCAAGCGCAAGGAAACAGAAGACTACATTACCGGCCGCTTCGGTTAAATAGAGGAAAAACCGTGAACGAACACACTTTAAGACAGTTCGACGCCGACATGGAGGCCATCCGTACCATGGTGTTAAACATGGGCGGTTTAGTAGAGCAGCAACTGCTGAGGGCCATCAATTCGATAAAGTCGGGCAACGATGAGGTTAGCAAAGAAGCGCTCGTCGAGGAGGAACGCATTAACAGCATGGAGATGGAAATAGATCAGCTGTGCAGCCAGATCATAAGCAGGCGCCAGCCGGCTGCGGTAGATTTGCGCATGATTATGACGTTCCTCAAAACTGCCAACGATCTTGAACGAATCGGAGATGAAGCAAAAAAAGTGACCACAAAAGGTCAGGAGATTCACAACAGCAAGCGGGTTACCGTGGCGCACTTGCACGAACTTACCTGGGTTTCGCAGACTACGCGGCAAATGGTCCAGAAGGCGCTGGATGCGCTTGCACGGCTTGATGTTAAGGCGGCTGCAGAAGTCTTGGCGGAAGACGAGAAGGTCGATGCTGAATTCGTGAGTATCGTACGTCAAATGGCGAGCTATATGATGGAAGATCCACGCACCATTTCGGTTTGCATTGAGATCGTGCTGATCGCCAAGGCCATTGAGCGCATCGGCGATCATGCCAAGAATATTTCCGAATACGTAGTGCATGCCGTGAAAGGCAAGGACGTGCGGCACGCGAGTTTGGCCGAAATCCAGCAGGAAATCGGCAGCGGTTAAGATCCTTTTGCCCGCAGACCCGTGGAGCGCGATTTTATTCCAATGTCGAATATCGCCAGACCCACGACAAAGGCAGTTTTGCGTAAACTGAAGGCGTTTAATGCAACGATCCCAGCACCATTCTGCCGCGATACCGTCGGCGAAGCTTGGGTTGCGGAGTCTGCAGCACGACCGGTGGTTTTGACGCTATGTTCGCTGGCAGTTTGTGTTGGTTCCCGCTCCACGCTGCTTGAACCTGATAACGCTCCGCCCATTAACAAATCATTCAGAGGTTAATCAAATGAACACAACGGTGCTGGTCGTCGAAGACGAGCCCGCTGTTCAGGAGTTACTTGCGACTACGCTGATCCGCGCCGGTTACGAGGTCCAGCGCGCGCCCGATGCAAACATCGCAATGGATAGTTTGCATCATGCTCTTCCAGATATGATTTTACTGGATTGGATGTTGCCCGGACGTTCAGGATTGGCGTTTGCCCGCGAGCTCCGGAATAATCCGCGCACCAAGACCGTACCCATCATTATGGTTACTGCGCGGGCGGAGGAAGAAAACAAAGTGTCTGGACTCGAGAACGGCGTCGACGACTACATCACCAAACCCTTCTCGCCGCGGGAATTGCTAGCGAGAGTTAAAGCTGTGCTGCGCCGCCGGGCGCCGCACTCCACGGATGACGCCGTCAAAATCGGTTCCCTGGTACTCGACCCGGTTTCTCACCGGGTTTATAGCGGGGACAAATCTATACATATCGGCCCGACTGAATTCCGCTTGCTCCACTTTTTAATGACCCACCCAGAACGGGTATACTCACGTGCACAGCTGTTGGACCAAGTTTGGGGCGATCACGTATTTTTAGAAGAACGTACCGTAGATGTCCACATCCGCCGTTTGCGTCTAGTCTTGCAACCGGACGGGCATGATAAATTAATCAAGACGGTGCGTGGCAGCGGTTATCTCCTTACCAGCAGATTACCTGTGTAGAGCAAGCAGTATCTGGTGGTCGCGTGTTGATTAAGCCGGCCATAATTTTTTCCCAACTTGCGGCGAGTTCCTCGCTCACCGCTATCTGAAAATTCCACGCATCGCCAAGGGCGCGGTCGCGGCAATTTGCGCTGTCACGAATCTTTAACACCGCGTTAATATGCTTTTCACAATACCTAATTAGCCTGTCCCATAGTCAATTTAAGCGGAGAGGCTGAATGCTGAGTCAACCCTCGCTCACGTTAGAACGGAATACGCCGTCCCGTTTCAGCGTACTCTTCGCACGCACGCGCGGCGAAATCGCGGAGGCACAAGCGTTGCGCTACCGCGTATTCGTAGAAGAGATGGGGGCGCGGGTCGCGAACATGGTGGACGGAATCGACCGCGACACTTACGATGCGTATTGCGAGCACCTGCTGGTGCGTGACAATAAAAACGCTAAGGTCGTCGGCACCTATCGCATACTCGCTCCTTCCAAGGCGCAGCAGATAGGCGGTTTTTACGCCGATGAGGAATTTGAGCTAACGCGACTCAATAATCTACGCGGCGAGCTCGTGGAGCTTGGTCGCTCTTGCGTTCATCCTGATTATCGCAGCGGGGCCATCCTCGCAATGTTGTGGAGGGGTATTGCACGCTACATGCAAAACCACGGTTACCGATATCTCATGGGTTGCGCAAGTGTCTCCCTAGCCGATGGCGGCGCGGTGGCGGCGCGGGTCTGGAAACTGATGTCCAGATTGCACACGGGGCCCAGCGAGTGGCGTGTGTTTCCGCGCCTGCCCTTGCCCCACTCGAAACCGGCGCGCTAGGCAACAAGATCAAGAAGGATCCTGAATTCGCTCGTCGCGGAATTCCACCGCTCATAAAAGGCTATTTGCACGCCGGTGCCCTGGTATGCGGTGATCCCGCTTGGGACCCGGGCTTCAATACCGCCGACTTTTTCATGCTTCTTCCACTCGACCGCCTGGCACACCGCCACGTCGCAAGGTTTCTAAAGCGCTAGACCAGGAATTCCCCGTCAAATTGAATGCCGACGACGTTGTGGTTTGCATTCTTCGGTAACTTCACGTTGCTGCCTGTGCTAGCATGGGCGGTGTACTGGAGCGCGTGAATGATCGTTGCACAAATTACTGATCTGCACCTCACCACGGAAGGCAGTCTGGCCGAAGGTCGAATAGATACCGGTGCCGCTTTAATCCGTTGCATAACACAAATCGTCCACCTCGATCCCCAACCCTCGGCCCTGATGGTCACGGGCGATCTCGCCAATTTGGGGCGCCCTGAAGAATATCTGCGCTTGCGGCGCATACTCGCTCCGCTCGCCTTGCCAATATTCATCATCCCCGGCAATCATGATGATCGAAGCACACTGCGTGCCGCTTTTGACGATCACAATTATTTGCCGAAACGGGGTTCCTTCCTGCACTACGTCGTTGATGATTTTCCGCTGCGCCTCATCGCTCTTGACACTGTGGTTTCAAACCAGGGATACGGCGCGCTGTGCGCCGAGAGATTGGATTGGATCGAGACTCGGCTGGCCGAAGCGTGCGCGCAACCTACCTTGATCTTCATGCACCACCCACCCTTTGCTACGGGCATCGCGCACATGGATGCGCTGCGCCTAACCGAGGGCGCCGATGCTTTTGGGGCCATCGTCGCACGTCATGCTCAAATCAAGCTGATTGCCTGCGGCCACGTACACCGAACGATCATCACTGAATTCCAACGTAAGCCCATTGTGGTTTGTCCCAGTACAGCGCACCAAATCGTGCTAAACCTGCACTCGAATGGACCGGCGGAATACGATTTCGAACCACCCGGTTTCATGCTGCACGTGTGGGATGGGGCGCGCATAATCACTCATCCAGTACCGGTGGGCGATTTCGATGGGCCATTTGCCTTCGAGGATTAAAATACGTGCGACTCGCGCGGTTTTACCTATTCGACAAAAGGATTGCCAGTATATGAAGCAATTATTCTGTTTTTCGATGATGGTCGCGGTGCTATCGGGCGCCGCTTGTGATGAACATTTAATCAACAGGGCTTAGCCGAAAACCTTGGAACCACAACAATCTATCTTTGCGGCAGTTGATCTGGGGTCAAACAGTTTCAAGCTGCAAATGGCTAGGGTGGTTGACAATCAGATCTACTTGCTCGATTCCCTCCGCGAGGCAGTGCGCCTCGGCGCAGGGCTCACGGTGGACAAAAAGCTCGATGAACCCTCGCAGGCGCTTGCCTTGGCCTGCCTGAAACGGTTCGGAGAATGCCTTCGCGGACTACCGCCGCACGCCGTGCGCGCTGTAGGCACCAATACGCTGCGCGTCGCGAAAAACGGACCAGCATTCCTCAAGCAGGCCGAAGCTGCTCTGGGTTTTCCGATCGAGGTGGTGGCCGGGCGCGAAGAAGCGCGGCTCATTTATCTCGGTGTCGCCCAAAGTCTACCGTCCAGCAGTGAAAAAAGGCTGGTCGTAGATATAGGCGGCGGCTCCACAGAATTCATCATCGGCAGCGGCATCCGCCCGCAAAAGCTCGAGAGCCTGTACATGGGCTGCGTGAGTTATAGTCTTCGTTTTTTCCCCGACGGAAAACTCAGCAAGAGCAATTTGAAGAAAGCGGAGTTCGCCGCGCGTAACGAACTTCAGACCATTGCGTCGGAGTTTTCCGCGGGACACTGGCAAGAAGCGGTTGGATCCTCTGGAACCATCAAGGCGCTGGGGGACATTCTGGAATTAAATGGTTACAGCGAATCCGGCATCGATGTTGGCGGACTCGAAAAATTCCGTTCCTACTTGCTCAAAGCCGGGAACGTTGATCGCCTCGCAATTGAAGGTTTGAGAACGGACCGTGCCCCAGTTATTGCGGGCGGCGTTGCCATATTGTCTGCAGTATTTTCCGAACTTGGTGTGGAACATATGAAGATCGCGGCAGGCGCGTTGCGTCAGGGCATACTCTGCGACCTTCTCGGACGAATTCATCACAAGGACATGCGGGACGTCACTGTCCAGCAATTCATGGAGCGTTACAACGTGGATGCCGCGCAGGCGAAATTGGTCGAGGCGCTCGCTCAGGAGCTGTTACGGCAGCTTATCAAGGATGCTGACCTTCTTGAGGATGCCTCCCGCTTTATCGGCTGGTCGAGCAAGCTACATGAAATCGGGATATCGGTCGCGCACAGTGGTTACCACAAGCATTCGGCCTATATCATTCAAAATGCGGACATGCCTGGCTTTTCAAAGATGGAGCAGAACCGAATGAGCGTGCTGGTGCTGGCGCACCGGGGCAAGCTCTCCAAGGTGCGCAATCTGCTAACGGACGATGAGCAGTGGTCGCAGATTCTGGCCTTGCGTCTCGCGGCACTTTTTTGCCGCAGCCGCCGAACACCATCGCTGCAGCGCATCCAGGTAAAACACAGTTCCTCAGGATTCTATCTTTCCCTCGACAAGGATTGGCTGAAACGGAATCCATTGACGGTCATGGCGCTGCTGGATGAAACCAAGGAATGGAAGTCGGTGGGGCTGGAACTGGAGGTCCGCTTCCTCAAGGAGTTGCAGGACCAGCCGGATTTTGTCATGGCGCAATAGCAGCCTTCACCCGCTGTATCGGTGTATCGGAGCATACCTCAGAGCATATCGGTCGAGATAACGGCACGCACTACGACTCGCTGTTCGTATTTCTGGCGGCTTTCGAGCCACCATATTGCGCCTTTTTTTATGCTCCATTCCGTTTCGACACCGCACAACAAAAGCGCAACCGTCCGTCCGAGCGTTGGCTGATGACCCACCACGACGACCGTACGCCGGGCATCGGGCCATCCGGCTGCGGCAAGCAACCCTTGTGGAGAAGCCCCGGTGCCGATCTCCTTTAAGGTTTCATAGCTTGCATCGAGTGCTTGCGCTGTCTGCTGTGCGCGCTGCGCCGGGCTTACCATCAGGCGATAATTTTCTGGCAGGTGCGACTTCAGCCATTTAGCCATTTTCTTTGCCTGTTTTGCGCCTTTGCCCGTGAGAACCCGGGCGGCATCTGGGACCCCATCCTCTGCGTCCGCGTGACGCCACAAAATTAGATCCATTGCGCCTCCTTCCACCGCCGGTTCATTTCCAAAACGCTTGTTGCTCCTTGAAGTCCCCCCAACTTTTATTCAGCTCGGTAAGTTGTTGTGCTCGAATTGCGGCTATCCAGCCTTGCGCCCGATTTACTGAGTCGCGCAGACCGGTGCGCCCCTCAACCATTTCGCTCAATAAGCGCTCCTGGATGTTCAAATCATTTAGTGTTCCCAAACATTGTTGCAGCGCCGTGAGTGCTCTGAGATACCGCTTGGTCCGCTTGCGCGGGTAAAGTCCGGAAAAAAACTCACAGGCGTAGCGCTGCTTTTTCACCGCGATTCGAAGTGCGTGGCGCTCCGCGCTCGAGAGTGTTTCCAGATTCCTCCCGCGCCTTCTAAGTTTGCGGTGGTAACGCTCGAAGACCACGGGTGCGAAATCCGATAAAGGTTGTACCAACTGTTGCAAGCGTGTCTGGTCCGGGCGTTCATGCCAGCGTTCGCCACTCACCCAGGCACACAGTCCGAGCATGAATCCACTATAGTGCTCAGAAGCGATGGCGTTACGCGCCACGCGGTTTCTGGCGCCGCGCCTGAGGGCGGCGATGCGCCGCATTTCAACCCATTGTCCGCTTTCCGGCAGCGCCCGCTCCAGCGATGGAAAAAATTCTGTCACAAACACGTCCCAATCCCTGGCCGGGCCGAGCGCGCTTCTGAGTGTTTTTAGTTCGCTCTCGATTGGCGCCAAGGTGTTTTCGGCAAGCGCTTTTTTGAACACACCCAGGGCGGAGTGCAAACGGCGCAGGGCCACTCGCATTTGGTGCAGATATTCGGGATCCGCACCGATTAGCATCCCCGACTCATTGCCCTGCAAATGATAGATGCAATTCCAAAACGTGCGCTTGAAGGTCTCGTTTACACTGATTTCAGGACTGATGTCCAGCGCAGTGGCCTTAACCACCGGAACCGGTTTGTGCAAATAAAGTAAATAGCCCCTCTCAGCCTTGCTCGTGTTTTCCAATCTAAGCGGAATAGTCTTCTGCAACTCCGCAGCAAAGTCATAAAGGGCCGCAGCCGAACCTGATTTTAGCTCCAGTTCGACTTCAGTAAAGGCTTGCACGGCGTCCCCCGCCGTGATTTTTCCGCGGTCCAGGCACAATTCCAATTTCTCGCCCGCGGCTAACTGAAGCGGACGAAGAATTCTGCTGAACTCAGTGGTGAACACCGGTTTCATACTCGCGCGCAGTTTCTGGAAGCCGCGGATTTCGTCGAGACCCTGCCCGTGCAAACGGACCCAGTCGATCTCAGGCCGGCTGATTGGAGACTCCCATTCGGTGCGCTGATGCAGCCCGCCCGCTGCCGCTCCATTACTTTTCACGGTCTGAATCCATTTGGACCCGCTGTTACGCAGCCTCAACGTAAAGCCTTTACGCCACAGGCTCAACTCGGGCGTATCGTAATAACGGCTCACCAGTTTTTGTGTGACGGGAGGCGCGCTGGCCAACGTTTCGAGCAATGGGTGGTGCTGCAGCCGTGAGTAATGCTCGGGCAAAAAAGACAGCTTCAGCTCGACTTCTCTCGCAGCCCGATTCACTACGCCCCCGTTTTTGCAGGACTTATTTTGCCGATTTCGCCGCCACCTGCGATAGCAGAACCTGCTGGGCGCTGTACGGCGTCGCGCGGCGTGGCGTCCTGTGACGGTAGCGACCGGTAGCATCCATTTCCCATGCTTGGCAGTTATCCTTCAGGTAAGGCTTGAGCCCTTCGGCAATCACCCGCTTTTTCAGTTTGGGATCAAGCACGGGAAAACAGATCTCAATACGCCTGAAGAAATTGCGCTCCATCCAGTCGGCACTGCCCAGGTAGACATCATGCGCTCCGCCGTTAAGAAAATAAAATATGCGTGAATGTTCGAGAAAGCGCCCGATTATGGAGCGTACATGAATGTTCTCCGAAAGACCGGCAATGCCTGGGCGCAAGGCGCACACACCACGCACGATGAGATCGATTTTTGCACCTGCCCTGGAAGCATTATAAAGCGCCTCGATGATCTCGGGCTCCAGAAGAGCGTTCATTTTGGCAATTATGGCCGCAGGTTTGCCGGCCTCGGCTAACTTGACTTCATTCCGAATGGCTTTCAGAGTCTGATCATGCAACGTAAAAGGGGATTGCCAAATATATGCTAGCCTGCCCGCCTTGCCCAATCCGGTAAGCTGTATGAATAGTTCGTTGACATCGGAACAAATCTGCTCATTGCAGGTAAACAACCCAAAATCTGTGTAGAGCTTGGCGGTGTTTGGATGATAATTGCCTGTACCTAGATGAACATAGCGACGCAGCCGGCCTTCTTCGCGCCTCACTACCAGCGCCATCTTGGCATGGGTCTTGTGCCCTACCACGCCGTACACGACGTGGGCCCCCACCTCTTCCAGACGCGCTGCCCAGTTGATGTTGGCCTCCTCGTCAAAGCGTGCCAATAATTCAACTACCACCGTCACCTCCTTGCCGCGTTCCGCTGCGGTGACGAGCGCTTCCATCAATGCCGAATCGGCGCCGGTGCGATAGACAGTCAGCTTTATTGCAACCACGTTGGGATCCACCGCCGCCTGCTGGAAGAATTTGATCACAGGCTGGAATGACTGGAATGGGTGATGCAACAACAAGTCTGCCTTGCGTACAGCTTCGAAGATGTCTGTCTGTTTGACCAGTGCCGCCGGTAATCCGGGTGTAAAGGCAGGAAATTTGAGATCGGGGCGATCCACGCGATCCGGCACCTGAATGAGCCGCACCAGGTTCACTGGCCCGTTCACCCGGTAAAGGTCGTCTTCATCCAGGTTGAACTGTTGCAATAGGAAATCCGTCATCTCCCGGGGGCAGCTGTCTGCCACTTCTAGACGCACTGCGTCACCGTAATGGCGATGCGGCAGCTCACCTTGGAGCGCCGTGCGTAAGTTTTTAACTTCTTCCTCCTCCACGAATAACTCACTGTTGCGAGTGACGCGGAATTGGTAGCAGCCCAGCACATTCATGCCGGCAAACAGCTCACCCACGTGAGCATGCAAAATCGAAGATAGAAACACAAAGCCGTAATCGCAACCCGCCACGTCCCTCGGCATCTGTATGAACCGTGGCAGAATGCGCGGGGCTTGTACCATGGCGACCCCAGAATTGCGCCCGAAAGCGTCACGGCCCTGCAGTTCCACTGCAAAGTTGAGGCTCTTGTTGAGCATGCGGGGGAAAGGGTGCGAAGGATCCAGGCCGATCGGAGTCAACACCGGCATCATCTCGCGGAAAAAAAAGGCCTTGACCCATTCGCGTTGCGCGTCATTCCACTGGGTGCGTCTGAGAAACCGGATACCGTGAGCCGAAAGCTGTGGCACGATTTCCTCGTAGAAAAGATCATATTGCCGTCCGACCAGCTCGCGGACCTCTTGCGCTACGCGCTTTAATACCTGCTGCGCCGACAAACCATTCGTCCCGCCACCTCCGCTTTCGTTTTCAATCCGCTCCTTCAATCCCGCGACCCGGATCTCGAAAAACTCGTCGAGGTTACTACTCACAATACAGATGAATTTAAGCCGCTCGAGAAGAGGAACCGCCGGATCTTCCGCCTGCGCCAGCACGCGGCGGTTGAATTCAAGTTGGCCAAGCTCGCGATTTAAATGACTTTCCGTGGATACCCGGTTAGCGGGCGAGGTTGTTTTAACATCCGGCTCCGCGCGTCCGTCAGCAAGGTTACTTTCTGTGGAAAGGCGATTCATGAGTAAACCTGTTATACCATCCCGCTTTAGGCCGCTGAGGGCGACGCGGCTTAGGGCTGCGGTGAATTTCAGAACCGTTCAAAAATATTAATAGACGCCGCGCCTGAATCTTGGAAGCACTTCGGATTCACAAAACCTGAGTCGCGAAACAGCATTTGACCACTGGGTCGGAAACTCCGTCGAGGCGCCACGGCATTTGTGCCCGCACTAAAAAATATGCTTCTGCTACTTAATCCCTCTGTGTTTGTGTACCGGAGTGTCAGCGAAGGTAAATCGGTTTTTTCGCTGTGCGGATGTCTAGGTTTCCTTATCGAGACATGCAAAAAGACTGCCTTGCCGATGCATTAATTAGCAAGTAAAGGCAAATAATTTCGCCTTTGTGGAGTTTTTTTATTTTAACACACACGCGGATAAAGTTCCATTTTTGGGCTTCTGAAGAACGCCCCCAGCGGATTTTTGCCAAATAATTATTAAAATATTACGAGTGCCATCAACGCCAATTTGCCCTTCACAATTAAACCATTCGAAGGGAGTTTTAAAGCCCCCAACAGAAAGAAACTTCAACTGTCAGGCGCTTAGCACAATGCCTGGATCCATAACGCTGGCGTTGCCGCTTGACTCAGTCTCATCAGCTTTATGTAGGAAGCAAGTGCTCACATGCGGCCCGCCCGAACGCCCGCTCGCTGCACTTTTTCATGACGCCCACATCGATCGTGTATAATCACGTTCACAAGCGCTTATCAAGTCTGGGGCGATCGCGTATTTTTCGAAGCAGGTACAGTGGGTATGCAAATCCGCCGTTTGCGTTTAGCCTTGCAGCGGTGCAGCTACATAAACTAATCACGACGGTGCGCGTTAGCCGTTCTCTTCTCATCGGTAAGTCCATTTGATGAGTTCCCTCTGGAATCGCAGCGTCGCAGCGCTGGGAATCATCCTGGCGATTTCTGTTCTTGGCGGTCTGCTGTTTGGATTGATTGCGGCGCTTATCATATTCGCCATCGCCACCCTACTTTTAGTTTTCTACCATACCCACCACCTCGTTCAGTTGGAGCGCTGGACGCTGAGCGACATGGACATGCCGGTACCGCTGGGCAGCTGGGTATGGGAGCAGGTATTTGCAAACCTTCACCGGGGTGCGCGCAATCGCAAAGAGGCGGAAAAAAACCTTGCTGCCACGCTGGCGCGGATGCGTGAGGCCGCTGAAGCGATGCCCGACGGCATGGTAATCCTTACTGGTGATGACCACATTGAATGGTTCAACTGGCATGCCACCAGCTATCTAGGGCTGAACCCGGAGCATGATATTGGCAAACCGCTTGCCAATCTGGTACGTCAACCCGAGATCATCGAGTTCGTCGCTCATGGCCATTTCGGTGAACCGCTGATAGTTAAACCAACGCGCGATCCACGGCTCACGCTGGCGCTACAAATCATACCTTACGGCGCCGAGCAGAAACTGCTTGTTGCGCGCGACATCTCCAAGCTGGAAGAGGTGGAAACGATGCGCCGGGATTTTATCGCCAATGTCTCGCACGAATTGCGCACCCCTCTTACCGTGCTGTGCGGTTTCCTAGAAACTTTGGAAACCATGCCGCCGGAGGATCCTGAAGTGCCGCGCTTTCTCAAGCTCATGAAAACCCAGGCTGATAGCATGCAACGTCTGGTCAATGACCTGTTGACGCTTTCTCAGCTTGAAAGCCCACAGAATCCACTAAAGGAGGAGCCGGTGGATATTGCGGCGCTTCTCCGAAGCACTTATGAAAATGCACTTGGATTGAGCGCCGGATCGCAGCAGATCAATCTGCAAATCGACTCCACCACTAGAATCCTGGGCAGTGAAACCGAGCTTGCCAGTGCATTCGGCAACCTAGCAAGCAACGCCGTCCGTTATACGCCGCGCGGTGGCAATATAACCCTGCGCTGGTACAATGCGGGCGATCGGGCCGAGTTCGAAGTAAGCGACACAGGCATCGGCATTGCGCCTGAGCATATTCTGCGCATCACTGAGCGTTTTTACCGCGTTGACCGAGGCCGGTCGCGCGACACGGGCGGCACCGGGCTCGGACTTGCGATCGTCAAGCACGTGGTGCTGCGGCATCAGGCAGAACTTTCTGTCAACAGCACGCCTGGGAAAGGAAGCAGTTTTGCCATTCGATTTCCGGCAACCCGCTGCTTGCCTTAACCGCCCAGCATCGTCCGATTTTATTTACCTTTCCTGCGAGGTGCCGCGCTTTGTTATTGCGGAACTGCCAGCCATGGCAGCCGAGATGTTGTTGCTGAGCAGACGGAGATCGGCGTATACCACGCTGACTATCCCGCATCCCGCGCATACTTGGCGCCAAATCTTAATTTCAAACTATGACAACAAAATCAATAAATGTTCATTAAAGTTTCTTATTTCACGATCAAACTGTTTGCTGCATTTTGAACAAACGATATCTCTATTGGAGGTGTCATGCAGCAGCATGAATATGAGTTCGATATTTCAGTTGCCGCGGAAGGCTTTAGACAGGCGCAAACGGCGAACGAATATCGATTTAGCCAAGAACGCCACGATGCAAGGCTTAAGCATTTTTTGCTCCGCGCCAGAAAGGTTTTTGGTTTGCCTGACCAGGAAAAGAACTCGATAAGCGAGTTTGCCCAAAAGCTTGAGCAGTTAGGCTATTTTGGATTTGCACACTATCTGCGCGCTCACCCGATGTGCGAACCCGGCTCTCGCCCGCTCGCGGAAATTCAAATGCTGCCTTGGTGACCAAAACTCCTTTTTGCCTTGTGCGGCGCTTCGCTAAGCCTTAACGCTTTCCAACGCGTCAGTAGTTAAAAGGGAAAAATAGTGTGGCCGGCGCCTTGTTAATTGGGTAACAAATAGATGTTTCCGGGGCACTGGGAAGGCAATGGTCCCACTCCGCCATTATTTGCCGTGCGTTATGTGAACTTGCGCGTGGCTTAGGCTTCGGTAAAGCCGAATGCGCCGCGTGACCGGCCACCAGTCATAAAGAAATATCTCCAATGGACGCCACATCGCCACCCAGCCGCCGATCGTAAGACTTTCGCGGACGATGGTCAGAAAAGTACCGGTGGTGAATTGCTCAATCGCATTGGCAGCCAGAAGGCATATTGCGAGGAAGCTAAGCCCGATCACAAGACTTTTTCGTCCTTCGCGCAACAGCCTGTGAAGCCCTCGACGCGCAAGCCCGACCTTGTAATCATAATAATTGTGTATCGCCTCGTTAACTAGCGCACTGGCGTCGCCTTCAGTCGGAAGTTGCTCCAGGTGAATAGCAATATGGATGCGGCTTTCGGGTGGGAACTCCAGCGCCCAGCTCTCGATGAATTCCTCTGCCTCGGGATCGAGGTCCTTATGAAGAAAAGGGGTTGGGTCCATCGAATTGAACAATTGGGCCAGGTCGTGCAGATGAAGTTCGATCCGGTGAACCGATGCGGAACTAGTCTTCATGGCAGTCGAGGTTTCAGGCGCAGCGTCGGGCACGATTGAGTGGTCGGTTTCAATCCTGCACAACTGACCGTCTGCAACGAAACAAGTTGTTGATTGGACATTGGGTGTATGACCAGAGCAAGTGCCACGCAATCGATCCTTGCGCGTGGTAAGTTGTTAATTCTACCAAACTAAATTGGGATATTTACTCGTTTCTATACCTAGCACAAGGAACCGCTAACGGCCAAGTTGCTGTAAGCATTAGCGCTGCTGGATGCGAACCAACGGTCCGTCGCCTTGTCGGGGCGCGCGGGCAGGTTTCACCCAGAGTAGACAAAGAGAGGGTACCATGCGGTATAGTGCCATCGGCCATCATCTTTTTTCTCGTGCATTGAAGGAGGATAACCATGGCAGAACAATTGCGCTGTGACCCCAGCTTTTATCCTTCACCGAAGCTCGCCATGGAAGCGCCTGCCGAGCGCTATGCCTATGTGGCGCTGCTGTGTCCGGACAAGTCCAAACCGGATGCCTTG
>DASPRE010000029.1:0-18686 GCA_035624615.1 Burkholderiales bacterium | reverse complement strand
GCATCGCGCAATCGGAAAAAAAGATCGCGCAGATTACTTCCACCTACCGCAGCCAGTTGCAGAACGAGCAAGTTGAAGCCCAGGGACAATACGAGAAACTGCAGCAGGACTGGGAAAAGGAATCGCACAAGCATGCGCTCTTGGAGCTACGGGCGCCGCAAGACGGCATCGTCAAAGATCTCGCCACGCATACCGTGGGCAGCGTGGTTTCTCCCGGCACGGTGCTGCTTACTTTGGTTCCGCGCAATGATCCAATGCAGGCGGAAGTGTGGGTCACCAATCTCGACGCAGGCTTCGTGCGGCCCAAGCAGCCCGTGAAATTGAAATTCACCGCTTATCCATTCCAGCAGTACGGCATGTTAAGTGGAGAAGTATTGCAGGTCAGCCCTGATGCGAGCGAAGTACCGGCAGCGAAATCGGACAAGAACAATCCGGGCAGCGAGAACCCGGCGCAGAGTGGCTTCCGCACAATTGTATCGCTGAAAGCGCCGTATCTTGAGCGGGACGGCGCGAAATACCATTTAAGCCCGGGAATGCAGGTTTCTGCTGAAATCAATCTTGGCAGCCGTACGGTTCTTGAGTATCTGCTTTCGCCCATCCAGAAAACCATGCACGAGGCGGGGCGCGAGCGCTAAGCCAATGCAGCTGTTCATATGCGCAGGCACCAGAAGAGAAAGTCGGAAGAACGTATAGGGGACGCGCAACCTTATTTTTAGGAATCCTTTTTGTGTCGCCCTGCGGCGTACTCCCCTCGCAAACACATCCTATCCTTTTCCTTCGACTGCTGATTTACTTTTTGGGACAAGGAAAGGCTTCGCTCAATGCTCGCGCAATAAGTACATGAGCTTCGTAATGCCGCAACTCAGGGTGGTCTTCCAGAAATTTCACGACAATATCCCGAACCTCGCCTTGATTAACGTTATTAGGAATGCAGGCACTATAGCCATTGACAGCGTTACTATCCAAAACCTCGGCCACGCCGGTTACAAAGCCGAGACAATATGATTGAGCCTTGGAGGATTCATTATTGCATTCGTTGTGCAACCCGTATCCGGTTTTGAAAACATTGGCACCAACGCAGCATGTCAGCAAAAGCAGAACTAGAGTTAGCGTCATTCGCATCGTCATCTCTCCCAAGAGTCCAGATTAATCTGTTTTATCCTTTGGCTTCGCCGACGTTTACGTCCTCTGTCTATCGTTTGAGGCGCGAGTTTAATTCTTGCCGCAGGCGTACTTCCAAGAATATTCGCCAGCGGTTTCAGGGGAAATTTGACTCCATTTGCCCTCACCTGAATCTGTAAATATAGTGTCCCCGCTGCCCATCTGCCCGGAGTGCAATGAATAGTAAAGGCGACGGAGCCTTTCGGCCTGGCAGTCGTATTCATGCTGTATCTTTCCCGACATATACACCTTGCCACTCGGTGCCTCTTGTGCGGTGCTATAGTCCAACAGGCTCCACATCTTAACCATGCTACCTGACCTGGTGATGGTGGTGGGGTCAACGTAGGCAATATACTTTTCATTGCTGGCAACCTGCACCCATTCCGCCGCTGCGCTTCCGCTGAGTGCCGCCAGCAACAATGTAATACCCAATCGGTTCATGGATAATCCCTCCCTATACCCAGTAACTTGAAACTTGAATGCCCCATGCTGAGCAATGTGATATAAACGGCGACGGAAAGTTCAAGATTCAAGACCTGCCCCGAGTCTTATTTGAAAACTGAAACGAATGATCTCAGTCAATGAGCGTTACATATCATAAGAAGAAGGTCGACAATCTGGAGATCTTCTATCGCGAGGCTGGCCGTAGCGACGCGCCTGTCATTCTGCTGCTGCATGGCTTTCCATCTTCCTCGCGAATGTTTGATCCGCTATTCCCGCTGTTGAGCAGCCGCTATCATTTAGTCGCGCTTGACTTTCCCGGCTTTGGTCACTCCGCAGCGCCACCGCCGGAGCGCTTCTCTTATACCTTCGATCATCTTGCGCAGGTGACGGATCATTTCGCGCAGGCTCTCGGCCTAGGCCATTACGTGCTCTACCTCCAGGACTACGGCGGACCGATCGGCTTCCGCTTGGCACTCGCGCACCCCGAGCGCGTCCAGGCGCTCATTGTGCAAAATGCCGTGGCACACGAGGAAGGTCTGGGGCCACTGTGGGCGGCACGGCGTGCATTCTGGGCCGAGCGCGCGTCGAACGAAGCCAAGCTACGCGAGAATTTTCTCTCCCTGGAGGCGACCCGGCTCCGGCATGTCGGGACATCGCCGAATGTAGATCGCTATAGCCCCGATCTGTGGACTGACGAACTCGCGTTCCTGTTACAACCAGGCCAGGATCGCATCCAGCTCGATCTGTTTTACGACTATCGCAACAACGTAGCCTCATACCCACGGTGGCAGCAATACCTGCGGTCGCACCGGCCACCGACACTAGTGGTTTGGGGCAAGTACGATCCCTCCTTTATGGTCGCGGGCGCGACCGCGTACGGACGCGACGTTCCCGATGCAGAGATCCACCTGCTGGAGGCCGGGCACTTTGCTCTCGATGAGGCAGCGGACGAGATTGCGAGGCGCATCGATGTTTTTCTTTCGGCGCACAGCATCGGCAAGCGAGTTTGACGTTGCCCCTCGGTTGCCTTGGCTGCGTGGGCAAGGTCGTATGCTGGCCGGGAATAAAATTATGACAAAACTGACATATTCAAGGTCTGATCACAAATGTTCTGATATTCCGTATTGACAAAATGGGATTTTTGCCTTCATTGTTTCGCGCTGACAGCAAGCAATCATTTTATCTCCCAGGTCGGTCGCCAATCATCGCAAACCAGAGCGTCAAATCGTGAACTCAACTCGTGTATACGCAACAGCGGGTCTGGCGCGTTTTCGAATCAAGCCGACGCGACGATGTCTCGGGTGAGCTGGCAGCGGCTTCCGTCTTTATTGGTGGTTGGTCAATGGAAACTCTTAATATCAACGGTCGTAATGTCACGATAGACGTGCCTCAGGATATGCCACTGTTGTGGGCATTGCGCGACGTGATTGGCCTGACCGGCACCAAGTTCGGCTGCGGCGCCGCACTGTGTGGTGCCTGCACCGTTCATCTTGACGGCCAGCCTATACGTTCCTGCGTCACGCCAGTCGCGGCTGTGGCCGGTAAGAAAATTACGACTATCGAGGCTATCGGTAATACGACTGCAGGCAAGAAGATTCAGAAAGCATGGCTCGATTTGGAAGTCGTTCAATGCGGCTACTGCCAGTCAGGCCAGATCATGTCCGCGTCAGCACTACTCGCAGGCAATCCGAATCCCAATGACGCCGAAATCGACGCTGCCATGGCAGGCAATATCTGCCGCTGTGGTACGTACAGCCGGATTCGTGCCGCGATCAAACACGCAGCGCAAATCAAACTCTCCGCTGCGAAGGAAGACTGACCATGATTCTCAAGCACTTGCTAAATCGCGAGACGATTGATATGGACCCGGTTGGAGAAATCGGTTTCTCCCGGCGCAGTTTTTTGAAGGCATCCGTGGCGGCAGGGGGTGGCTTGCTGCTGAGCTTTACGCTGCCGGACTTCATGCGCGACGCCGACGCCGCCGGGGAGGCGGGAGCAGAAGAATTTGTTCCGAACGGTTTTGTCCGTATTGGGCGCGACGGTCAGGTGACGCTGATCGTGGCGCAATGCGAGATGGGCCAGGGTACCTACACTTCGCTGCCAATGCTACTCGCCGAGGAACTGGAAATAGGGCTCGGCCAAGTTCGCGTTGAGGCGGCGCCAGCGAATAATAAGCTCTACGGCAATCCGCTGCTGGGGTTTCAAGCGACCGGAGGCTCGACCTCGGTGCGCGGGTTCTGGAAGCCGCTATGCCAAGCCGGGGCCAGCGCTCGCGCCATGCTGGTGTCGGCTGCGGCGCAGACCTGGAATGTAGACTCGAATTCCTGCCGTGCTGAAAATGGCGCAGTGATCCATGTGCCCACTGGCCGCAAACTTAGCTACGGAGACTTGGCTGAGAAAGCCGCAAAATTGCCGGTGCCGGAAAAAGTTGTGCTCAAGGAGCCGAAAGACTTCAAGCTCATCGGGACAGCAGCCAAGCGTTTGGATACGCCGGAGAAGGTGAACGGTACAGCGCAGTTCGGCATCGATGTCAGGGTGCCGGGCATGAAGATAGCCACGGTCGCGGCCTGTCCGGTATTTGGCGGCAAACTGGCAGGCGTCGACGAAGCCAAGGCGAAATCGATCAAGGGCGTACGCCAAGTGGTGCGCCTTGAAAACGCCGTGGCCGTGGTGGGTGACCACATGTGGGCCGCTAAGCAGGGCTTGGCCGCACTCGACATCAAATGGGACGAGGGTCCGAACGCAAAGCTCAGTACCGCCGACATTGTTCAGCAGCTTGAATCAGCCTCGCAGAAACCAGGGGTGGTCGCGCGCAAAGAGGGCGACTTCGCGAAAGCCATGGCGGGTGCCGCGAAAAAGATTGAGGCAGTCTACCAGTGTCCGCTTTTGGCGCACGCCACCATGGAGCCGATCAACTGCACAGTACACGTACGCAAGGACGGATGCGACGTATGGGTAGGGACTCAAGTCCAGGCCCGCGCCCAGGCTGCGGCCGCGGAGGCGACTGGGCTACCGCTGGAGAAGGTACAAGTGCACAACCATTTGTTGGGCGGCGGCTTTGGCCGACGGTTAGACGTAGATTTTATCTTTCAGGCTGCGCAGATCGCCAAGCAAGTCGATAGCCCGGTGAAGGTGGTGTGGACTCGCGAAGAGGACACCCAACATGACGTTTACCGACCCTATTATTACGATCGTCTTGCCGCCGGCCTAAGCGAGCAGGGCATGCCGATCGCGTGGAGCCATCGGGTCACGAGTTCTTCGATCCTAGCGCGATGGCTGCCCCGAGCGTTCAAGAACGGACTTGACGGAGATGCCGTAGATGGGGCAGCAGAGCCGCCTTATGCTTTCCCCAATATGCTGGTGGAATATGTCCGTCAAGAGCCGCCGGGTATCACCACCGGATGGTGGCGCGGGGTTGGGCCCACGCACAATATCTTCGTGGTCGAGAGTTTCATCGACGAACTTGCCGCAGCAGCCAAGAAGGATCCGGTTGAGTATCGCCGTGCGCTTCTAGACAAATCGCCACGCGCCAGAGCGGTACTCGATTTGGTGGCGGAAAAGGCCGGTTGGGGTCAAAGGATGACCAGCCATAGCGGCCGTGGTGTGTCCGTCGGGTACGCCATGGGCAGTTATGTATCCCAAGTCGCGGAGGTGTCAGTCTCGAAAGAGGGCGAAGTCCGGGTGCGGCGTGTGGTTTGCGCGGTGGACTGTGGACAGATTGTGAACCCCGATACCGTAAAAGCGCAGATGGAGAGTGGGATCAATTTTGGGGTCTCCGCAGCCCTTTACAGCGAGATCACACTGAAAAACGGCCGCGTGGAACAGGCTAACTTCAACACCTATCCGGTTCTGCGCGTCAATGAGGCGCCGGTAATCGAGGTGTACCTTATCAACAGTGCAGAGGCACCAGGCGGAATCGGTGAACCGGGTACCTGCTTGCTCGCTCCGGCGGTGATGAATGCTGTCTTTGCGGCGACCGGAAAACGATTGCGTAAACTGCCGATCGACAGGTCTCAACTCAAGTCGGGCTAGGCGAATGTACGTATCGCCACCCCAGCGGTGGCATTAAGAAACAACTGGTAAAGAAGAAGTAAGGAAGCCAAACTTGACAAAGGAGGTGCTGGCGATGAAGAGCAAAAGCATGTTGATTATTGCGATTGTTATGGTAGCGCTCGCCATCTTGGGCAGCAGGGCGATTTCCGCGCAGGACAAGTACAGTCTGCGAGTGCCGGGCGGGCTCGCGTTCTCTGAGTTCAGGGGATACGAAAAATGGCAGGTTGTCAGCATCAGTGAGAATGGAGGCCTGATCGCTGTGATTCTCGTTAATCCCGTGATGATTAACGCCTACCAGGCCGGCGTTCCCGACAATGGCAAGCCTTTCCCCGATGGCTCCAAGATGGCGAAGATTCATTGGATCCCCAAAAAGAACGAGATGTACCCCGGTCAGCCGACGGTGCCGGGTACCTTGCACGACGTCGACTTCATGGTGAAGGATAGCAAGCGGTTCGCGGACAGCGGCGGATGGGGATATGCCGAGTTCGAGTATGTCGCCGCGTCTGATACGTTCAGACCTGGCACTACAACTGACGAGCCGCCACAGGGGAACGACGCCAAGTGCGGGTTCGCGTGCCACACGATAGTCAAGGCGAGAGATTACGTTTTCACGGAGTACCCGAAGCGTTGAACGGGGAACAGGATTCATTATTACTATGACAATCCCCGAAGGTCCCGGATTGCTCGACCACGGGCTCGAAGCCATCGCAAGGCCTCATTCTGAATTGGTGGCGCCAGGGCATGATGGGAGGCGCGAAGGCGCACTACGACGGCATTGTGGCCTTCTCTCAGACCGACTTCACGTCAGACCTCAAAAAATTCTCGGTACCGACGCTGGTGATGCATGGCGATGACGATCAGATCGTGCCTTATGCGAATGCCGGACCGCTGACCGCCAAATTGGTGAAGGGTGCCGTCTTGAAAACCTATAAAGGCTTTCCGCACGGCATGCCTGCCACAAACGCCGAAACGATCAACGCGGATCTCCTGGCGTTCATCAAGGCGTGAACGATTGAGCATCCGGAAAAAAGCACCTCGGTGCTATTGACGAAAATTTCAAGCAAGCGTTTTCATGCTGGTCGGGGAGTTCAATCGATTGAATAGCTGAGTTCGGTTTAATGTCTCTAAGGGGAGGTGTGAAATGATATTGGGACTGTCGGTATCTGCGTTTACGATGTTGCACGTTATTCTGAGCCTTGTGGGAATTTTCTCGGGGGCCGTCGTCGTGTTCAACATGTTGAGTTCAAAAAATCTCGGGGGTTGGACTGCGGTTTTTCTCGCAACCACGGCGCTGACGAGCCTAACCGGGTTCCCCTTTCCGCGCGATCACATTCTGCCATCACATATCGTCGGAATCATTTCGCTGATCGCTCTGGCAATCGCGATCGTCGCGCTCTACGTTTATCGTGTCGCGGGAAAGTGGCGCTGGATTTATGTGGCGAGTGCACTGCTGGCTCTTTATCTCAATGTATTTGTCGGAGTCGTTCAGGCGTTTCTAAAGGTACCTTTCTTAAACGCCTTGGCGCCGACACAATCTGACCCGCCCTTCATCATTGCTCAAGCTATAGTGATGGTGGGCTTCGTCGTGCTTGGCGTAATAGCGGTGAGATCGTTTCACCCCGAGGCCGGTATCGTGGCATGAACAGAAACCGAAAAATTGATTTGGCAGTGCCGGTCAGCGCCGTTGATCACATCCGCGGCGCGGCGGATGCGCCAGTGACCATCGTCGAGTATGGGGACTTCGAGTGCCCTAACTGTAAGCAGGCGGCGCCGGCGGTCAAATTGCTGCTGGATCGATATCCTCGTCGGGTTCGTTTGGTCTTCCGCCATTTTCCGCAGGAGGAAATTCATCCGCATGCTTTGCACTGCGCGCTCGCAGCGGAAGCGGCAGGTACGCAGAGCAAGTTCTGGCCCATGCACGACCTGCTGTTCGAAAATCAGCAGTACCTCAAGATGAGGCAATTGCGCGGCTACGCGGAACGCCTGGAACTGGATGTGGCACGCTTTAGTGCGGAGGTGAGCGATGAGATCGCCTTGCAACGGATCCGGGAGCACATCGAGGGCGGCAAACGGAGCGGAGTTCGTGCCACGCCCACTTTTTTCATCAACGGAGCAGTTCAAGACGTTTCATTTGGATTGCACTTATTGGAAATCGGCGTTGAGGCGGCATTGCGGGTCTGATTCGCGGGAACGAGACTACGTATACGAAAGTGAGTACGAGGTTGCATGTCAATTCAGTGTAGTCACCTAAAATCAGTAAACACTGACCGGCCGCGCAGCCAAGGCTGCGAGGAATGCCTTGCGATAGGAGATACCTGGGTGCACCTGCGGCTTTGCCGGAGCTGCGGGCATGTGGGCTGTTGTGATGATTCCAAGAACAAGCATGCCACCAAACACTATCATTCAACGAAACATCCAATTATTACTTCGCTCGAGCCCGGGGAAGACTGGAGTTGGTGCTACATCGACGAACTGGTATTGGAGCTCAAATGATTCGCGAGCATTTGCGCCTTAATGGCTGATCCCTACCCTTCACCAACGCTTAAAGCGCGTGGGGCGCAAATGTTTCCCATCCTCGGCGATGAGGAAATTGCGCGCATGCGGCGCTTTGGCGTAGTTCGGCATTATTCCGACGGCGAATACCTGTTCGAAACCGGTAAACCGAGCCCTGGCGTATTCGTCGTGCTCTCCGGAGCGATGCGAGTATTGGCGCGCGATGGGCACGGCAATGAGTTCACGATCGCAGAGCTCGGCTCGGGTGGGTTTTCGGGCGAAGTTGGACAGCTCTCGGGCAAACGCGCATTCGTAGATGGTGTTGCAGTTGGTGACGTTAAAGCGCTGTTGATAGTCCCCGACCAGCTGCGCGCTTTGCTGGTTGCAGAAGCGGAGCTTGGCGAGAAAATCATGCGCGCGCTGATCCTTCGCCGCGTAGGTCTGATCGAGACTGGCGCTGGCGGCCCAGTGTTGATCGGTTCGCCGGAAGCGCCCGACGTGGTAAGGCTGCGCGGATTTTTGACCCGCAACGGTTATCCGCACTCGCTTTTCGATCCAGCGAGTGATGAAGACGCGAAAGCGTTTATCGATCGCTATGCCCCACGCCTTGAAGACTTGCCGCTGGTCGCGTGTTCCAATGGAACTCTGTTGCGTAATCCCTCAGAGCGACAACTCGCCGAATGCATCGGCATGCTTGATGCAGACGTTGAAGATTTCGTATGCGACGTAGCAGTTGTCGGGGCAGGTCCTGCGGGATTGGCGACTGCGGTATACGCCGCCTCGGAAGGATTATCGGTGATCGTGATCGATGCGCGTTCTTTCGGCGGTCAGGCCGGCGCCAGCGCGCGAATCGAGAACTATCTCGGTTTTCCGACCGGCATATCAGGGCAAGCCCTGGCGGGGCGCGCATATAGCCAAGCGCAGAAATTCGGTGCGCGCATGCTGATTCCCACCGAAGTCGTACGCCTTGACTGTGGACGTTCCGATAGCAGCGATCCAATAGCGTTGCAGCTCGCGGACGGACGCCTTACTCGAAGCCGCACCGTGGTAATCGCGAGCGGCGCGCAATATCGTCGTCCGGATTGCGCTAATCTCCAGTCGCTGGAAGGGCGCGGCGTCTGGTACTGGGCTTCGCCCATCGAAGCAAAAATGTGCGCTGGAGAGGAAGTGGTGCTAGTAGGGGGTGGCAATTCGGCAGGACAGGGCGCAGTGTTTCTTTCCGGGCATGCCTCGAAGGTATGGATGCTGATCCGCGGCGTGGGACTGGCAGCGAGCATGTCGAAATATCTGATAGACCGTCTCGCCGCAATCCCCAACATCGAGCTACGCACCCGGACCGAAATCGTCGGAGTGACCGGCTTAGCCGATTCGGGCCTTGAGTCAGTCCGCTGGCGACACCGCGATACAGGCCATGAAGAAACTCGCCCGATTCGCAACGTGTTCCTGTTCTTGGGCGCTGATCCGGCAACCGAATGGCTTAAAGATTGTAACGTCGTCCTCGATGACAAGGGCTTCGTTAGGACCGGCAGTGATCTGGAGACCGCGGACGCACGGGGACCAAACGACCGCCGCCAGCCGCTTGAAACCAGCGTGCCGGGAGTTTTCGCGATCGGCGACGTTCGTGCGGGATCGGTCAAGCGCGTCGCCGGTGCGATCGGCGAGGGCGCTGCCGTTGTTGCGCAAATTCACGCGTTCATAGCGCGATAGGAATCGGCAGCCCTGACTGAAATCGATCGGTACTTGGTCGTGCAATACACCATGTTCAGCAAGGTCATCAACCAGCGCGAAATCAAAAAACGAGAAAACCAACATTTCAACACCCTTCGCCGATCTTGTTCGAGCGAAGCGCGTTAAGGCCGCCGTGGCGACACGTCAGGGTATTCACCCAGGAGTTCAGCTTTCCACCAATTGCCGGTGCTCGCCCGTTCCTGCGGCGTGGTGAACCGGTATCGGTACGCGAGGACCCGCAGCATGCGTGGCGGCGGTTTTCCTTCGAATGGATTGCGAGCAAGGAGCCTCGTCACCGAGGGCCTATTTTGCCGCAACGCCTCCAGAAACGGCTCGAGCCAATAGCTCGTGTCCGGCCATTGGGTCGGTAGAAACCACATCATCCAGTCCAGACGCGGCTGGTGCGGGACGACAAATGGCGGCGCCTTGTCCAAGGCATCCGGTTTATAGCGGAACTCATAGGCCTCCCAGGCTACGCCGTCGTAGCTTCCGAAAATTCTTAGTTCCTGTCGTTTGGTCTGCATGGTCGGAAACACATGAAACAGATTGCCGATGCCAAAGGAGGGCGCAATCGCGGTGAACTCGTAGAGTACTTGGGGCAGCGGACGCCGCGCTTCCCGTGTCAACAACGTACCCACACTCAGCGCCAGAATCAGGGCTGCGCTCGCGCTGGTCAGCGTCCTCAGCACCAAGCCGGGACGATGCGGTGCGCCGGGCTGCACCGGCCGGTTCACGAATCGCGCGGGCAGAATGCGCCGCAGGATCCGGTCGTCCAGTACGAACAGGCACAAGAGGATTGTCAGAAGGTTGAAGAAATTGTGGTTGCTGGTGGCGATAATCAACAGTTGCGCGAGGATCGTGGTGGTGGCCGCGAAGATGCGGAACGGGCGCGGAAGGAAGATGAAGAACGGCACGATCAGTTCGGCGAAGAACGTGAAACCAACCCCGGTTTTCAACACCCATTCCGGCAACTGGTGCGCATACCAGGAGCCGACATGCGGCAGCGGCTGCGTTTCAAAATAGTAATTCAGTGCCTTGAAGTGGCGCCAGGACGGATCGCCGCTCGCGAGCTTGTAAAACCCCGACAGAAAACGCAGCCGGAACAGCAACCAATGGTATAGCAGCACGACCAGCCGTGTCGGCGCGCCGACCAAGAAGATCGCCAAAAAACCACTTTCAAGCAATAGGTAGTCCCACTGGAAGATCATGAAAATCTGCCCTGCTTGGTAAAGCGACAAGTACAACACGAAAAGCAGGATCAGAATCGGCCGCGGTCTACCCACGCCCAGCAGCAACAACAGCGCGAGTCCCGCGCCCGCAATCGCGGCGCCTTGCAGCGCTGCCTTGCTGCTGACGAGCCAGAACAACGTGGGTATTCGCCACAACGCGACATAGCCATCTTCGTCGAAGGCCCGATCCAGAAACTGTTGAAACGGCAGGATGCCCTCGGGACCCGCCAGTCCATTAATCTGAACCGCCAACGAGGTGAACGCCGCGGCGTAAATCAGAGCCAAGCCCTTCAAAAAAAGGCGGGCAGCGAGCTCGTGGTCCGGGGCCCGCTCGAGGAGATCTCTCAGAAACTTCATTCAAATCCCTGCGAAACTCGCTGTCGGTTTAATAACAGCAAGCGGGAGGACGCTCGTGGTTGCAAGGTAACTTCAGCAAATTTCTAGTTTCGAACCAGGGCACCAAGTTGCCGCCGAAGCTTAGCCGCGTCGTCCTCGACTATCTGCTTTCGCCCATCCGAAAAACCATACATGAAGCAGGGCGGCAGTACTAATCAGCGATGGACTACGGGATCGTAAAGGCGAGGTTTGCGGGCCGCAAGAGAAACATGGTCCGAAGGAGGTCATTAAGCATCAACCAAGTCTGACCCCCTCATTCTGCTTATCCTGGAATCGGCGGACGTTTCTTCATGTAGGCCATTAGCTCCGCGTGCATGCCCGAGATGAATTCAGCCACGAGCCTTCCGGTATTTGCATTAGGGGTCATCGGTGCGGTCAAGTGGGGTTGCGAATGCAATATTTCCTTGACTAATTCAAAGGCGTGAGTCCAGGCAACGTCATCGTTCATAGCAGCCTCCATTTATGAAATAATGCAAGTTGGGCGATTAATATCGTAACATGCTTGGCGTCCCGCCTATTGTTCCTTCAGTTTCTGGTTCTTCCACGAGCAGCAACTGCCAATTGACTTCATGAAAACGATTGCTGCAAGACTGGTGCTCGGACCAAGAAACGCGAAATGAATTGTTCGCACAACGAAAATTTGTAGACATCGCAATGGCAACCAAAATAGCGTATCGTTTCAGGCTGCATTTCCGTTACAGGCTGATTGCCGCTGAATAAAAGGAGCCAGCAATGAAACCAGAACTCATGTATCTCGTTTGGGTGACAACACTTACCGCCCTGATTTGGATTCCCTACATACTGGACCGCATCTTCGTTTGGGGTCTTCTTGACACCGTTGGCTATCCGGAAAACCCGAAACTGCAGACCGCTTGGGCGGTACGAATGAAAAAGGCGCATGCAAACGCTGTAGAAAATCTGGTCGTTTTCGCGGCCTTGGTGCTGGCCGCCCAGGACCTCGGCTTGAGCAATAGCGTGACTGTGACCGCGTGTGCGGTGTATTTTTGGGCGCGGGTTGTCCATCTCGTGGCGGTTACCGGCCGCGTGCCCTGGATCAGGACGATTGCGTTTTTGGTGGGCTTCGGCGCGCAAATCACACTGGCGTCGCAGATTCTTGCTTCATAACGGGTCCGACCTGTGGCACCAAATAAAATGAATCATACAAAGCGTTTTTATGGAGCCTTGCTCTGTTTGCCGTTCTTCGTCTCTGTTGTTGTCGTGGCAGCAGGCGAGGTAAGCGTACGCCGTTACCAGTTACCCGATCATGGAAGTATTCAGCTTAGTGTGCCCGTGGTGTGGAAAGACGAAATACAGCAACCGCCTAACCATATGCCGCCGACAATTACTTTCAAGCCGAAAGCTGGAGCCGTATTTGAGGTAGTGATAACACCGATCTGGCCGGCCGAAAAAGACGTGCCCCTAACAAAAGAAGAGGGGATTCGGCAGCTGGTCCTGCAAGCTGCAGACCTGGCACAGCCCGAATCGGTGGAAGAAACAATTGAGTTAAAAAAGCTGGATGGCGCATCCGGCCCTGGGTATTACTTCTCGGCGACGGATCGTGCGCCCGGCCCAGATGAATACAAACATATGACGAAGGGAATGGTTCGCGTTAGCAATTTACTGGTAACGTTTACTGTTCTGACAGACGACGGTCAGGGAGACATTGTCACCGACGCGATTGCAATGCTAAAAAGCGCGGTGTACCTCGCTGATTGAGCGATTTGATCCCGCTACGGAGGCTGTGAACGCGCGGGATCACCTCGAAGACCAATTATTCTCGGCTGAGCCACGCTTGGCGTGATCGTTCGCGAGTGGTGCAATCGGCCAAAAATTGGAACATGCGATAAACAAGGTACGCGACCTCGCTTTCCAGCTTGCGATACAAGTTTAATGCAGAAACGCAGGCGCGCCGGTCAGGCCTGTTCCAGAAGCAATACTTCGCCGCGGCCGGTCTCGACTGCATCCCCGCTCCAGCGCCGGTAGCGGCCGGCGAATTGCTCGTCGGTGATCGTAAGCCCGCGCCCGCGCAAGTAACCGAGCACCAGTCGCAACGCTACCGGGCGGTAAGTGCAGGCGTAGGCGAAGGTGGGTAACAGTTCCGCTGGGTAACACGAGGCAACCGTTCCGCGCTTCATTCCGGCGCCGGTTCGAATTCCGAGCCGACCGAGGACCACTACCGTACCGGCTAGCATGCCGACCCCAGTAAAATCGCCGCTGCTTCCACCCACCGCAATGAGGCCGCGCCGCATGCCGCTGCCCACTTCGTTGCCGGCGTTGCCATGAATAATGATTTCGCCGCCGCGCGTGCCCACGCTTTCGCCCCGCAAGGCGCTGCCCACCAGATGACCGGCGTTGCCTTTCACCACGATTCGCCCGCCCGACATCTCCTCACCCACCCAATCTGCAGTGCTGCCCTCGACCAAAATTTCGCCCCCGCTCATAGCGGCACCCAGATGCATTCCAGCGTTTCCCTGGATAATAATTCGGCCGCGCGTCATGCCAGAGCCGATCCTCTTCACCCGAAAAAGATCGCCGACGACGCGCAGCTCCCCGTCAGGCCGGCCTTCGATCCGGAAAAAATCTCCGAGTGCAGCCTGCCGGTTGCCGTAAAGGACCTTGGCAGCAGCGACCTGTGCAGCAGTCATTCCTTCGAACCGTTCCGGAACAATCGTTTCGGCCTCGAGAGGAACATCCGGTTGGGTGTGGAGAGTAAGTGTAAGGCTCATGTCATAGCTTTGAATGGGTGGTCCATGCTGACTGATTCGATCTGCCCTCTATAGCAAGCTGCGGAGCTCAATTTTGTACTGTCCCAGATTGCCGCCATAGTTACCGGCGGAGATCTGCTTCACGCCTGGCTGCGCCGCCGCTTTCAGCCCGCGCCGCATCGCCTCGCGGACTGCTTCCAGGTCCAAGCCATCGAGAACGATCTCAAGGACGCACCCGATCTCCTCGGCAAGCGCAGTTGCTTTCGATACCGCCCGCAATGTCGGACAATAGGCATCATTAGTGGATGCTATGACCGACTTGTAACGAGAGCCGACTTTGCTGCCACTTCGCACCACGCCGTCCGGAAACGGCAGGATCACGCCGGGAACCGCCCGCATGGCATTGACCGCTGCCTCCGCTGCAGCGAGTGTCGGCAACATGTCCTCGCCCAGAAGCAGCAGATTGCCGCCGCCGACCGCGGGCTGAACGCCGAAGCGCTCCTCCACTACGAACTCCCCATCCATCACCGGTACGCGCCAAAAACGGCGTCCGTCGAAAAGCTTGGATAACTGGAAGCCATCACCGAAATAGCGCAGCAGGCCGCCAACGACCACTGTGTTCTCGCTCGGCAGGGCGTTGAAGCAGGCGGTAGTGGGACAGGTCATGACGCACTGCCCGATGCGCTCGACCAAACGCTTGCCCACGCCATCGGCGCTGGTAGCGAACAATAGCACCATCACACCCGGCCGCCCATCCGGAGTCTCTCCGGCAGGAACTAGGCGCTCGATGCCGGCTTCGCATTTGCAGCCGATTACCGAAGTCGCGAATCCGGTCATGGTGCGCGCCGCCGCTTCCGCCCATTTCTCGTTCTCGGCAGTGATAAGGACCCGTGCGCCCGACATGGCGAAGGCCTCGGCAAAAGTGTCCACCACGGTAACGCCGTTGATCAGCATTTCCAGCCGCTGCGAATGAGCGGGGCGCTAACGCCCGCGGAAGAAAACGTACTCTTCATCCTTTACTCCGTTTACTTGCAGCTGAGCGCTGCTTGACTGTCGGGATGATCTCGTGGGGCCCGAGGTGGCTATCGTCTACCGCATAGTTGTTGAAGCGGATTGAATAATAATCGTCGAAGAACGGGCGGATCACGTCCTCAATTTTCGAATCGTAATCGGGAGACACGTGCAGCAGCCGCCCTTGATGATCCGCGCGGAATTCGTGGTCCTCGATGATGACCTGCCCGTCTTTGATCACGTGGCGCGGCGCTGCGAACATGCGTTCCTTGTCCTCAAGCTCGTCGTAGATTGTAATATCGGCGTCCGCCCCCGGCCCGAGATGCCCTTTGTTTGTTAGGCCCAGCAGCCGTGCCGGCCCCGCGCGCGTAACGATGGCAATCTCCTGGAGCGTGTACTCGCGGTCCAAGCCATCCGCGAGCGCTGACTGTTTCAACGCCCTTTGATTGATCTTGCTCATCTGCTCCTTGCGGAATTCGCGGTCCATCAGCAAGCGGATGAGCCGCGGATAGCTCATGAACGAGCCGCCATTTGGATGGTCGGTGGAGAACACCATGCGCCAGGGGTCTTTCGAAAGCAGAAACAATTCAAGTCCGATCGCCCATTGCAGTGCATGGGTATACACATTGTCCTGGTAGGCGAAAGGGAGGATGCCGCATCCGGACTCGTGTTCCGTGTCTGAATTCACCCATTTGCCGCCTGTAAAGCGCGCAAGCATGTAGGCGAGCGGCGCGTCCGCGGTCATGATCGTCGACTTGCCGAACATCACTTGGCCTACGTCGGCGCTGATGTTCGGGTGCGTGTTGATGTAATCCGCGATTTCCTTTGCGCGCGAAGTTGGATTGTGGCTGGCCTTGCCGGGCACCTCGCCGTAGCTGTGAAATTGAATATGCGCGATGTGCGCGCGATGCCCTTCGGCGATGCGCATCGTCTCAAGGGTGGTGGCGTAATTTCCGGAGTGCCCGAGGTTGTTGCAGTGAATGTGTGCCGGATGCGGTAATCCCAGCTCGTCCACCGCCTCGATCAATGCTCCGATTACTTGCTGAGGCGTCAACTCGAACGACTCGATCTTCTCATCCAGCTTCGTGATGTTGGCGTTGCGCCGGCCTTTCCAGGCCTCATCGCCCCCGGGATTGACGAGCTTGGCGGTGTATGCTTTGGTCGCCGCGAGCCACCACGCGAGTGCGTTGCGGAATTCCTCACGCCGTCCCTGTTCCAGGAGCTTGTAGAGCAGCACGTTGTTGCCCATCACTATGTAGAAGCCCTTGTCAATGACGGGCGTGTCGTGGAATTCCTCAATCGTGTGGCGGGCGCCGATAGGCGGCACAGCCGCCTCCATGGCTGTGGTGTAACCGAGCAGTGCATATCGGTAGCCGGTGGCGAAGGTGGATGGAACAGTGCCGCCGACGCCGGAACGGGTGAACGCCGTGCGCAGATGCACATCGTGCCGGTGGTCCTCCGGTTGCAGCTTGCGCGCGAGGTTGACTTTCGGGCCGGCGATGTGGCAATGCATGTCCACACCGCCAGGCATGATCACCATGCCTTTGGCATCGATGCGCTTCGCTTTCGGCGAAAGGTCCTTTACGATCTTGCCATTGGCGACATAGACATCGCGAACTTTGCCATCGACTCCATTCGCAGGGTCATACACGCGACCGTTTGCGATATGCAGCACGATGGCTCCGGGTTTTTCTTCCGCCTTATGCGGCGCTCATCGCGGGAACGCGGTTCCCGCCGAGCAGTTCGCGCACACGCTCCTTGATGCGGGTCAGCACTTGCTCGTCGCTCGGGTAGGGCGAGGGCAACGCTGGCCGCAGGGTAATGGCTACATCGTCCATGCGGTACACCGTGCCGGGCACGCTGATGCCATAGGTCGCAGTGGTGATCGCCACCCGCGCCAGCTTGGCGGTGTGGGTAAGCTTTGGATCCAGCACGATCACGGGGATGCGCTTCAGATGCTCGATGGCGGCGTGCGAGAAATTGGCACCGGGATCCGCGGCGATGATGAGCGCCGCATCCGCTTCGCCGCGCCCCAGCACATCCGCGCTGGTGAATTCGCCCGGATTGAAACGCGGATAGCCGCGCCCCAGGTTAATGCCGAACGGGAAACCGGTCTGCCATGAAACTACATTGTCCGCGCCGGTAACGTTGCCGTGGCCGCGCACCGGCTTGGCTACGAAATGGGTGAATTCGTTAAGATCGGTGGCCAGCGCGAGCAACGCCCCAGAATTGAAATGCCGACCGCGCGTCATGGTGAGCCCCATGCCGAACAGCAGCGCCCCGAACCGGCAGTTTTTCATGCGCTGCGCCAAGTCTTCGAGCGTCGCAAGAGGAACGCCGGTCACCTGTTCGATCGCTCGATCCACCCGCCGACCCTTGACCAGCGCGCGCAGCGCCCACAGCACCTCGAAATCACGTTGGGGTTTCACCTGCACGAAGATGTCTGCCACTGCCGCGCTAGGGCTGCGGCGCACATCCACCAGCACGACGGTGCGGTCTTTCTTTCCTTGCGGGACGTACATTCCCTTTGCGGTCACCGTATAACGCGTAAACAGGCGCGGGTGGGACTCCGCTGGATTGCCTCCCCAAAATACCAGGAGGTCGGCGCGGTTGCGGATCTCACCCAGGGTCGCAGTACTTTCTCCAACTCCCTCAAACGCCATGCCGGAGGGACCATGGCAAACCGAGGTGGTGGTATCCACGTTGGAGCCGATCATGTCGGCGATTGCCAAGGCCTGACGCTGCGCCTCGCAAGTAGTGTCGGACAGCCCATAGATCAAGGGAAAGCGCGCATTGGCCAGAATTTGTGCTGAGGCCTCGATCGCCTCCTCCGTGCTCGCTTCCCGCCCTTCGATGACCGCGAAGGGGCGCTTGTCATCGATACCATGCTCCTTGAACCAGGCGCGCCCAAGCACGCAGGCGTTCTCCGCTTTCGTTATCTTGTGGGCTTCTAGATCCACTGTAAGGTGCATGTCGTCGCATACGCACCCGCAGAAGGTGCAGGTGGCGTCATTAATAATTCGAATGTTGTCGCTCATGTTCCTCGTCCCTCCTGAAATTAACTGGAGACCGGTTCGACCGTTACTTCGATGTGCTTGGAGATCGGCATGCCGCTGCCAGCTGTGTCGCTTGCCATCAGTTGGCTGGAAAGCGGCCCATAGGCAATGAACAGCAGTCCGGGCGGCAAATCCTTGGTCGTTCGCCCCTTGCAACGGACTTGCACCTCACCGCTGGCGCTACGCAGACGTACCGCGTCGCCGTCCTTGAGGCCGAGCCGCGCCATGTCCTCTGCGTTCATCTCTACTATGGAAGAGACCTCGATATATTCGGCTTCGAGCTTACCGGCACAGAGCGAAGTGCCCTGCCGCGACGAGCGCCCTCCGATCAGTGTCATGGTTTCGGGCAAGCTGATTTTCTCCTTTAGCTATTATCCATCGAACATAGGTTGACCCGCAACGTCAAGTAC
>DASPRE010000014.1:0-17654 GCA_035624615.1 Burkholderiales bacterium | reverse complement strand
GTATAGGCGGAGTCCGGCATCTGCTTGATTTCGCCGAGCGGCGCCTTGACTTTGCGTTCCGCGAGAATCGCCTGCGTGAACTCGGGCATCACCGCCTCCGGCCGCAGTTGCGGGGTATTGATGCTCTTGATCTCGTACAGGAACGACGTCGCGCGCTTGATCAGCTCCATCGCCTCCGGCGTGAACGTATAGGGCAGAATGATGCGCGTTGGCGTCCCGCCACCTTCTTTCGGGTACGTGCCGAAAGCGGACATCCACAGCGCGTGCTCGGAAAAGCCCGTGGTCTGCTCCTTCGCCATCTGGGCGATTTCCATCGCATTCTTGGGATTGAGGAAATATTCCTGCGCATCGAGCTCCGCGTTGAGCCATGCTTTCACCACGTCCGGGCGCTGCTTGATCAAATCGGCACGCATGCCCAGGAAGCCGCCGTCGTTTTCACTGACCGATGCGCCGGTTGCAACCTTGCGGGCGAGACCATCCGCAATCAGACGCGAGGTCGTCGGTTCCCACATCACGGCGGCGTCGATCTTGCCGGCTCGGAAATTGCTCGTGATGACCTCGATGTTCTGATTCAGGTACTCGGACGGCTGAATGCCGGCTTTCTTGAAGACAGCCTGCGCGAAGCGATCGGTGCAGCTGCCTTTCGGCACGGCGACCCGCTTGCCGTTCAGCCACTTGATCGCTTCTTGGTCGTTCGCGAACTTCGGCGCATCCGTGCGCACCAGGAACGAGTTGCATTGATCCCATCCCATGCCCGCCACCGCCACGAGCCGGATGTCGGCAACATCCTGTTTGGTGGTGGACACGATCGCCGGCATGTCGCCGTAGTAGCCGATATGCTGCTTGCCCGCCAGCATGTTGTTGACGATGATCGCGCCCTGCAGGCCGATCTGGAACTCGACCGTCGAGCCCTTCGGTAAGTATTTCTCGTAAAATTTCTTGTCGCGCATGATTAGGCCGGACCACGCTTCGGTGTAGTACGGCTGGTAGCCAACCACGAGGTTAACCGGTTCCCCGGGTTTGCCGAAGTTCAGGTCGGCCGCCATAGTTGGCAAAGCGAAAGCGATGCCAACGGCCGTGAGCGCCGCGGCGAAATGCGACGGATGTTTAATCTTCATATCTCCCTCCTTGGTGGTTAATTTGCGAAATTATCCGGACTACACGAATTTTTTATCTTTCGCCAGCGCCAAGAAACTACAATTGCAGCGAAAACCACTCCTTTATTTGGCCCCGGGAGCAGCTAGGAAACGCGCGATCAATGCCGACAGCCGGCGCATGACAACATAACCCGACGCCGGATCCGATTCCAAAAGCTTCAGCGTTCGCTTACCGTTGATGCGCAGTAGTACCGACTTCTCCAGCACGCGGGCGCTCGCGATGCGGTAAGGCTGGCTCTCCAGCAGCGCGGCCCAGCCAAAAACTTCGCCTTTCTTCAGCATGAAACCCGCCGGGCTGGTGCGTTCGTCGCGCCCAATCTGGAACTCGACGCGGCCAGAGTCTAGCACGAAGAAATCTTCTGCCGGATCGCCGGGCTTATACAGCAAGCATTTTTCGGCGTATTCTTCGCGCCGCGCCATTGCCGTCAGCGCAGCAAGTGTGCTCTCGGCGATGCCGGCGAAAAGCTCGCCCACATTGAGCGCGCCCTGGGAGTCGACGTAAACCGCATCGCCCTCGACGAACACATTATAGACCTCGAGCGGCGCCTCAGCCAATCCCAAAGGCGCACCGCTGCGAATGTCCCATTGCCACAAATGCTGGTGGCAGGTAAGCACCGAGCCGTCGAACAGCCCTTCGCACAAAGGCACATCCTGGTGCGGACAGGTCGCCTGCACCGCGTAATATTCTTTGCCGGAATTGGCCACCAACAGCTTCATTCCTCCCTCTGTTTTGCATTCCTTTATACTGTCTGCCGGTATCTCCCCTATCCTGCAGATGATTTGTTTCGTCATCGCGATCCTTAACTGAACTTGTCGTAGCGTATGTTGTCGGCGGTCAGCTTGGCTTCCAGCAGTAGCATACGTATCGCGGCATCAACTGCTGGCGGCGGTCCGGCGACGTAGGCACGCAGGTTTTGGTACCTTCCGGCCATCCCGCGCTTGGCGACCTCATGCACCAAGCCGTGCTCGAAGCGAAGCAGCGGAAATTTCTCCGCGGCTGCGGGCGGCACATCCTCATCGGAGAAGGCGACGACAATGTCCAGCTTTTGCGGGAATTGCTTGCGGTAAGCGACAAGCTCGTCCAGGTAAAATGCATCCTTAATCGAGCGCACGCCGAAATAGACGTGGCCCTGGTATTGCTCGAAATAGCATTCCTGACAGGCACGCGAGAGTATCGACATTATGCCCGCGATGCCGCTGCCGCCGGCTATGCACAGGATGTTCTTGGCCAGGCTGGGGTAGAAAGTGGCCTTGCCAAGTGGACCGATCAGATCGAGTTGCGCCCCTTTTGCCTTGCCTGAGAATAGCCATTCGGAAAAGCCACCGCCTGGTTTTTTCTTGATTACGAATTGGAGCTGTCGCGTTTGGCGTTTGAAATTCACCATGGAGTAGCCGCGTCGGCCGGGAATGCCGGGCGCGGTTACTACCATGAACTGTCCGGCGTCGAAATCGCAGGGCGCATCGAGGGCCACGTCGATCGCCTTTACGTCAGGGGTAAGTGCGCGGACCGCCTCTACCGTGCCGGTCATGGGTCTTGCGGGACACGAACCTGGGTCAGTGATGTAAACAAATTGGGACACCTCGGCAGCAACATCACCTTGCGCTGAACACTGGCACATTAGAAACTCGCCCAGTTCGGATTTCAGGTATTTCTTGCCCGGTGCATCCGGCCAGCCGTCCTCGATGTTTCCTTCGATCAGCTTGGCCTTGCAGGTCCCGCAGGTGCCCGTGCCGCATTCGTAGGGCAGCTCGATTTTTGCGCGCAGACCGGCGTAGAGGATTTTCTCCTTTTCCGCAGCCTCAAACTGATAAGCGCGGTTTCTCGCATTGACCTGGATGCGCACGCTGGGAAGGTCCGGATGCCTAGACTAGAACGGGATGTGGTGACCGATGCCCAATTCGCGCGTGACCAGCTTGACAACGCGCTTAAGCAGTTTGGGCGCGTCCGCGTCAAGCTTGATCGTGTCATGGTAGCGTCCGACTGCGAGCAGCTCCGTGCTTCCGCCATCGAGCGCGGTGCGGAACACCTGCAGCGCAGACACGACCTCGGCGCGCTCGCCTTCGCGGCTGATTCTGTAGACAGTTGCGTGGCGCGTGAGCGGCGAATGGTCGCTGTTATGCCGCGGCAGGTTGGTAAACAACGTTTCCATGCCGGACTTGTCGTGATCGAGCCAAGTCATGTCTTTGCGGATCTCCGGGCTGAACGCGGTGATGCTGTAGCGGAAGCTTTTGTCGCACAACTCCAGGTATCCCTTGAAGTCTTGCTCGTCCAGCGCCAAGCAGCTCTGGTAAACCAGCTCTTCGATTTGCTGCCTTTGATCCGTGGTCATGGTTTCCTGCTCAGGCGGCGGCAAAAGTCGGTTCCCGCCGGCCTTCGAGGAATGGGTCGTAAGCAGGCCGCCCCATGCGCCGGCTCCATTCGGCATAGAAGTGACGCATGCCGATTTCGTCGTGGATAGTGTTGTTCTCCTCGCGCCCGTGGATCACCCAGCGGCTGTCGGTGCCTTCGTGCATGGCGCGTCCCTGGCCGTATACGGCAAGAAGGTCCTCATGCAGATTGCGGCCGAACGGGCTCCAGATGGTGTTGTGGTCGAATATTCGCTGCGCGCGTTCTTCAGGCGTGTCGCGCTTTAGACCCAGGCCGCGAAATTCAATCATCACCTTGTCGGGGCCGAGCGGCACCGAAGTATCGATGCGCAGAACCGAAGTACGTAAGTTGTAGGTCATACCTGGAAACAGGTCGATCAGGATCCAGCCACCGGGTGCCAAGCCGGGCCAGCCGATTTTCCTGACTTTGCTTCCTGCGTAGGCGTCATACTTGATTTCCATTGAGCCGACCGACGCGTGCCCATTCGGATAGCCGACGTATTTGCGGTCGTAGTACCCGGGCTGCATCATGCCGGTGATGCGATTGAAGTAGTGCAAGAAGTCGTGATAGAACTCGCTGTTGGTGTCGTGCCACAGCTTGTAATTGGTGTTGACCACCGCCTTGTGGAAATGAAACACCTCCATCGGCTCTTGCATGTGCGGCTCGAGCATGTCCAGCGCCGGGCCGATGTATTCGTTCAGAGTGCAGCTCCCATCGTCAAGGTTGACCCAGACGAAACCGCCGAAGCCGACCTCGGTCTTGACGGCGCGCAATCCGCTGTCTTCTTTCCGGTAGCGGTTCTGGTAGCCCTGCTCGGCGCGCGAGATGTCGATGCAGTTGCCACGCGTATCGAATGACCAAGCGTGGAAAATGCAGGTCATGCGCTTGGCATTGCCCGCCGGATCGTAGAGGATGGTGTTGCCGCGATGCGGGCAGACGTTATAGAAGCTTCGCACCTTCATGTCTTCGCCGCGCACGATGATCAACGGCACGCCGGTCGGATGCGTGAACAGGCGATAGTCATAGGTGCCGGGAATCTCGGATTCATGACAGGCGATGATCCAGGAACTCTTGAACAGCTTTTCTTTTTCTTCCTCGAAAATCGTCGGGTCAGTATAGATGCGCGAATTGACGTAGTGGGAATTCGGGAACCTCGGCTCGGCGGCCCATTCGGCGGCGTTCTTGACCATGATTATCTCCTTCGTGGCGGGCTGACTTCTGACACACGACCAAATAGCTTTTACACCACGCCGCGCCAGTGTGTCAACAAAACCGGAACAAGATTCGGCACCAGCAAAGCAGTATGTAGGAAGATGCGATCGTGTGCCTTTAGCGGAACGCGTAGTGCGTTACGGCCTTGGCCTTTTTGTACAGGAACACTCGCTCGGCACCGACGAAGCGGATGCGCTTTTCCCCGCAGTCGCTTTTTGGCCATCCAGTCCTCGCTCCAAAGCGATTCGAAAACGATTCACGGTTTGCAATGGACCGGACCCCCGAAGGTCATCAAAAAAAATCGAACGTGAACTCCCCGCGATGACATTCAATTTTGAAGGCAGTTGAATAATCGGATGTGAAGAGTAAGATGTCCCTAGGGTCAATGGGCCGCGGTAATTGCTAAACGGGCGTAAATTCCGATGGTGCCAAACAGCCTACTATGCGGGTCTTGTCGGCGAGAGGGTAACGCTTGACGTGGTCCGGGAGCACTTGGGGCGCCTCAACAAAGAGTTTTTGGTTTCAACGCCTAAAACATTAACAGGACACATGCTAATGAGACCACGTGTCCACGGGGCTACGCAAACGCCGTCGCGTGCTCCGGCGGACGATCGGACGAGGAATTGTGAATCCTTGAGTCAAGGCGATTCATTTCGGAATCAAATTTCTGGCTTACGTGCGCGCAGCCCTGTCGGACGACAAGTTTCGTCATCCACGCGCGGTCGCGCGCCAGAACCGTGCTAAGAGAAGCCACAGACGACCGAATGCGACAACTCGTAGGTCCTCACGGAGGGGAATCGCTCAAGCCGCTCGCGCTGCAAGGCGCAGGGCTGAAGGCGGAGCTCAAGCGCGCGAACACGCTGCCGCGGCTACGCATCAGTTCGCGAGAGAAGGGCGACCTCATCATGTTGGGCATCGGCGGCTTCACACCGCTTGATGGTTTCATGACTTATGCCGACTGGAAGGGCGTGTGCAGTGACTATTCCTTGGCGAACGGCGTGTTCTGGCCGATTCCTATCACACTCTCGGCGGAAAAAGGGAGCGCAAATGCGATCCGCGTCGGCGCCGAGATTGCGCTAGTGGATCCAGAGGACGGCGCGACGCTCGCAACCATGAGGGTGTTGGAGAAGTACGCAATCGACAAGGCACACGAGTGTAAGTCGGTATTCAGGACCACCGACGTGGCGCATCCGGGTGTGATGATGGTCATGGAGCAGTCGGAGGTGAACCTTGCCGGTCCGGTGAAGGTGCTTTCCGATGGTGGCTTCAGGGCGAAGTACGGCGCGCTATTCATGACGCCCGCAGAGACGCGCGCCGAGTTCGAAAGGCTCGGCTGGTCGCGTGTCGCTGCGTTCCAGACGCGCAACCCGATGCACCGCTCGCACGAATACCTAACGAAGATAGCGATCGAGATCTGTGACGGGGTGCTGGTGCATTCACTGCTCGGCAACCTGAAGCCCGGCGATATTCCCGCGGAGGTGCGCACGCGCGCGATTGCCGTGTTAATCGAGCGCTATTTCGTGAAGAACACCGTGGTGCAGGCGGGCTATCCGCTCGACATGCGCTACGCGGGGCCGCGCGAGGCGTTGCTGCACGCGCTATTCCGTCAGAACTACGGCTGCTCGCACTTGCTTGTGGGTCGCGACCACGCGGGCGTAGGCAGCTACTACGGACCGTTCGACGCCCACAGGATTTTCGACGAAATTCCAAAGGGCTCGCTCGAAATCGAGCCGCTCAAGATCGACTGGACTTTCTGGTGCTACAAGTGCGGCGGCATGGCCTCGGGGCGCACCTGCCCGCACGAGGACAAGGACCGCCTGCTGGTCTCGGGCACGAAGCTAAGGAAGTGGCTCTCGGAAGGCAGCCCAGTGCCGGCCGAATTCAGTCGGCCCGAAGTGCTGGGAATTCTGCGCGAGTATTATGCCGGGCTCGCCGAAAGTGAAAGGATTGAAGTGAAGCTCGCGGGGCATTCCGCGCGCTAGGAGAAACGAGAAATGCTTCACCACCTCGCGGTATAACCCTGACAAAAACGACCGGACCTTGCAGAAGAAGCCGTATATCGCGATGATCTCATGGCACTTTGGAGGAGACAACTGGCGGTAAACGGGAATCCAGGCGTCGTTGAAAGATCAGCCAGTGGAGACGGCGGCGAGCAGTACGGTACCGAAAGATCCGATTACGATGAATTGGCCGATGATGTCAGGACGGCAATGCGCCCAAGGGTCGGCCAAGCGTAGGAGTAAAGTGTGACTATCGAAAAGGCGAGGCAGCTGCTTAAGATGCAAGCCAGTTTCGGTGGCTTCCACAACGGCAGCTGCTTGAAGCTGATGCTCGACGAGCTCGGCCGCGAGCACGGACAGGTGGGGAAGATATGCTCATCCGCGAGTTGGGGCTCGATCGCATCTTCGAGTTCAAAGCGGGTACCGCGTTCGCTTGACACGACCAGCGCGCCGGCGTAGATGGCCTCAGTCACGTCCATGTCGAACAAGATCAGCATCGTGGTGGTTTCCGGGTCGCTGGAGCGGCTGCAGATGGCCGCGATGATCGCCTCCGTCGGTGCCGTGAGCGGCAACGAGGTGACCGTCTTCCTGTCCATGAACGCGTTACGCCACTTTACGCGGGGCGCGGGCGAGCCGCCGCCCGCGGAGGGTCCGTTTGGCAGACTGCTTCAGGAAAAGAAAGCGCCCGGATTCAAACAGCTGTTCCGCAGCGCCGCCGAGCTCGGCGAGGCGAAGATTCACCCGTGTTCGATGGCGGTGGACGTGCTTGGCGTGCAGCCGAGCGAACTCGAGCCGTGGCTAGGCCAGCCGCTGGGCCTCACCAAGTTCCTCTCGGACGCGCACGGCGGCCAGGTCTGGTCGTTCTGAGAAAGAACCAGCGCATGCCGGAAAGGACGATAATCGATGCGCGCGGAAGCTTCTGTCCGGGTCCGCTGATGGAGCTGATCGCGCGCCTCAAGTTCGCCACCGTGGGCGAGGAATTCGAGGTATTGTCCACGGACAAGGGCTCGGCGAGCGAGATTCCCGAGTGGGTGCGCAAGGTCGGGCACGAGCTTCTCGGCACGCGGGAAGAAGCCGGCGTCTGGCACATCGCCCTAAGAAAGACCAAGTAGTTCGATCAAGCGGCCCCAAGGGGGCCAAGGAGGAGCAGACTATGAAGATCCTAATTGTAGGCGGCGGCATGGGAGGAACGATCCTCGGCAACAACCTGGCGCGCCGGCTCGCCGGCGAGATCCGCTCGGGCAAGGTGCAGCTCAGCATGCTCTCGGCTTCCGACAAGCACATGTACCAGCCGGGCCTGCTTTACCTGGCGTTCGGCCGCATGACGCCGGACGAGTTGTACCGGGACCAGGCGAGCCTGCTCGAGCCCGGGATTGACTTCCAGGTCGACCCGGTCGAGACCTTCGAGCTGGACAAGAACCAGGTAAGGACGAAGGGCGGCAAGACGCACGGCTACGACATCCTGGTGATCGCCACCGGTTCGCGCCCAGTGCCGGAGATGATCCCCGGGCTCGCCGAGCATGCCGAGACTTTCTACACTGAGCAGACTGCCCTGAAGATGTTCAAGCGCCTGCAGGCGTTTCAGGGCGGCAAGGTGATGATCGCGGTGGGCGTGCCGCACAAGTGCCCGATGGCGCCGCTCGAGATCACATTTATGCTGCACGACTACTTCAAGGATCGCGGCATCCGCGACAAGGTGCAGCTGCACTACACTTACCCCGTTGGCCGCGTGCACAGCCTGGAAAACGTGGCGAAGTGGGCGACACCGGAATTCGACCGCCTGGGTATCACGTACGAAACCCTGTTCAACATGAAGGAAGTCGACGGCAAGAACCAGGTCGTGAAGAGCGAAGAGGGCAGCGAGACCAAGTACGACCTGCTGATCACCATCCCGGCGCACAAGGGCATGGAAGTCGTGGAAAGGAACAAGCTCGGGCAGGGCGGCTTCATCCCGACCAACAAGACGAAGCTCACCATGGAGGGGCGCCAGAACGTCTACGTGATCGGCGACACCACTAACATCCCGATCAGCAAGGCCGGCTCGACCGCGCACTACCAGGCCGAGACGCTGGGCGAGAACATCGCCGCCATCGTCAAACTCGGCGGCCCGGTCCGCGAGCACGACGGCAAGGTGTTCTGCTTTATTGAGTGTGGCAAGGATCGCGCCACGTATGCCATGTTCAACTACACGAATCCGCCCGATCCGAAGCCCCCGACGCGCGCGGTGCACTGGTTCAAAATGGCGTACAACAAGCTGTACTGGACTTCGGCCCGCGGGCTGCTTTAGGAGGACGCCATGGATCCGACACAAGCCCTGGAGCTGGAGCGCCTTGCTGACGCGGCGCGCGACTCGCTGACCGACGAAATGGTCGGCCGCCTGTCGGCCACCGCGGCCGAAGGCATGGATCTTTTGGACCAGATCAACCGCTCGGGCGTGTCCCATGCGCTGCCCGCGCTCGCGCAACTCGTCGCGAATGGCGACCTCGAGCGCTTGGTCGCGCTGGCGCGCACCTACGGTGCGGCGCAGGACGCGATGACCGACGAGATGGTGTCGCGGTTGGCCGAAACGGTAGCGGAGTCGATTTCGATCGTCGACCGGCTGAACCGCGCCGGCCTCGACCGGCTGGTCGGCGTACTCGAGCGGCTGGTGCTGTTGCTCGAAAGCACAATGGGCGCGCTCGACGCCGCGAAGCGCGACGTGACCACGCAACCCGCCGTGGGCGGAGGCCTGGGCGGCCTGTGGCAGCTGCTGAGGGACCCGGAAGCCCAGGAGTCGCTCCGGTTTCTGATGGCCTTCGCGAAGGAGTTTCGCAAGCAGTGCGATTAGCTGGCCGAGAAAGCCGAAGATATCCTCCAGCGTCGAGTACGTGAGCGCGCTGATCCCATAGGGGTCTCGAGTAGACAGTCGGTGGTGAACGGGAATCGCTGTCGCCGAAAGTTCAACGGCGGAGACGGCTGCCCGGGGGCCCTAGGCGTAGGAGTGCAGCGTGACTATCGAAAAGGCGAGGCAGTTGCAAGAGGTGCAGGCCAGTTTCGGCGGCTTCTACAATTCCAACGGCTCGAAGCTGATCCTCGCCGAAGTGAACCGCGAACACCGACAGAAAACGGTGGATATGCCGATCCGTGAGTTGGAGCTCGAGCGCATCTTCGGCTTCAAGCCCCGCACCGTCTTCGACGGCAGCCTGACCGCGCGCAGGAACAGGTCCTGATCGCCGAGGTACCAACCAGCGCAGCTGCCCCAGTGCTCAGATCCTCGTCTTGCGCTTGGCCGTTGGCGGGGAGGCCATCAACACTTCGCTGTAAGAAACAACAACGGAGCGTAATTGATCGGTAGGGAAAGTTATTTGCCGAGCCGGGTTCCCTTCAGGAACCGGCCCGCGCCTGCTTGCGTTTGCTAATCCCCTTGCCCACTGAATTGACCGTTGGCCGTGGAACGGGCCGGATCTCGAATTGCATCGTCTTCAAGTCGCCAAATACATACGTTGCTGGCGCACCCACTCCAGCGACCGTGCCGGGGTCGATACGCAGCGTCTCTTTCCCGTCTACGTTCCGGATACGTTCAATGGCGGCGTGGTGTTCGTGGCCGTTGCACACGAGATCGTAGTCACCCGTCAGCGCCATGGCCTTCGCGTAATGGGGGAAATGCACCATGAATATCCGCTTTTTCGCCAGCGTGAAGGATCCGTCCTGACCGTAATAATGCACGCGATTTTCCCGCTTGTTCGCGAGCTTGGACAAATTAAACAAGTCACCCGTGTTGTTGCCATGAACCAAGTGGATCGGCATTCTCAGCGCGGTGATCGCGTACAGCGTGTAGGGCGCCACCAGATCGCCGCAATGCAATACTACTTGTGCACCAAGCGATTTCGCTTCGGCAACGGCCGCAGCGAGATGATCGCGATGGTCGTGGCTGTCGGAGACGATGCATATTTTCATTTACGCCTGTTTTCCTAAAACGTACCACTGCACCGAATATAGCCATGCGCCGCTCGAGCGTGCACACGGCATGACCCCGTCCGACGATCTGCTCCCGTAAACACCCGGGTTAATCACGTTCGCAATAACTCGAAACCCTCGATGATGCGGTGGACGCGAAGTCTCGACATCTGGCACTTACCTGACTTCGGGTCGTATTTTGGATCCGGTGAAGCAGTGCCAACTGCCGTCGTCGAGCTTCGGGTGGTAATAGCCCGTTCGGGTCGTACTTCGAGCCCGTGATCTTGGGGGGCTCGAAGTTCAGCCCCCGTCAGTCGATGATGTGGTAGACCGGCGCCTTCTCCATTGCCCACTTGCCGGTATCCCGGTCGTAGCGGGACAAGGTGAAGCAATGCCAGTTCTCGTCATCCAGCTTCATATGATCGCCGCGATAGTAGTACCCGGGCCACCGCGTTTCCTGCCGGAACAGCGTGTGATGGGTCACGGACTCCGAAGCCAAAATCCGGTGCTGCAGCTCCCAAGTGCGCTGAAGCTGGTGCAGGTCTTCAGCACCCATCTGGTTCATGTCTTCCTTCAGCATGCCCAGTAACTCGAGCCCACGGTTGAGCAGCACGCTGTTCGTCATGTAGTTGGTGCTGATGCCGCCGACGTATTCGTCCATGATCTTCTCGAGGCGCTGGAGACCCTGGATCGGCAGAAGATAACTCGGCGATACGGTCCCGGCGACGATCTCGTTGCGGCCGACCCGGTAGTTCTCCAGCGGCTGGTAGATCACCTTCTCGAGGTCGCGATATTCCTGTTCGCTGACCTGGGGCTGGTCTTTCCCCATGTCCATCACGTACTTCACCGCCGCCTTGGCGGCGATCCGGCCTTCCGTGAAGGACCCTGACGAGAACTTGTGGGCGGTGCCGCCGATGGTGTCGCCGGCGCCGAAAAGCCCGTCCACCGTCATCATGCGGTTGTATCCCCACTGGTATTCCGCGGGGGCGTAGTCTTCCGGCCCGCTCGCCCACGCGCCGGAGCAGGTGGCGTGCGAGCCCATGACATAAGGCTCGGACGTGGTCAGCTCGGGATTGGTATGCTTGGGGTCGATGTTCTGCGACGCCCAGACCACCGCCTGCCCGATCGTCATGCCAAGGAAGTTCTCCCAGCCAACGGTCTCCTTGTGGGGGTCCTGGAAAGCCTCCTTGGTCACCATGCGGATGGGACCGCGGCCGGCGGCGAGCTCCTTCAGAAGCGCGTGGTTGCGCAGGCAGGTCGGCATCGGGTGATGGTCGACGTAGTCACCCACCAAAGCCTTAGTGTCCTCGTACCACCTCTTCTCGTATTCCTCGCCTAAGCCGTTCTGCGTGTACGTCTTCAGATGGAGGAAGTAGGCGCCTACGGGGCCATAGCCGTCCTTGAAGCGGGTCAGGACGATGCGGTTCTCCATCTGCGTCATCTTGGCGCCGACCTGGATCGGAAGCGCGTAGCACGACCCGCTGCTCCACGGCGCATACCACGTCCGCCCCATGCCCTCACCCACGGCACGTGGCTTGAAGATGTGCGACGCGCCACCGGCTCCTACGATGACGGCCTTCGCGCGGAACACGTAGTAATCGCCCGTCCGGACGTTGAAGCCGACGGCGCCCGCGACGCGGTTGGCCTTCCCGCTGTCCATCAGCAGGTGCGTGACCATGATCCGGTTGTAAACCTCGGTCGCGGCCTTGCGCGCGGCTTCTGCGACGATTGGCTTGTAGCTCTCGCCGTGGATCATGATCTGCCACTTGCCTTCGCGCTGGTAGCGCCCGGTCTTGGGGTCGCGCATCATCGGCAGACCCCACTCCTCGAACTTGTGCACCGTGCCGTCCACGTGCCGCGCGATGTCGTAGCCCAGGTCCTCGCGTACCAGGCCCATGAGGTCGTTACGCGCGTAGCGCACATGGTCCTCGGGCTGGTTCTCGCCCCATTGCATGCCCATGTAGCAGTTGATGGCGTAGAGACCCTGCGCGACTGCTCCGCTGCGCTCGATGTTCGCCTTTTCGACGCACACGATCTTCAGGTCGCGCCCCCAGTGCCGGGCCTCGTAGGTCGCCCCGCAGCCGGCCATGCCGCCGCCGATAACGAGGATGTCCGCGTCAACGGTAACAGTCTTCCTGCCTCCGAAGAGCCCCATCACGCGACTCCCCGCTTGAGTTGATCCTTGCGCAGCGCGGGCAATCCACCCTTGATGTTGAGCGACTGCGGCTCGTGCGCGAGCTCCTGGCTCGCGAGGTCCGAGGACTTCGGCGCTTCGTAGTCCTGCGGCGCCTTGATCGAACCCCACGGCGTCGTGCGGATCGGGGACACGAAGTTCTTCTCGCGGCCGTCCCGGAACTTGAGCCGCCACGAGATCGTTCCCTTGTCCTCTTCGCGCAGCGCGCGGACGCTGTGCCCCAGCGGGGCGAAGTCGGCGTAGCCGCGGACATCGATGGCGTTCTGCGGGCAGGCCTTGACGCAGGAGTAGCACTCCCAGCACATGTTCGGCTCGATGTTGTAGGCCCGCCGATAGGTCTTGTCGATGTGCATGATGTCGGACGGGCAAATGTCAACACAATGCCCGCAACCGTCGCACCGGGTCATGTAGACGAAAGTTGGCATGGGTTTCGTTATCTTCCGTAGTCGTAGTGAAGGCCGATAATGGGCTGATCAGTAATGCTGAGGTCGTTCGCGCGCGCTGCCGAACGTCTCGGGCTTGTCGACGGGCGCGGGCAGGTTGCTCCTAGAGCCGATCGCGTAGGAAACCCTTTTCTCGAAGGCCGCCGCCGGCTTGAAGAACATGTGAGCGAACTTGGACCACGGCACCGATCCGAACAGCACCGTCGTGGCGATGATGTAGAAGCCGAAGAGCACGTTGGCGCCGGCTCCGCCCCTCGCTTGCAGGTAGGCCCAGATTAGCCCCAACGTGACGCTCGTCAGCAGCGAGAGGATGAACAGATCCGCGCGCACGACGCGGAACGGGGAATTGCCCTCCGCCGCAACATCGACCCGAATGAAGAACCAGAACCAGTATCCGCCGAGGCAGACCATCAAGCCGCCAAGCCACCAGAGCTGCGGCAGGATGGCGGGCGTCGGCGTGGCGGGCGTCGGATAGACGAGCACCATCACGGCGGTGGTGACGACGTAGATCACGAACCCGTACATCGTCAGCAGATGCGCGAGCCGGCGGCGCGCGTTGCAGAATTCCCCGGAGGTGAGGACGTCGACGAGGCCGGTCTTGATGGCGATCGACGCCAGTTTGCCGCCGCCGATTTGCTTCGATCCTTTGCTTTTCAATTTGCGCCAATTGTCGAAAAAATACCTGGCGCTTCCCTTGTGCACGACGTCGATCAGCGTTCCCGCCACGACCAGGACGATCATGATGGCGACGTAGGTCTGCATCACGGCAGGCGATATGGACGCCGAAAGCGCCGCAAACGGATTGCTGGTGAGCATCATTGGTCTCCTCGCGGTCCCCCCGTGGATTCTAAGCGTCGCATGCCGAGCCCCGCTCTTTAAACTCCGCAAGCTTCTGCGGCAGGATGACATCCAGTCGCTCGGCGATCAGCTTGTCGATTCCGGCCACGTTCAACCGGATCCGCCCATTCTAACGTCTAGCGCCCGTTTCCATATCCGCATTCTTCAGCCAGCGCACGAAAAATTATCACATTGGCGAAAACACGGTTTGACCCAGATCAAATATTAGCTAAATTGAATATTAGCAGAAATTAAATAATGTCACCTGATGGATGGCATGCTTTTGGGCCACGCGGACGGCGTATCAGGTCAGCGAGCGAACGCAGTTCTTTATCATTGAATTAGAGGGTATTTTGTCAACTACATCAGTGTGGCTACTTGCAGACTGGTTTTGATGTAAAGGTACCATGACCGGGCCGGGTCTCGCTATAACTGAACAATGGCACCGAGATCGGGCAACCACGGGATCAACCATCAAATATGCAATTTCTCCAATTTGCGCGCCGGCCAGCGCTCGCAGCAGCGCTGACTCACTTGGCTGGCCCGGGCAATTTAATCGCAGGCGCGCTTTTGTCGACCACGCTCTGTTTAGTTCTGCTGCAACAACCTTGTGACACTACGACCGGCTCCGGTTTCAACCCCCCGGGAAAACACGATAGAAGGAATTAAAACCTATAATCTTGCAATCCCTGCTGGGCGGGAATACTATCTAAGCGGTAACGCCATCCGAGCCGGGCAAATTCGAAGAATAAGAGACTTAAAAAAAGTTTCGGCAAGGAATTCCATAACTTAAGGTCAACAGAGCAAATCAACCAGGAGGAGATATGGAAAGCCAAAATTCCCGGAGTGCAATAGCGGAAGGTCGGGCGGGACAGGGACAGGGCTGGAAAGAACTTTACCTTAAAGAGGACTGGTGGGCGGTATGGGTGGGGCTTGGGCTGATGCTCGTCGCCGTACTGCTATTTGTGAACGGCAGCACGTTACTCAAATCGATTGCTATCAATCCCGGTGGCCTAAAATGGTCGTCCTTTGGCCAACTGGGAAACCATTTTGCGCAAAATGCCCATTTGTATTTAATTCAGTTTGTCGCGTGGCTGGTTATTTTTGGCATAAGTTGCCGCATCATGGGCATCAAGTTATCCGAGTTCATTCCCTCATTTATTGTCCTCTACGTTCTATCCATGATCATGTTTTCTGTCGCCGGCTGGGTCAACGCCGCGAAGTTTAATCTTGAAGCGCCGCTGGTCGCATTAATTATGGGCCTTATTCTTGCGAACGCATTCAAGCTGCCCAAATGGCTGGACGCAGGCTTTAGGGTGGAGTATTACATCAAAATTGGCATCGTGCTCTTGGGTGCGACGTTTCCCATTACACTGGTCCTCACTGCCGGTTCGGTGGCAATCGTACAGGCCACGATCATTTCTTTGGTAACCTGCCTCGTGATTTATTTTGTGGGTACCCGCGTGTTTGGCCTGGACAAACGGCTTTCAGCCGTCATGGGGGTAGGGGGTGCGGTTTGCGGCGTCTCGGCTTCCATGGCCATCGCCGCCTCGGTGGGGGCAAAAAAAGATGACCTATATACTTCGGTCACACTGGTGGTCCTGTGGGCCTTGGTCATGATACTGGTCTTGCCGTTCGTCTCACGGGCCTTCGATCTCAGTCCGGGGGTAGGGGGGGCCTGGATCGGAACATCTGAATTTGCGGATGCCGCCGGGTTCGCTGCGGCAAGTACTTACGGCAAAATGGCGGGCAACGAAGATGCGGCCATCAAAGCTTTTACCCTAATGAAAGTGATCGGTCGGGATGTGTGGATTGGCATCTGGTCGTTTGTATGGGCGTTAATCGCAACCGTTAATTGGGAAAGAAAGGAAACTGGCGCCGCTCCCAGCGCCATGGAAATTTGGTGGCGGTTTCCCAAGTTTGTCATCGGATTCTTCGTCGCGTCGTTTTTCATGACCCTGCTTACCGAAAGCTATCCTGCGACGGAATTTAACAAGAGTGTTCGGCCGAATCTCATTCTGCCACTAGTATCCCTGCGGACCTGGGCTTTCATTTTCTGCTTCCTGAGCATTGGGCTCACCACCCGTTTCCGGGAACTCAAGTTGGTAACCTGGAAGACGTTTTCGACTTTTTCCCTTGGCGTGGCGGCAAACGTGGTCTTGGGCTTCATCATGTCGGTTTACGTGTTCGGCGAATACTGGTCCCAGTTGAAGTGACATGGGGCGCAGCCGTGAAGGCCGCGTTCCTTTACTTACGTGAAGTTTACTTGCCTGGATTGCCGATTTTTTGTCCATGAGCCCGCAGCTTTGGAAGAGAGGCTATCGGGGCTCAATATTCTCAGCTCGGCGTACGGTTCGGTGCGCTGGGAAACGGGTATCTGCGAACAGCGGGAACAGATTCTTACGCCAATTCCAGCGTGCGCCCACTTCGAGCTGGCTACGCCGCTGGGAGGCGGCATTAAATCGTAGCACCGAGTGGGAAGAGTCCTTGACCGGCTCTGGTGCAACAGCTTCGCGGACGTGACCCGAGAGTTAGTTGGACGATCATCGGGCACGGACGACATCACTCCAGCGCAACATTCAATGCCGCTTGCAGTCGCGCAGGAAAAGAAGCGCAACCCGGGTCTGTGGGGCGGCCTAAGTCCTATGAATTCGTCGCTCTCATGAACGCGCTAAAACTTGCCTGTCCGAAGTTCATTGACTATGGATTACGCGATGCCTGGCAATCGTCAACGCGGCGTAATCCCTTGGGATTTGCCTGAGACGCTTCAAGAGTATTGTGCCCAGATGACCACGAGCCCTCAGATTAGAGTCTCATGGCGGTATTATTTGGCGTAATCGTCGGGCTGACTCTGGGACTTACCGGAGGCGGCGGTTCGATTTTTGCCGTCCCGCTTTTGATTTACGGACTGGGCGTCAACGTGTACGAGGCGATCAGTATCTCGCTTGCCGCCGTGGCTGCTATGTCGGCTTTTGGCGCATTCGGTGCGCTGCGGGGAAATTTGGTCGAGCTGCAACATCACATTCTCGAGCGATGGAACTGACACGACCTTCTTCATCCACGCATGCTCCCACTCGCACTCCTTCGTCCGCCTTGCCTGGTCAAGTTTTAAATCGCCGTATTCCTGTCCCCCGCGGTAGCGGCTCACGTCCGAAATTCCGCGCTCGGGCACACCAAAGACACGCTCTTGCGCTGCGCGATGCTTATTTCGATCTGACACAGCGTGGCGAGGAGTTGTTCAGGGCCGATTTCTTCTTGGGCATAGCCAACTCCTTTCTCACTCAGGTTGGAATTATCTATCAACCTGGTACAAAATAAGCAGATGACGTCATATTTTTTGCGAAGCACAGATCTGCGCAGCGTTATCGAAAGGGCGCTCGAGCCGCTGCGCAAAGCCGCGCGCGGCTAATTCTCGCAATCCACACGCCGCCCCGCCATGCAGCTCGACCTGTTCTTCGAACTCTCGCAGCCGCCGTTGTTCGAGCGTAGCGAGTCGCAGGCCTACGC
>DASPRE010000011.1:0-6729 GCA_035624615.1 Burkholderiales bacterium | reverse complement strand
CTGAAAGACAAGGTAATGGATGCCGGATTTGAAATTACCAGGATGACTTCATTCGTAACCTTGCTGCTACCATTCATGATGTTGTCCCGTTTAGCGCGGCGCACACCGGAACGCGATTACGACCCATTCGCCGAATTTCGTCTGAGTTCCTCGGCCAATGCAGTGCTGGAAAAAATACTCGGCTTGGAACGAGGTCTAATAGCATCTGGAATTTCATTCCCACTAGGCGGCTCGCTTCTGCTGGTCGCGCGCAAGCGGTGAATTGCGTTAATTCAACCGGGCAGCTCTAGCGTCCAACGACGAAACTCATGTTATTTAATTCCTACGAGTTCATTTTTCTTTTTTTTCCTATTACCTACCTCGTTTTCTTCCGGCTCGGCAAGATCGAGCATAAGCTGGCGGCGGGATGGCTGGCTGCGGCGTCGCTATTTTTTTACGGGTGGTGGAACCCGGCTTATGTGGCGTTGCTCGCACTCTCGGTATTGTTCAACTATACGATGGGTCTGGCCATGCTGCGGGCCGGCGCGGCGGGAAACAACCGCCGCAAAAAGCAATTTCTGATTCTTGCCATATTTGTCAATCTGGGCGTGCTCGCTTATTTCAAATACGCCCATTTTCTCATCGACAACTTTGATTTCGTTTTCGGCTCGTCGCTGAGACTCGCAGACATCATTCTGCCGCTGGGCATCTCGTTTTTTACTTTTACCCAGATTACTTATCTGGTGGACACCTATCAAGGCAAGGCCAAGGAATACAGCCTGGTTCATTATGGATTGTTCGTCACTTATTTTCCGCACCTCATCGCTGGCCCAATATTGCATCACAGCGAGATGATGCCGCAGTTTGGCAAACGGGAAGTCTACCGCCTCAATTACCAGGATTTGGCAACCGGCCTTACGATTTTCGTCATTGGACTGTTCAAAAAAGTCATCATTGCTGACGGTGTCGGCGCCAATGTAGCCCCCCTTTTTGACGGCGCGCAAAGCGGGCTTGCCCCCGGCTTTGTGGAAAGTTGGTGCGGCGCGCTCGCTTACACATTTCAACTGTATTTCGATTTTTCGGGCTACTCGGACATGGCGATAGGGATGTCACTAATGTTTGGCATCCGCTTGCCGATCAATTTTAATTCTCCGTACAAAGCGGTAAACATCATTGATTTTTGGCGCCGTTGGCACATGACGCTTTCGCGGTTTCTTCGAGACTATCTGTATATACCGCTCGGCGGCAATCGCAAGGGGCGGACACGGCGTTATTTGAATCTAATGGTGACCATGCTGCTGGGCGGTTTGTGGCACGGCGCCGGATGGACCTTTGTGCTCTGGGGCGGATTGCACGGCGTGTATTTAATCGTGAATCACGCCTGGCGCGCGTTAAAGGAGCGAGTGGGGCTCGACCTGCTGCCATCCACGCTCTGGAGCAGAGGGCTGAGTTGTCTGGCGACCTTCGCAGCCGTGGTCGCAGCTTGGGTGATTTTCCGGGCCGCAAACATGGAGGCGGCTTTCCGCATACTACGCGGGATGGCGGGGCTCAATGGATTCGCACTTCCCGACGTGTGGCTAGCCAAATGGGGCGCGGCGGGTCAATGGTTCGCACAACACGGTGTGGTATTCGCCAATCTGGTGACAATGCCGCACACCGGCGTGCTCAATTGGATCTGGATACTAATGCTGGTTGTATGGATCGCACCCAACAGCCAACAGATGACAGCCGCCTTCAAGCCGGCGTTGATCATGTTGCAGGAACCCGGAATTGCAACCCGTTGGCAGTGGCGGCCGACTGTATTCAACGCATTAATTGTGGCGGGTGTTGCGCTAGTGTCGATCGCTAACCTCAGCCGAAATTCGGCGTTCCTGTATTTTCAGTTCTGACGTGGACGCAAGCCGCAGCTACGTTTTTCTCGTGCTAACCTTGTGCGGCTTGATAATTTTACTGACGCTCATGCTTAACTTGCTGCTTGCGACAAATGACCTGCGATTCGATAAAAATTCCCTCGCCAGCGCTTGGCAGAGTAAAACCCACGGGGTAACCTACGCGCCGCCGATCAATTACAACCGTCCGTTCAAAACTTTGCGCCTCAACGATCGCATCGGGACCATCAACGCGGTGATATTCGGCTCGTCTACTACCATGAGCCTGGGAGAAAAGGCTTTTCCAACTTTCATGAAAGCCTACAACTTCGCGCAGAGCGGTGAGTACTTGTTGTCGGTAATCGGCGACGCAGAATACATTGCCCAGCATTGGGGTAACTCGGTAAAATTCCTCATCATTCCGCTCGACTGGTCACTGGGATTTATCTATGATCCCGGTGCGCCGCTGGCCGCCGATCTTTCTCCCGCCGCTGTAGGAAACGCGCGACAAACGGTTAGCTTGACGGCGGTATTGTCGCGGGTAAAAGACGCGGTTTCGCTGCCGCAAATTAAGAACCTCCTGAGCATACTTGCCGAAGTGCTTCGTTCCAAACACAAGCTCGCCGCGTTTAGACAAATTTTTTTTGAGCCTTCGAGCGAGGATTATTTCTGTCCGGATGGAACGCCGGCGCGCGATTTTGCCACTATTTACCGTGGTCTCTGCGTCGGTTTTCGATACGATGGGAGCGCAACGTTTAGCAATGAACGACCAGTGCAGCCCAGCCAACAGCAATTGCTGGTGGCTGCTGCTGCGGCCGAAAGCTCCCAGTATTCGCAAGCCTTGAAGCGCACAGCAGGAGAACCGAGCCCCGTCCTCTTGAGCCGTCTGGCTGCATTGGCACACCGATTTGCTGGAGACGGCGGGAAAGTGGTCTTTTTTTTGCCTCCGCTGATTCCCTCGCTGGAGCAAAAACTTCTGAAAACGCATTATGCCGGTCCCTATCTCGCTCACTCCAAGGAGGTGCTGAATCAATGGGCGAAGCGCGAAGGCTTGGTTATTCTTGATGCCGGCGCTTCGGAACAGTTTGGCTGTGAACCTACCGAGTTCATCGATCCACACCATGCGCTGGCGGATTGCTACAACAAAGTGTTTAGCAGATTCTTTAAGGCTTATATGAGTCCTCAGGGTGTGGAGCCGGGGTTGTACCGTGCAGCCGGGTAACAATCTGTCCCAGCAAAAACTCCCGGATTTGCCGAGGCAGTTGAGCAACCTCTTGGATTTTAATAATGCGAGAACCTGGTGGATTTTATATGCGGCTGCCGTCGTTAGTTTTCTGCCGGCGCTTGCCTTTTACTATGTGGGTGAAGAGGCGATACATCCAATAGTCGCTCTGGAAATGTGGTATCGCGGAGAGTGGCTGCAGCAACCGCTCTATGGCCTGTACTTGAAACGCAACCCACTGTTCCATTGGCTGGTTATTTTTTTTGCAAATTTTTTCGGCTGGGAGCAGGTACTAAGCGTGGCGCGCGGCATCACCATTTCTGCGACGGTTTTGAGCGGCATTGTTGCCGCCTGGCTGGCTCGCAAGCTATACCGCGATAACGCCTTCGCGGCATTCACCGCGCTGATCTACCTGACACTCGAGGATGTTTTTTTCTATCGCGGCTGGCTCGCTTATGTGGACCCGCTTTTTGCGCTGCTTGTATTCAGCTCGATCGCTTGCCTGTGGGTGGCTACTCTTGAAAAGCGCGCGGGTCTGCTTTGGCTGGGTACGATTGCGCTTTTCGGGGCTTTCATGACCAAAGCCCTCACCGCGTATGTTTTCTACTCCGTCGCGGTTATGGTAATGGCATTTCGTCAGGAAAATCTGCGTTTTTTCCTGCGGCCGGGCAGTTTGCTGCCCCATCTCTTGGCGGTTGCGGCACCGGTACTTTGGCTTACGTGGGTGACCGGCGGTGGCCAGCAATCGATAATGGTGAGTGAGATACTCCTCAAGTTCAGCCCGGGTAGCCTGCCCGCATATGCAAAGCAATTGCTGACTTTCCCCTTTTTGATACTCGCGCATTTGCTGCCATGGAGTTTAGTCATACTGTATTGGGCCCGCGGCAGGCACCTCAATCCAATTGCATCCGAGTCGCCGCAGCTAACGACCGCATTTTGGATAATCGGCCTGAATTTCATTCCGTACTGGATTGCTCCTCACAGCCATCCTCGGTACATCCTGCCCCTGCACCCGTTATTTGCTTTGATTCTGGCATACCTCATGTGGGGTCTTGGAGACCAAGTAAAGACGCTCGCGATGCGCGTGTTTGTTGCCGTGCTCGCACTTAAACTCATTTTTGTTATTGTGGCCTTTCCGTATTATCAAAGGCACTACCGAGGAGAAAACTACGAAGTAGCTGCACGTGAAATCCTGCATCGAACAGAGGGACATCAGCTGTACTCAAGCTATTTCGGTTCCAGCGGATTGAATGTTACCGCTTATCTCGATATTTTTCGCTTGCCCCAGGCGCCGTTGACATTCCCTCCCGCCCAGTGGGAATCCGGTTTCGTGCTTGCCCACACGCCGGACCCTGCCTTGGGACGAATAGCCGAGCAATATCGTTTAGGCGCTGAGAATCTTTATTTGCTGTGTCGAGGAAGCGCGTGCAGTACTGGCAATGACAACAATAGTTGGAGCAGCAAGCCGTTCAATTCGCGTTGAGGGGTCTAATACGTGCGCAATTTTGTAGAGAAGAACTTGATTGTGACTAGAGGCAGAGCTGAATATGCTGGTTCCAATTTTGTATTGGACCGGATTGCATAGGGGAAATCCACGATGGTAATTCTAGACAAGCCTGATTGCGCCGGGGGATCGGCATGAAAGGTATTATTCTCGCCGGGGGCTCGGGCACCAGACTTTATCCTGTCACCCAGGCAGTTTCCAAACAATTGCTGCCGGTTTATGACAAGCCCATGGTCTATTATCCTCTGTCGGTACTCATGCTGGCAGGCATCAGGGATATTTTGTTGATTTCCACGCCCAATGACATCGGCCGGTTCGAACAGCTACTAGGTAACGGCAAAAACTGGGGGCTGAAAATCTTTTACGCTACCCAGCCCAGACCCGAAGGCATTGCCCAAGCGTTTATCATTGGCAAAAGTTTTATCGGGGCGAATTCCTGCGCGCTGGTGCTGGGCGACAATATTTTTTATGGAAATGAATTGGGGTCGATATTGCAGCGTGCTGCCGAAAAACAAACCGGAGCGACAATTTTTGCGTACCCGGTACAGAATCCCAGCGATTACGGAGTGGTTGAATTCGATCGTGACGGCAGGCCGGTAAGCATAGAAGAAAAACCGCATGTGCCCAAATCACGCTACGCGGTTACCGGCCTCTACTTCTATGACAACATGGTCGTGCAATTTGCCAAATCTCTTAAACCCTCGGCAAGAGGAGAACTTGAGATTACTGAGATTAACAGTCGTTACTTGAAGCTCGGCCGGCTCGAGGTGGTGAAAATGGGAAGAGGCGTGGCATGGCTGGACACCGGTACCCACGAATCATTGCTTGAAGCTTCGCTCTTCATTCAAACCGTCGAAAAGCGGCAGGGGTTTAAAATCGCAAGCCCGGAGGAAATTTCCTATCGCATGGGGTATATTTCAGCCGAACAGCTCCGGGAGCTTGCGGCCCCGCTCAATAACAGCGGCTACGGCCGCTATCTGCTCGGGATACTTGAGGAACCGGCTTCCTAGTTTCCATGACGTGCCAAAACCGAGTGCTAAACTTTGTCGGCGCGTAGAAGTGCAAACTATTTTGCGGGCGCTCAGAATTACCGCAATGATCTTGAAGCTGGATGAATGATCAAACTAACGGTGCAAACATGACGCGTCAAGAATTTCTGGCTTTCGGCAAACCGAATTTTTCCAATCAGGAAATTGAGGCGGTCGCCAAGGTCTTGCATTCCGGTTGGATTGGAATGGGACCCGAAACCCTGGCTTTCGAGAAAGAGCTCGGAGAATTTCTAAATGCCCCGCAAGTCGTCACTGTTAACTCGTGCACTTCGGCGCTATTTCTGTCCTTGTTGGTGCACGGAATCGGTCCAGGGGACGAAGTCATCTGCCCCAGCTTTACCTGGTGCAGCACGGCCAACGCAGCTTTATACCTAGGTGCAAAGCCGGTTTTTTGCGATGTCGATCCGGAAACGTTGTCCGTAACCCCGGAGTCTGCGTTACAGAAGCTTACGTCCAAAACCAAGGCAATAATGGTAGTTCACATGGCTGGGCTTGCAGTCGAGGTTGCGGCGATTCGAGCCGCGCTGCCCGAGAACGTGGCAATCATTGAAGATGCAGCGCATGCTTTGGGAGCCAAGTTCAGCGACGGGAAGCCAGTTGGATCATCAGGCAACCTGAGCTGTTTCAGCTTCTACGCAAACAAGAATCTTTCCACTGGAGAAGGCGGCGCAATTGCCTTGTTTGATGCGGCGCTCGCCGATCGGCTGCGGTCACTCAGGCTGCACGCCTTGCCGGCTGACGCCTGGAAGCGCTTCAGCAATCCCAAATCAATCGTTACGCGGGGATTGGAAGAGTTGGGCTATAAAATGAACTATACCGACCTGCAAGCCTGTATCGGGAGAGTACAACTCAGGCGGCAGACCGAGTTTCATCGTACCCGGCTGGCAGTTGCCAATCGTTATCAGAACCGCTTAAGCGAGCTCGCGCCAGGGATTAAATTTCAGCGCGGTTTGTTGCAGCCACATCATGCACGGCATCTGTTTCAAATCATGCTGCCGTTGGAAGAAATGAGAATCTCCAGGGACGCAATGCTGCTGGAATTGCGAAATCGCAATATCGGCGCAAATGTTCACTACCTGCCGCTGCACACCATGCCGCTTTATTCGG
>DASPRE010000007.1:0-7160 GCA_035624615.1 Burkholderiales bacterium | reverse complement strand
AATGGCGCTGATCGTACAGAAATACGGCGGAACTTCAGTAGGGAGTATCGAGCGCATTAAAAGCGTTGCGCAGCGCGTTGCACGCTTCCGTGAGCAAGGCCACCAGATTGTGGTGGTGGTATCCGCCATGAGCGGCGAAACGGACCGGCTAATCAATCTTGCAAAGCAGATTCATCCGCACCCCGATCCGCGCGAACTCGACGTCATGGTGTCAACTGGAGAACAGGTATCCATTGCGCTTCTGTCAATGGCGTTAATGGATATTGGAATCAAGGCGCGCAGCTATACCGGCGCGCAGGTGAAGATACTTACCGACAATATCCACACCAAGGCGCGCATTCTGAATATTGATGAAACTAATATTCGCAGCGATTTGCGCGGCGGATACGTAGTGGTGGTTGCGGGTTTCCAGGGCGTGGACGAGAAAGGCAATATCACGACTCTCGGGCGGGGCGGCTCGGACACCACCGGTGTGGCGCTGGCGGCCGCGTTGAAGGCCGACGAGTGCCAGATTTACACTGATGTGGACGGCGTTTACACGACTGATCCGCGAATTGTTCCGGAAGCGCGGCGCCTGAAAACGATCACCTTCGAGGAAATGCTCGAAATGGCGAGCCTCGGTTCAAAGGTGCTGCAAATCCGTTCGGTGGGTTTTGCGGGAAAATACAAGGTCAAACTGCGCGTGCTTTCCAGTTTTGAGGAAGCGGGAGAAGGCACGCTGATAACTTTTGAGGAAGATGAAAAAATGGAACAGGCGACAATTTCAGGCATTGCTTTTAACCGCGATGAAGCGAAAATCACGATCCTCGATGTTCCCGACCGTCCCGGTATTGCTTACCAGATACTGGGCCCGATAGGTGAAGCTAATATCGACGTCGACATGATTGTGCAAAACGTCGGCCATGACGGAATGACGGATTTTTCCTTCACCGTGCACCGCAATGATTTCGTCAAGGCCATGGGAATACTGAAAAAACAGGTAGCACTGCATATCGGCGCGCGCGATGTGACCGGCGACGACAAGATCGCCAAGGTTTCTGCAGTGGGAGTCGGCATGCGCTCGCACGCGGGAATCGCCAGCAAGATGTTCCGCACCCTGGCGGAAGAGGGCATCAACATTCAAATGATCTCCACTTCGGAAATCAAGATTTCGGTGGTGATTGACGAAAAGTATATGGAACTCGCGGTGCGTGTGCTCCACAAAGCTTTCGAACTGGAACAGGAACCGTGATCTTTGACGGAATGCCGGTAAAGCCGGTATTCTGAGACCCTTCTGGAGAGATGGCCGAGAGGTCGAAGGCGCTCCCCTGCTAAGGGAGTATAGGACCTTTAAAGTTCTATCGAGGGTTCGAATCCCTCTCTCTCCGCCATTCAGCCGGCAGCTTTCATTTTCTCTCCAGGCCCATCAAGGGTGAGGCAAGGCGGCGAAATTGCGTCGCGCAAGCGGGTGACTCGAGCAAGTTATTTTCGGGACAAAATATTAAAGCGCGGAGTTTGACGCAAAAAGGAAGCATAATAGCACGCTCGTTCAGCATATTTAGCCGAGCTGCCGGATCACCCAACCGAGCGACAAGCTATGAAAAAGCCCTTTTTGGCAATCCTAGCGAGTTCACTGTTAGAGGGCTGCACATTTGCGCCCTCTATTAATGTGCTAGGCGCGTACTTTCCGGACTGGCTTTTCTGCATTGTCGCGGGCGTCAGCCTGACGGTGTTGGTTCACGTCGTCGGGGGCAAAACGAAGCTTGGGCCCTGGATGACACCCGCGGCGCTAACCTACCCGATGCTGACCACGCTCTTTTCCTTGGCTGCTTGGCTGATCTTTTTTCAAAATTGACCGCCCGGCACCGCTGATATGACCACGAACACCAAGACGTCGCGAATTAAAAAAATACCCGTGATCGTTTTGGCGCTGTTGACCGTGTTGCTGCTTCTCTTTGTAATTTGGCGCTTGGACACTGCACCCCGCACAGATGACGCCTATGCCTACGCCGATACCATCAATGTGGTACCGGAAGTCAGCGGGAAGATCATTGATCTACCGATTCATGACAATCAAGCCGTCAAACAAGGCGAGTTGCTGTTCCAAATTGATCCACGCCCCTATGAGGACGCTTTGAACCGCGCGCGCGCCAACCTGGAATCGCTGGATAAACAAATCGAATTGACCCAGCGCACCGTAAACGCTCAGCAGTACAACGCTTCCGCGGTAAAGGCGGCAGTGGAGCGCGCCCGCGCGGCTGCTAACCAGGCGACTGACACCTTGCATCGCATGGAACCGCTGCTATCGCAAGGCTACGTGTCTGCCGAGGAGGTCGACCAGGCGAAAACGGCCCAACGCGCCACCCAGGCCGAACTCAACACTGCACTGCTGCAAGCGCAGCAGGCCGCAGCCGCGGTCAGCGGCGTGGACGCGTTGGTCGCCCAGCGCGCGGTGGCCCAGGCGGAAATCGCCATTGCAGAGGTGAATCTCGAATTTACTACGGTGCGTGCACCATTCGATGGCCGCGTGGTGTCACTCAAGACCTCGGTGGGCCAGTTCGCTTCGGCGCTCAAGCCGGTGTTCACCCTGATCGATACCCGCCACTGGTATGTGATTGCCAATTTCCGTGAGACGCAGCTCAAAAATATTCATCCCGGTACCTCCTGCACGGTCTACCTGATGAGTAACAGCCACGAGCAATTCCAGGGCAAGGTGGATTCGATAGGCTATGGCGTGCTTCCCAATGACGGCGGGCTCGTGCTCGAAGGCTTGCCTCGGGTTCAGCGCACCATAAACTGGGTTCGCGTATCGCAGCGGTTTCCAGTCAAGATTCTGGTTGAACACCCGAACCCTGATCTGTTTCGCATCGGCGCGTCGGCGGTGGCCGTGTTGCAACCCGATCGCAGTTCAAACAATCAGAAATAAACGGCCTCATGAACTTCGCCGATTATCTGCTGAGCGGCCCGTCACACCTATTGCGGTTTCTCCACGCGGAGTTGGCCTCTTATCCCGGTCGCTTTAATGCAGTATTGCGCTGCCTGCTTGCCAGCGGGTTGATTATAGTGACCTCGATGGCGCTCGAGGTACCGTGGCTGGCGCTCTCGCTGATTGTCGTGTTCTACGTTACCCAATCCAATGTCGTAATAACCCGCCTCGTCGGGACTATGTTCCTAATCGGTTCAACGTTGGCAATCGGTAGTGCAATACTCTTGCTCAAGTTCACGTTTGACTATCCGCTACTTCGCATCGTCACCGCGTGCATGTTGTTTTTCGGAAGCGTTTACCTGATGCGCGTTACGAAGCTTGGCGTGGTTTTTTTTCTCATCGCGATCGTCATTATTTATGTTCAGAGCTTCGTCGACCAGACCGATAACGGAGAGCTGCTGTTGCGTTTGGTGCTTTGGGTCTGGGTTGCTGTCAACTACGCAACCGCGCTGACGCTTCTGATTAATACGTTGTTTTTACCGGTGGAGCCTCAACTGCAACTGAAAGCCGAGATTCATCGGCAACTGCAGGCGATCGACGCGCGTTTGGCTTATCCGCTCGACGGCGCGGGTGCACCGTCACCGATTAGCCTGCCCGCAGTAGAACGCGGCGCACTGGCGCTGCAAAAGTTGCTAAAGTTCGCCATGATGCGAGACGCACGTTATCGTGCCGAGCAGATTCGAAAGCTCGCGTACATTGCCACCGTATCGCGCTTGTATTACGCCGCAAGTGAGCTGCCATTAACGCTCACGCGTGCCGTGTCGGAGCAGGTCAATGCACTATCTGATTTGCGCAAGGCATGCGCCGCACTCGATTCAGCCGTCACATTGGACCAAGCTTTTCTTTTGCCCGTGCAATTTGAATCAAGGCGGGTCGGAATCGCGATCGCGCCAATCCAGGAAATGCAAAACGCGCTGCAGGCGCTCGCCGACCTTGAAACAAGTCCTTTACCGCCCCGAGTGCCAACGGCGAAAAAGTCGCTGATTGCCGAGGATGCATTCACCAACCCGAATTACACCTATTTTTCTCTGAAAACGCTTTTCGCAGTGTTTATCTGTTACGTCTTCTATAACGCTGCGGATTGGCAGGGCGTTCATACGATTATGTTAACTTGCTTGATCATTGCTTCACCAAGCCTCGGCGCCTCTACCCAAAAAGGAATGCTTCGTATAGGCGGTGCCTTGATTGGTGGCACACTGGCGCTATTCATGGTGGTGTTCGTCATCCCTCGCCTTGATGACGTGGTTGGAGTATTGCTGATGGCTTTGCCGGTGATCGCCCTTGGCGCGTGGGTATCAGGGGGTTCGGAGCGCATCAGTTACGCCGGTATTCAAATAATGTTCACCTTTGCTTTGGCCCTGCTCGAACAATTCGGCCCGACCACTGATTTAACGGAAATACGCGACCGCATGATTGGCATCTTGTTAGGCGTTGCCGTTTCCACGCTGATTCACGCATCAATCTGGCCGGAAGGCGAGGGCAGTATCTTGCGCCGCAGTCTTGCAGATCTGCTGCGTGCAATCGGCAAATTGCTCCAACCGGTTCCTAAATACGTGGCTCCCACGCCCCCAATGCCGCCCGGACAGCAACAGCTGGAAATATGGGCCAAACTTGAACAATGTGAGATGCTGCTGTCGCGCGTTGCGCTGGAACCAAGTTGGGAGCAAAGCGAGCACGAGCGGCTGACCTTAGATGCGCAAACGGTACTTACCCAGTCCCGTGAAATCATGCTGGCTGCCAATGCATTGCAAAGTGAAATGACCACGCAGCTAGATCACCCTCCTGCCGACGTTCGTGACGGCATTTTCTCAATACAGGAACAAGCTGCTTCAGCGCTGGATCGCTATGCCAGGGACCTTATAGGCGGTTCTTGTCGCCCCCCGCCGCCAATCCCGCTAGATACATTGGAGCGGAGTTTCGCAAGCTACGTTAGTGCAGCGCCCGAAAAACGCGATTTCACTTTATTCCATCTTGTGGACAAAATCGTACGTCAACTGTACAGTCTGCCAAGCTGGGGCGGGCCAGTGACCACCCCGGCCAGTTTCCGCGAGTCGTACGGCCATGATTGAAACTCGATACACTCCGACCGCGGCCGCCAAAGTCCTTTCGTTCGGTGCATTGTTGGCGTGCGGACTTTCAGGCTGTGCTCTAATGCATGAAGACAGCAAACCGCTGTCGGAAATTCAGCCGGAGCAAATTCGCTTGGCCGATGACATTCATTTGGCACGGGAAGGGTGGCCATCGGCAAGTTGGTGGACGGTCTATGGCGACCAGCAGCTCGATGCTTTGGTCGATCAGGCGCTTAGGGATGCACCCAGCATGGCCATTGCCCGCGGTCGGGTTGACCAAGCACGCGCGCAAGTGGAACTGGTGAAGGCTGGAACGAGTTTGCAAGTGACGGCCATTGCTGCCATCAATCGGGAGCATACATCGGCGAACGCTTTTTTCAGCGCATTTGCGCACACTAACCCACAAATCGGCGCAACCGGCCCGTGGTACACCGAAGGCATTATCGGACTCCGCGGAAGCTACCAGTTTGACATTTGGGGTAAACAGCGAGACCAGATCGACGCCGCTATTGGAGTGCAGAACGCAAAGTTGGCCGAGGAGTCTGCGGTTGAACTCGAAATCTCAACGGATGTGGCGCAGCTCTACTATGGAATTCAGGTCACGTTACACACCGTAGATCTATTGCAACAAGCCCATGAGATTGTTGCAGCGACTGTAGTGGCCCATGGTGCGCGGGCGTCCCGCGGCCTTGAGCCGGATACATTCACTGAACAGGCCCGCGCCCAACAGTTAGCCATCGAACGACAAGTGACTGAAGCACAAAGCTTGATCAGGCAACTTCGCGAGGCACTACGTGCGCTGGTTGGTGCCGACGCCGACAATCTGCCGAATATCGAGCAGGTGCCGCTCCCGACATATCAAGCGGGCTTACCGACTACTCTTTCCTATGAGTTATTGGCGCGGCGCCCGGATCTGCAAGCCATGCGCTGGTATGTGCAGGCTTCCCGCTCGCAAATCGACGCCGCCAAGGCTGCCTTCTACCCCAGCTTTGACATTAAGGCATTCTTTGGTTATGACGCTCTGCACATGGCTGATCTATTGCGTTACCAAAGTACACAAATCAATATAATACCCGGGGTTTCTTTGCCGATCTTCGATGGAGGTCGCCTCAACGCAAATCTCAAGAGCGCGACAGCCGCCAGCAGTACGGTAACCGCCGAGTACAACCAGGCAGTGCTCGACGCTGTGCGCGATGTCGCTGTAACGGGTACCCGTCTGCAGGGGCTAGAGCAGCAAGAAGAGTTGCAGACTGAGAAGGTGAATGCGGTTACCTTCCTTCAGGATAGTGCTGAGGCCCACTATCAGCGCGGGCTCGCAAATAAAATCATTGCGCTGGAGGCGCACTTGCCCGTGATTGCCGAGGAGATCGCGTTACTCACGATCCGCGGGCGACAACTCAGCCAGGAAATTGCCCTGGTCAAAGCGCTCGGAGGCGGTTATCGCAGCGATCAGTTTGCTGCCACGTCACCACGCTAGGCCGAAATTACCGAAATAGAATTCTTCGCACGACTTTCTTGTCACCTTAGCAGCCGCCGGTGCCTTCGGCCTGGGCCTTTTGAGCCCAGATACGGAGCGGCCGCAAATAAAATTGTCACGAAACTGTCACTTTAGCTTCTGGCGCGATCGTTCTCATATTCCGCATTGACAAAATGGGATTTTTGCCTTCATCGTTTTGCGCTGATGGCAAGCTCATTCTTCCTCACAGGAAAATGATCTTGTCCGCAGGCTGTGGGCGCTCACACGGCGCACTTTCAGTTACCTCAGTCAGGGGAGAATTATCATGTTTGCGGCGTCGTCGGCGCCGACATGGCGCAGACCACTTGCGACCTCGGCGGTCGCGGGTGCGTTCGGTTTCGCGCTGCTCGTGCTTCACGGCTACGCCAGGCCCGCTCCGGAGGGCCAAGCCGACGCAATCCGTCCCTTCCACGTAAAGATTCCGGAAGAACAGCTCGTTGATCTCCATCGACGACTGGCGGCGACGCGGTGGCCTGACCGCGAGACAGTCAAGGATCCATCCCAGGGCGCGCAGTTGGCGAGGATGCAAGAGCTCGTGCGTTACTGGGGCACGGACTACAACTGGCGGAAGGCGGAGGCCAAGCTCAATGCCTATCCGCAGTTCATGACG
>DASPRE010000125.1:0-2315 GCA_035624615.1 Burkholderiales bacterium | reverse complement strand
GTTTTACTGGTCGGCTGGGCGATGATGGCGTTTTATGAATTGTTGGCCGAAATTCCGTTTTTCGAAATCCCAATAAAAACGCGCTGGACCGTGTGTTTTTTCGCGCTGCTGCCGACATTCAGGTTCATCTTCAACCATCTTTCTTTCGGACAATCCGATATTGTTGTGCTGGCGCTCGCGGTTCTTGGACTGGTTTATTGGGCAAGAAACCGGCAGGTCACCGGCGGCGTGGCAATTGGTTTCTCGATTATCACCAAAGTCATTTCGCTGCCCTTGGCGATTTGGATTGCAGCAAAGGGTAATGTGCGCGTCACGATGGGTATTGCATTGGGTCTTCTCGCCGGGCTGCTGTTGCCCGCGCTGTTGCTGGGTTTCGGCAAGAACCTGGAATTTCTGGATTACTGGGTGCGCCATATAGTGCTCTACAGCGACTTGCGACATATCAGTACTCCGATGCATGTTAATCTTTCGCTGCAAGCGCAACTTTACCGCTTTTTCAGCGACACCGTGGGGTTTGAAAATGAAGGCAAGCTGTACTATCTCACCTTGTTTACCGTTCCCGCTCAAACGCTGCATCTCGCAGGGCGCCTCATTGTCATCCTAGTTGCAGGAACTGTTGCCGGGTATGCGCTCAAGTACCGCAAGCAGGGCGCGCTCGTTTCGCAATGTGGCGGCATAGCCCTCGCCTTCAGCCTGATGCCGCTGTTTGTCACGGTGATGCAAAAGCATCACTTGGTGCTGCTGCTCCCCGCCTACATTTACGTTGTGCATCTTTGGTACAGCATCCAGCTCAAAGACAAGGTTTTCCGCGCACTGGTTGTTGCCTCGATGGCGCTATTGAATTGCCCGGTTTTCTTCGGGGCATTCCTGTCGCGAGCTTTCGCCGCCGGCGGAAGCTATGCTTTGGGCGTGCTGCTGCTTTCTGCCGCCATTTTCCGCGCCGCAGGCCGATTGCATGCGAATTCGTATCCTTCCTGAAATCTGATATTCTGATAGATGAAAAGTTAAAAGAACGAGGGAGTTTTGGACCGCGCAAATCCGAAAGATGGGTGCAGGGTATTGGTTTTTGCCAAAGCGCCTGAAACCGGCGAGGTCAAAACCCTGCTGATTCCGTTGCTTGAAGCCGAAGGCGCGGCAGCGCTGCATCAACAGCTGGTAAAACACGCGCCTTGCCAAGAAAGCAGTTGCCCGAAAACGGTGGACGCGAATCTTGCTCAGATTACAGTCGGTATGGCCGGACATTACAAGCACTACGAGCGCGACCAATTGCCCGAAGATCGCGAGCGTTATGCTTTCGCAGAACAGGAAGCCAGGGCAAAGAAAGCTGGGTTATGGGCCGACCCGGATCCGGTGCCTCCGTGGGAGTGGCGTAAGAAAAGGTGATGCGCCTTTGATCGAGCATTGAAAGTGATGATTCATGAACCGATTAATTTTTACAATCTTACTGGCGGCGTTTAGTGCAAGCGCGGCGGCGGAATGGGTGCGTGTTGCTGATGGTGAGGGCGAAACAGTCTACGCAGACCCCGCTACTATTCGTAAAACGGGTCACATAGTCAAAATATGGTATCTGAGAGACTTCAAGTCCCTACAAACTCAAGTCGGTCTCTCGCCATTTTTGTCGTCAAAAGACCAAAGCGAATACGACTGCAAGAAAGAGCGTTATCGCACACTTTACTTCACTAATCACACCGGAAACATGGGTGCAGGTACCACTTCTTATATATCGGCAGCTCCAGAACGCGATTGGAAGCCAGTCGCGCCCGAAAGTCTCCGGAAAGCTGTCTGGAAGTTCGCCTGTGGCAAGATGTAAATTCGGGCCTCAATTAATAGACAGGGGGACGTAAGGGGCTGCGAAAAAGGATAAGCAGAGTGAGCGCGGCGTTATGCCCAAAAAGGCACTTCTGGTTAGCGGCTTCTGAAGGCTTCCAGGAAGATCCAGCGTTAGATTCATTCCGCTTATTGAAATGAACTGCTCCCACCCCTGGTACAAAATTCAGGCAGGCCATAGTCTGCCATTCAAGACGACGAAAAACGGACTAACGTAACAGCGTTCTATTCCGTGCTCTGTCTTGTGTAGAATGGAAATAATACGAGCAACGCCGCCAGGATAGCGAGACCCAGAAGGACCCCGTTAACCCAGTAGCCGACTGCAAGTTTCAGTTCGCCGCACCAATTCGGAATAATCCAGTTGCTCTGCCTGAACTGGGCGACGATGGGTTTGCTTTGATCTAATTTCAGGTGGTAGTCCATTTCTCAACCTCATCTGTTTAGCTACCCAATTAAATGCAAAATCTAGACCAGCGTACTTGGGAAGT
>DASPRE010000124.1:0-6250 GCA_035624615.1 Burkholderiales bacterium | reverse complement strand
TACCAAATGATCACCGGGAATCTGCCTGCCATGTTAAGTCAGTTCTCGTCGCCTCGGGAGACTGTTTTGAAAGCAACCTAGCGAATCGAAAAACTGAATTGACGTTCGCAAAGCGGTTCACGGATTTTAATGAAAGCACAGGGGACTGCTAACAAGCATGCGAACAGAACATCCAAACATCGAGCAAACTTCGCGCCGTCCCGTTACTCTCCTGGTTAGCAAAAAGGACCCAATGCCTAGTTGAATATCCTAATGAGTGACGACCATTGGTTGATTTGCAGCGGCGGGATACGGGAGTTCAATCGAAATATTGTCCCAGCGCTCCTGAGGAAAAAGGCGTTTTAGAATTTCAATGTCGCGTCTTGACCGGTCGGAAAGCACAATTTTAAATTTGGCTGGTCGGGAATCGCATTTTTTAGATATATTTGGGTCGAGCAGGTACGCCACGTAGGAACCGATATAGACTACACGGCCTGGGCGGATCGTCACTGGGAGAGGAAAAATGGGCTCGGCAGTCGAGTTCAAGTCATTACATCCTCTCAAGTGGAACGCACCTATCGAGTATGTTCCCGGGCGCAGATGAAAAAGATATACATAACCATTATCACCATGAACATCGCCGAAATCAGGTTTTCTGACTCTTAAAAAGTCGGATCGCGGCCAATTTACCCAAACTATCGGGCCTGTGGGATGGGAAAGAGGGCCGATCGCGAGAATTAGAGAGAAAGATGCGATGGGCCTATTGCCAGGTTCCAAAGATAAAGCGATTGCGCCGGCGTCATCACTTTGGTCACCACTGCGTAACCCTGAGCCGCAGCTAACTAGTAACAACGCGAGCGCAAGAACAAGTATGGGCAGTGGTGTTTTCATGATTGTCTATCGGCCGCACACTTGAGCATAAAATTACCGACAGCGGCCTGGAAAACGGGCTTAGACAAACTATACCAAAACCCTGCGTGCCACGTCCGTCAGGCTGGTTTGTAAAAATCTTTGTGAATGAATATCGATTGCGGAATAACAATTGGCGGGAATGAATGCTTTAACGCGGAAACAGTCATTCACGAGTGTTTGCTTTCGGCCAAAAGCGGACATTCGCGAACCACGCTTGAAGCTTAAGAAAAACGGGTGGAAGATAGGCGTTCAACACAACCGAAATACGACAATGACTAGTTGCCCTGCACGAATACGTTATCCCAACACGCGCCTTTGTTATCCGAACAAGCGAGAAGAATTATCCCATCATGGTGATGTTATCCCGCAGTGGTGCTGATAATAAAAAGGTAGGCAGCGTGAAAATGGTAAAAGGTAGCGATCGGCTTCTCATTGCTGGCGTCCCCGCAACGGGGAAATCATATTTCTGCCATTGGTTGGCACGTGAGCATGGATACGTTCACATCGATATAGATTCACTAAGTCTTTGGGAGGAAACCACTGTGCTAAATGAGTATTGTGCCGGGAAGATTATCGCGGCAAAACCGTATGTCGTTATTGACTGGGGGTTTCCTCCAGAAAATCTGGCCACTGTCCAAATACTAAGGGATGTGGGCTTCGACATTTGGTGGTTCGACGGTGACCGGGCGAGGGCACGCAAAGAGTTCATCATACGTGATACTGTTCCGATCCAGTACCTAAACATCCAAATGCAGAAGATTGAGAGTTCGTGGGAGCAGATCAAGAGCGCCTTCTTTCCCCATCTCATCGACGTCCTCGCAGCAGACGGCACTAGAAAGTCCCCGGAGGAAATCTGGAAGCACATTTGTGGCCATACTGCGTAACTTCGCGCTCGTCTCGGCACCATCCCCGATGCAATGGGCCCGGACTTAAACACATTAGTGCGTTTCGTGTTACCTACCTCCAAATAAGAATGGGCGGTTGGCCCCCAACAAGCGCATTCAGCGCAGCGTTCAACAGTGTCGCTTTACGCCGCTGTTGACTGCCGGCTGATGCGCGGCGTTGAATGTCCGCTTTGGGTCGAAAGCAGACGTTCGAAAGACTCCGCTTTGGCCTATGGCAAACATTCGGGCTCCGCTTGGAAGTGGTAATAAACGGATGGAGAATGTCCTTGCATGGCACCGTCATCAAGTAGATGCGGCGTCGTATAACAAACATAGGCTCTCGTTGACACCGTGACATTGATCAAGCACTGGCTAGGGCGGGCGGTGCCGGCCACGCCCCAGGAACGCGCGGCAGCGCTGTGGTCCTTCGGTTACTTCTTCACGCTCCTCGCGGGTTATTACGTGTTGCGGCCGATACGCGATCAGATGGGCATTGCGGGCGGGGTGAAGGCGCTGCCGTGGATGTTCACAGCGACTTTCGTGACCCTTCTCCTGGCGCAACCACTTTACGGCGCGCTGGTCGCGAAGCTGCCGCGCGCACGGTTTATTCCCATCGTCAATCATTTCTTCGCCGTCAATCTGGCGCTGTTCTGGCTGCTTCTCACCTTCCACATCGAAACGGTGATTGTGGCGCGCATCTTCTTTGTCTGGGTCAGCGTCTTTAACCTCTTCGCCGTTGCAGTATTTTGGTCATTCATGGCCGACCTTTTCACTAGCGAGCAAGGCAAACGCCTGTTCGGCTTTATCGGCTCCGGTGGCACGGCTGGCGCGCTACTGGGCCCGGTCATCACCATCGGCCTTTCGGTACCGCTTGGCCCGGCCAATCTGTTGATCGCCGCCATCGTGTTTCTGGAACTGACAGTGTTCTGCGCCCATCGGCTCGAGCGCTTTTCCGATGAACGGCAAGGCCCGCGCCGCGGCGAGCGGCGCCTTGGCGGCAGCGCATTTGCAGCGCTGCCCGAGCTGATTCGATCGCCCTACTTGCTCGGCGTCGGCTTGTGGGTGAGTCTTCTGTCTTTCGGCGCGACAATTCTCTATTTCGAGCAAGCCAATATCGTGGCCGCGACTGTGCACGGAGCCGGGGAACAGACACGTATCTTCGCCAGCATCGACCTCGCGGTCGGACTCCTGACCCTGGCGACTCAAGTCTTCGCCACCGGGCGGCTGCTAAAACGGTTCGGCACCGGCGTGGCGGCGGCTGCGCTGCCAGCGGTGTACGTCGTGGGTTTCACAGTGCTGGCACTGGCGCCGATACTCATTGTCGTAGTGATTGCGCAGATCGCGCAGCGCTGGATGAACTTTGCGATCGCCAATCCCGCGCGACAGGTGTTCTTCACAGTCGTTGCGCGCGAAGAGAAGTACAAGGCGAAGAATTTGATCGATGTGGTCATCTATCGAGGGTCTGACGCGTTATATGGCTGGGTGTTCGACGGCTTGCAGGCGCTGGGGCTTAAGCTCGGCGCGATAGCGCTATGCGCGCTGCCGGTCGTGGCCGGATGGTTGGTCCTGTCGCTGGCGCTCGGCCGAACGCAGGAACGCCGCGCAGCGCCCAACGCTTTGGACTTGGCACAAGGAGATTAATATGAACCCCATGACAAGGCGCGATTTCATCGCGCTCACTGCCGGCCTTGGCGGCGCATCGCTCCTGCACTCTTTCGCGACCGCGCAAACCACTGCACTCCTAATCACCAAGACCATTCCGAGCAGCGGCGAGCGCGTCCCAGCCGTCGGCTTGGGCACCTCCCGTGTCTTCGACGTCGGCGACGACCCGGCTAAGCTCGCAGTATTGACCGAGGTGCTCCACAACCTGGTCGCGGGAAGCGGTAAGATCATTGACACAGCCTCGTCCTACGGTTCGGCAGAAGGCGTCGTCGGCACGCTCGTTGCGCGCGCGGGACTGCGCCGGCAAGTTTTCATTGCCACAAAGCTCGAGGCGCCCGATGCTGCGGAATTACAGCGCTCGCTGCAACGGCTGCGAACCGAGCAGGTCGACCTACTGCAACTCCATAACGTTCGCGATCCGAAGCAGAGCCTAGAGCAATTCCGCGACTGGAAGGCACAGGGAGTATGCCGCTACATCGGCATAACCTCGACATCCCACCACGATTTTGCCGCCGTCGAAGCGGTGCTGGGCCGCGAGAAACCCGATTTTCTGCAGATCGACTACTCGCTGGACGACCGCGAGGCGGAAACCCGGCTGCTTCCGCTTGCTACGGAAGTGAAGGCCGCGGTCCTGACCGCGCTGCCCTTTGGCCGTGGCCGATTGTTCCGCATCGTGCACGGCAAGGCACTTCCGGAATGGGCGAAGGAGTTCGACGCCGGGAGTTGGGCGCAATTCTTCCTCAAATTCTTGCTCGGCAATCCGGCGGTAACCGCGGTCATTCCCGGCACAGCGGACCCCGCGCACATGACTGACAACCTTGGCGCGATGCGCGGCCGCCTGCCCGACGCGGCGCAACGCAAGAAGATGGTGGAGTTCCTGCAGTCACTTTAGAAGGCTGCGAAAAAAACTATGCGAGTAAAACGTGGCTCCGCGGCTTATCGGTCCTACAGAAAACGGCTATGATTGCTATAAGGGCCGAAGCTTGCGCGCTAATCCGAGGAATTGAGCATGGCAACGAGTGATGCCGTCAAATGCAGCCGTCGCGATTTTTTTTGTATCGTCGGGAGCGGTGCGCTACTGCTCGTTACATCGCAGTTGAGAGCTTGGGCCGCCCCCAATTCAGCTCCGCTTAAGATCGCTACTATCGGCGCTGGACATATTGGCGGCACGCTCGGCACCTTGTGGATACAGGCAGGTCATCCGGTGATTTTTTCTTCGCGCCATCCGGATGAGCTGAAAAGCTTGGTCGACGGCTTGGGTCCTTTGGCGCATTCCGGCACGGTGCAGGAAGCGATCGCTTTCGGCGATGTTGTCCTTCTCGCCGTCCCCTACCGCGCGATGCCTGAGATTGGCAAGGACTATGGGGACGCGCTCGCAACGAAGGTCCTGGTTTTCGACGCGACCAATCCGATCCTTGCGCGGGATGGCGAGATTGCACCCTGGGCGCTCGAAAGGGGGGCCGGCCTTGCTTCAGCCGAGCTCCTGCCAAGGGTGCGTCTAGTGCGTGCTTTCAATGCGATCAATTACAAGAAATTGCCCGAAGCGGCGCATCACCAGGGCGAGCGTGTCGGGATGCCAATGGCTGGCAATGACGCAAACGCTCTTGCTGTTGCCTCCAGTCTCGTGCGTGAGATCGGCTTCGAGCCGGTCGTAATTGGGCCGCTCGCCATGGGCAAATATCTGATACCAGGGACGCCGCTCACTGGGGAGCACACAGCGGAGCAGATCCGGCAAATCGTTGCTACACTCAAATGAACTGCTCCGTGCGAAACACCTAAAACCCGCGACAAATTTCGCCCCAGCCACAAAAATTCAATCCTCCCGTAAGCTTTCGCCCGCTGTTTCGCTGACGCGCATGGGGCACCTTATCTCAATGCACTTTTGCGTCGAAAGTAGTCATTCGCGAGTGTCTGCTTTCGGCCAAAAGCGGACATTCGCGAACGGTTTCTTAGGCGCGAGGTTGCCACCGAGCCTCACGCTCTCGACAAACGCTTCGGCCTCTTCTCTAAGCGAGGTCAAAGGCTCCTCCGAACAAAATGTGATCCATCGGTTCAGCTCTCGTTACAAGTGCCAGAAAATATAGAGTACTAAGGTTGGCTGCGAACCCTTATTTCGATTGTCGAATCCGCAGTTCTGCCAATCATCAGTCGCCTCGCATATTTTGGGTCGATTCAATCATCTCCCGCAAAGAGCGTTCAATCTGTCCGCCGCAATAAGCTTTCCCATATTCCTGCCTTTGCCTTTCAAGGAAAAGTTGAATAGATGGTCGGGCTTCGATTCTCTGACAAAGAGTTGTAATGTGGGGGGCGTTTTTACGTAGGTCATTCGCCAACTCGGGGAAACAGTGAACCAGCGTTCCGAAAAGGGCAGTGGTGGCGATATCGGCCACGGAGATAGCGGATCCCAGCAGAAATCCCTTGTCGCCTCTAAGGCCATGTTCCAGTCCCGTCTTTTCAAATATCTTCATCCAGCGGGACAGACGGTTGGACCGGAATTCTTTCCATTTCTTCTTGTTCCACATTTCCATTCCATTGAAATTGGTGATTTCAATGAGGACATCGTTGCAATCCAAAATTATCTTTAAGGCTAGGCTCAGTGTTTCAGATCGTTTGGGAAGATAATCATATTTTTTCCCTAAATGTACGAGAATGGCAGGCATCTGTGCCAAATATTTTTTGCTTTTGCAGTCGTAAAGATAGGGCGGAGCCATTCCGGGGTTGCGGATCTTAAGACTTCTTTCCGGATAAATCTCAGTGGCGTCATGTCTTTCGTACTTAGCTTGCACCTCTTCTAAAAAGATCTGTATAAAATT
>DASPRE010000120.1:0-26656 GCA_035624615.1 Burkholderiales bacterium | reverse complement strand
TTTTTATCAGCCCTATAAAAATTTCCTGTGAAACTATAGTCCGCGGTCGCGGTCTTTCAATGCCAGGACGCATTTGCTGCGCCCGTGCGATTGGCAGCATGACTGATTCTCACGATTACTCCGTTTAACTTCATCGAGTTGTGTCGCGGACATGTGACGACCCTCGTATTTGTTGAGAAGGAGAACTTAGTAATGTACCGACCCAAAAATTCACACCGCATCGTTTCCAGTCTTGCATATATTTTTTCACATAGCCTTATTACCTTGCTTGCGATCGGCATAGCATTTACGCTCCCCATCGTTGCCCAGTACATTCTTTATCAGTGGTGGCCGCGGGTGGAAGCCGATACGCATCTGCTGCTTTTCACGGAGATCGGTTTTGCCGGCGTATTGGTGGTGATATTCAATATAGCCATGATCCTGTGGGACAACCGTCGCTATACAAACAGCGCCAAGCTGGCCTCGCTGGTACACGCGCGAAGCAATGATGGCTGGCTTGCTCGCTGGCGCGAGCGGATACTCGTGAAAAGATTGCCAGCGTCGCGCGACGCCTTTGTGCTCACAGTCACAGGGTTTAATACATTTGCCGGCAAGCGAAGCCTGTTGCGCGGCGTTCTAAAATCTGCTTATGAGATAAGAGTCATGCTGCTTAACCCAAATGGCGAAGGAGCGCGCCTACACGTGCAGTCTCTTCCTCCGAAGAAAGGCAATTTTACCGCCTTCCGCGATGAAATTGAGTCGAGCATTTCTTACCTGGATGCGCTGCGCAGGGCCGGGAAGAAGGTCGCGCTAAAATTTTACGACCATCAACCATTCTGGAAGGTGGTGGTGCTTGGCGAGCACGTGTGGGTACAGTACTGCCACAGCGGATGCGAAATAAATCGCGCACCCGAGTATGTATTCGCGTTGCATGACCGCGACCCGAAGCAGGGATTCTTCGTGCCTTTCTATATGCACTTTCTGGACAAATGGAGTGAATCAGAGCACCCGGAGTATGATTTTGAGAGCCGTGAGTTGGTCTATCGTGATGCTGCGGGAAATGAAATCAAACGGCTTTCTCTGGCGACGCCACCGGTCGAAGAGCGTGCTGGAACGAATCTGCTACAAGAAACGTCGGCTGGCAAAAATATATACGGGGAATAAAGCTTGAATCTTCTGTCTAGTGAGAGCCGATTCTGAGGGTGACTGTCGCCACATAGACTTCTCGCAGAAAACAAATCAGTGCAATGATAAAAGCCAGCATGGCAACGATAAACAGCACTCCAATCAGACCGGGAATCTTCAGAGAAAGAAATACTTCAACAAATAAGAGAACTATAACTGTACAGATGAGCAAGGCACACAGTACGCTCAAGCTAATTGCCGCGTAGATCAGCCGGGCACGCCTAGAAAGCACGGTGAGTTGCTTATGGGTATCCACACGCTCTTTCTCGCTGCTTGCAGAAAGTCGCCCTTCGAGAATACGGGCGAAATCGACGATTCTCCCCAGCCGGTTGGCAAGCACGGCCAGCATCGCGCCAATGCCAGTGAGGAGAAAGACCGGCACTACCGCATTCTGAATCGCGTGGCTGAGCGCGGTGGCGTCTAAAGCCTGTGGCAGCATATTATTGGCCGAGTCATTTAGAAACGCGTGGCTATAAACGCTACAAGGGTCCAGATATCATGGCGCAAGCGGTGGAAGAAAGAAAGAGTAAGTTGTCGTAGTTTGATTGGCTAACGGTAATTGCTTGCGGTAACATGCAATGAGACAATAATGATTTCGCGACCCGCGCTAGGTGTGTTGATTACCGATGCGTTATAAGGTCAAATGGGTCGTTCCTGAAATCCTTGCGTCAGTCATTGGCTGATTGGAATCGCGGCGGTAAGCGAGCTTCCCAGCATTTCGCGCATGCGCGCCCAATGCGAGCCTTGCCAGTAGATTCGGCCGCAGCCTGGGCAGCGCGTGAACTCGGCGTAACGCTCGTAGATGGGATCTGGAAGTCGCCCGATAACCTCGCTTTTTTCGACGGCCTCGAGGCGAAAATTGCAGTGCAGGCACAGCGTGAATGGCCGCATGTGGCGCTCGAGTCCAAAGCGCACCGCAACTTCCCGCAATTGCGCCTCGGGTTTACGTGCGTGAACGAAGCAGCCGCGAGCCACGTCACGGATTTTCAGCAGCTCGCGATCGCGGCTGAGCACGATGCGCCGCTCGCGCACCGCCAGATCAATGATCTCGTGGTCGGACATTGCGTTTTCATAAAGCGTGTCGAAGCCAAGCATCCGCAGCATTCGCGCAAGCCCGCCAAGATGGGCATCCGCCACGAATTCCGGAGTTTCAACAAGGAAGCTATCGGTAGAACTGTGCGGAAAGACCTCGATCGAATCGCCTTCCCGGACAATGCGGGCGAAAGTCGCGGGATGATTGTTCACCAGTATCCGCCCGGCTTCAGTGTGCGGCACGCCGAGCGATTCTATTGCGTGTTTGATGGTAGCGGCGCGGGCGCAGGTGTAACTGAATACAATGCCTCTGCGTTCGCGGGCAATAAACTCCCCAAGCTCGCCGTGGATGCTGAACGTGGCGGATGCCATAAGTTTTGTCTGCTGACGTTAATTTGATTTTAGCGCGTCGCAGCTTAATCAGCAGCAATACTGCGGGATTACAAAAGGAATCGGATTCCCTCTTGCAAGACGCGCCGGCTATTATGAACCCAGCTCTTGAAGCAGGCTTACCAAATCCTCGGCATGTTCTTCTTCCATGGCAAGGATTCCTTCCATCATGCGGCGGGTGGTGGGATCGTCATTGCCGAGATAAGCAATCGTTTCCCGGTAACTGTCAATCGCAATCCGCTCGGCGATCAAGTCTTCCTTGATCATGTCGATCAGCGTTTCGCCCTCGACGTATTCCGCATGGCTGCGAGTTAACAAGCCGTCCGGCGAGAAATTTGGCGCGCCCCCAAGTTGCACAATGCGCTGCGCAATCTGATCGGCGTGCATTTGCTCTTCATTGGCGTGCTGCAGGAATTCCTGTGCGACGCTTTGCGCATTGATTCCAGCGGCCATGAAATGATGGCGCCTGTAGCGCAACACGCAGACGATTTCAGTTGCGAGCGCTTCGTTCAAAAGCTTGACGACAGTTTCGCGGTTTCCTTTGTAGCCCGGAGTAACCGCGCCTTGTTCAATGTGCTGACGGGCGCGCTTGCGCAGAGTTTTGATGTCGGTGAGGAAAGGCTTGTTCGTCATGATATTCTCCAAAAAAACGGGGAAATTACCTTGTGGAGATTAGCATATTTAGCGTTCGCGTGAAGTAGGGATTTCATTTAAATCTTGTTGCTGTTATCTGGCAATCTCGCTCCGGAGAAGAGAAGTTAATAAGCTCAGCGTGATTTCATTGGTTATGGCCGTTCCCGCTTAACCGCTGCTTGAGGGTTCCTACCACCACGCCCGCGTCACTGAAGATCACCGAGAAAAGGGCTGATTGCGCCGAGTCGTCTCGGTAATGATAATCCCAGGATGTCTGGCGGGTGCCGGAATATGTCGTAGTTTGAAAAGGGGGTCCGATCAGGTGCAGTACGTCCTCACCGGTCATGCCTGCGTGGATTCGACCGAAATGATCATCGTTCAGCACTTGTTCGATCAGCGAGAGCCTGCCGTTTTCATCGAACCTGACCAAGAAGGTTTCCGACCCCAGCGGGCCCCGCGGATACGCCCACACGTCTCCCGCCGGCGTGCTCCAACGCGCTGCGGGTTCGCCCATGGCCTGCCGAACATCGGGCCCTGTGGCGACACCCGGTTTCAGCCCGTACCCACTATACGACGCACACCCTCCAAGCAATACCAGAAGCGTCATGGCAGACGATGTCAGCTTACGCAAACCTGCCGCGTTTGCGACGCGAATTGCGGGCTGAAGCAATTTCACAGTCTTGCTCCTTGTTTTGTCCACGAATCCCGCAGCGTGACGGCGCGGTTAAATATGGGCCTGCCGGATTTCGAGTCTCTTAAGTCCGCCACGAAATACCCGTGCCGTTCGAACTGGAAACGGTCTTCGGGTTTGGCCGAGGCCAGTGCGGACTCGAGATAAGCACTGATCACTTCCTTGGAATGCGGATTTAAAAATTCCTTGTAGTCTTTGCCGCCGGCATCGGGATGCGGATGAACGAACAACCGGTCATACAGCCGCACTTCGCCCGAAAGCGCGTGTGCGGCGGAGAGCCAGTGGATGTTGCCTTTTACCTTGCGTGCGTCCGAACCCGCAGTACCGCTTTTGCTTTGTGGGTCATAAGTGCAGTGCACAGCTTCGATTCCACCTTGCGCGTTTTTTACCACCTTTACGCATTTGACGATATAGGCATAGCGTAGACGGACCTCGTTGTTCGGGGACAGACGGAAATAGCCTTTGGGCGGGTTCTCCATGAAGTCCTCGCGCTCGATATACAGCGTTTTGGAAAACGGCAGCTTGCGCCGACCCAATTCCGGTTTTTGAGGGTGGTTGGGAGCCTCGCAATACTCCACCTGATTCTCCGGATAATTGTCGATGACGAGTTTCAACGGTCGCAATACGGCAATGCGGCGCTCGGCGCGTTCGTTCAGATCGTCGCGCAGAGCATCTTCCAGCATGTTGATATCGATCCATGAATCCGCTTTGGATACACCGATGCGATCGCAGAAAAGGCGTATGGAATCGGGTGTGTAGCCACGGCGGCGCACGCCCACCAGTGTGTTCATACGCGGGTCGTCCCAACCGTCCACATAATTGCCCTCGACAAGCTCAATGAGTTTCCTTTTGCTCATCACCGTGTAGGTAAGGTTCAGTCGCGCAAATTCAATCTGCTGCGGCAGCGGGCGCTTGAGCTTCCGGTCGTTGGCCAGCTCATTGAGCACCCAATCGTACAGCGGACGGTGGTCCTCAAATTCCAGGGTGCAGATGGAGTGGGTGATGTTTTCCAGCGCGTCAGAAATGCAGTGAGTGTAATCGTAAAGCGGGTAAATGCACCATTTGCCGCCGGTGCGGTGGTGATCCGCGTGTCGGATGCGGTAAATCGCAGGGTCGCGCATATTGATGTTGGGCGATGCCATGTCGATCTTGAGCCGCAGTACGTGAGTGCCGTCTGGAAATTCTCCTGCTTTCATTCGCCGGAACAAGTCGAGATTTTCCTCCATTGAGCGGTTGCGGTAAGGACTTTCTTTGCCTGCTTCCGTCAGTGTTCCGCGGTATTCTCGAATTTGGTCGGCGCTGAGGCTATCCACATACGCTTTTCCGGATTTGATGAAATGCTCGGCAAACTCATAGAGTTGGTCGAAATAATCGGACGCGTAATAGAGATGTCGGCCCCAGTCGAAACCCAGCCAGTGCACTGAATCGAGGATGGAATCCACATATTCCTGTTCCTCCTTGGTCGGGTTGGTATCGTCAAAGCGCATATGGCATTCGCCGCCATAATCGCGCGCCAGACCGAAGTTGAGGCAAATGGATTTTGCGTGGCCAATATGCAGGTAGCCGTTCGGCTCCGGAGGAAAACGCGTCTCCACTCGAGCGCCCCACTTGGAGGCGGTGTTGTCCTGATCAATGATGTTGCGGATAAAGTTGGGTGCGACAGGCGTATCAGGGGGCGTTTTTGCCATATTCGGAAGCGTTTCTAAATAAACGGGCATGAAAGTTAAAGAAAATTTCAATATCTGGAACCAAAGCCGGAGAAAATCAGCTTCGTGGACCTTTCTCACGACCCTGGAACGGCGCGCCAGCCTTGGTATCCGGCATTTTATCCTATTTAATCTGCTTAAATATTTTGCTAGAATAGCGGGTGAGATGAGGAGATGGGCTTTGAGCCCATTTTTTGTTTGTGATTTCGCTTATGGTGGATTTGCGGGGAAAGCTGGAAACGACTGTGAACGGCCTAGGGTTTGAGCTGGTGGACATGGAAGTGTCGGCCAGAGGGAAATTGCTGAGGGTGTTTATCGACAAATCGGGTGGGATCAACGTGGACGATTGCGCCCGAGTCAGCGGCCATCTCACCCGCTTGTTTGCAGTGGAGAACCTCGATTACGAAAGGCTCGAGGTTTCTTCTCCGGGTTTGGACCGGGTGCTGAAAAAACCCTCAGATTTCGAGCGTTTTTCCGGCGAGAGGGCGCAGATCAAAGTACGGGTGCCGGTTTCCGGTCAGCGAAATTTTGCTGGTGTGCTTCGTGGAATCAATGGCGGATTTTTGCAACTGGAGGTGGACGGCAGGACGCTGTCGCTGGATATGGCCAATCTGGAAAAGGCCCGCCTGATTCCCAACATATAGTTGGAGGTTGCTAGTTATGAGTCGTGAGATTTTATTGCTTGTGGATGCCTTGGCGCGCGAAAAAAGCGTGGACCGGGACATCGTTTTTGCGGCTTTGGAAATGGCGCTGGCGTCTGCCACCAAGAAGCGTTTTCATGATGACGTCGAAGTGAGGGTGGCGGTGGACCGCAACAGCGGAGAATATGCGTCATTCCGCCGCTGGCAGGTGGTGCCTGATGAGGAGCTGGAAGCGCCCACAAGGCAAATGACGTTGCAACAGGCGCAAGAACACAATCCGGAAATTCAACTTAGCGAATATATCGAGGCGCCACTCGAACCCGTGGAGTTCGGGCGCATTGGCGCGCAAACCGCGAAGCAGGTGATATTACAGAAAATTCGCGACGCGGAACGCGAGCAGATCCTGAACGATTTCCTGCAGCGCAAGGAGCAGCTGGTGACGGGAGTGATCAAGCGCATGGAGCGTGGCAACGCGATGATCGAATCCGGCCGCATTGAAGCCTTGCTGCCGCGCGACCAGATGATTCCCAAGGAAAACTTGAGAGTAGGCGACCGGGTGCGCGCTTATTTAATGCGCGTGGACCGCAATAGTCGCGGCCCGCAGCTCATTTTGTCGCGCGTCGTCCCCGAATTTCTGGTGAAGCTGTTTGAGCTCGAAGTACCGGAGATCGAAGAGGGTTTGCTGGAAATAAAATCTGCAGCAAGGGATCCGGGTTCGCGGGCCAAGATCGCCGTGAAAGCCAACGACCAGCGCATCGACCCGATCGGAACGTGTGTTGGAATGCGCGGTTCAAGGGTACAGGCAGTAACCGGGGAGCTAGCAGGCGAGCGCGTGGATATCATTCTGTGGTCGCCTGATGCCGCACAGTTCGTGATTAATGCGCTCGCACCTGCTGAGGTAAGCAGCATCATGGTGGACGAAGAAAAGCACAGCATGGATATCGTGGTGGAAGAGGAGAACCTGGCTCAGGCAATTGGCCGCAACGGGCAAAATGTCAGATTGGCGTCTGAACTGACCGGTTGGGGGCTCAACATCATGACGGTTGCAGAGTCTCAGAAGAAAAGCAATGAGGAATCGGCGAACGTCAAGAAGCTGTTCATGGAGCGGCTGGACGTGGACGAAGAGGTCGCGGATATTCTGGTGCAGGAAGGGTTCAACACGCTTGAGGAAGTGGCTTACGTGCCGCTCAATGAAATGCTGGAAATCGAGGCACTCGACGAAGAGACGGTTAACGAGCTGAGAAGCCGTGCCCGCAATGCGCTCCTTAACGAAGCTATCGCCAGCGAGGAACGTGTCGAACATGATGCCGAGGATTTATTGACCTTGGAAGGGATGGACAGCCAAACTGCGCGGATGTTGGCGGCCAAAGGCGTAACGACCAAGGAAGGGCTGGCCGATTTAGCGGTGGACGACTTGCTGGAAATCACTGGCATGGATGCCGACCGCGCCAAAAAACTCATCATGACGGCGCGCGCGCCTTGGTTTGCATGATGAGGGGTATCGATTAGGAAAAAGGGTCATGGCACAGATGAACGTAGAGCAATTTGCCCGCGAGCTGAAGCTGGACCCTTCACGCTTGATCGAGCAATTGCAGGCCGCCGGAGTCAACAAGAAGCTCGCTGAAGATTTGCTTACCGAGCAGGACAAGACTCAGCTGCTGGAATACCTGCACCGTGTCCACGGCGCGAAAGACCAGAAAAAGAAGATCACGCTGACGCGTAGGCAGACTTCGGAGATCAAAAAATCCGACAATACCGGCAAGGCGCGTACCATTCAGATCGAGGTGCGCAAAAAACGCGTGTTTGTGAAACGTGACGAGACAGCGGCCGATGAGGAAGAACGCGAAACCGCTGCCGCAGTATTGGATGCTAAACAGGTGGCGCTGCGCGAGGAAGAAGCCAAAAAACAACAGGAACTGATTGCGCGGCAAAGTGAAGAGCTGCGCGACAAGCAGGAAAGAAAACGCAAGACAGCCGAAATCAAAACCGAGGAGCCGCAACGAGTTAAATCCGGGCCGTCGGCCACGGTAATCCAACTTGTCCCATCGGGAACCGAAGGCACATTGCACAAACCGACGGTGACCCCGGAAAAGGCTGCAAAATCGCAGAAGAAAGCCAAAAAGCAGCCCAAAGTGATCTGGCAGGACGAAACCGCTCGTAGACGCACTATCAAAACCCGCGGTGATTTTACTGGCGGCCAGGGCTGGCGGGAACGCAAAGTACCCAAGCCAAGGCAACCGCAGCAGGAGAGCCAGACTCAACAAGCGCACGCGTTTTCTATGCCTACTGAGGCGATGGTGCACGAAGTTCTGGTTCCTGAAACAATTACCGTTGCTGCGCTTGCGCAGAAAATGTCGGTGAAAGCTGCGGAAGTCATCAAAGTGCTGATGAACATGGGCACAATGGTTACCATTAATCAAGTTCTGGATCAGGACACGGCGATGATCGTAGTGGAAGAGATGGGGCACATCGCAAAGCGCGCTAAGCTGGATGATCCCGAATCCTTCTTGAGCGAAGACCAACTACCCAAGGAAGCAACTTTGCTTCCGCGCGCTCCGGTGGTTACGGTGATGGGCCATGTGGACCACGGTAAGACGTCGCTGCTGGACTACGTTCGCCGGACCCGCGTGGCAAGCGGCGAGGCCGGCGGGATTACTCAGCACATCGGTGCATATCACGTTGAAACTCCCAGGGGCACGATAACATTTCTTGATACACCCGGCCATGAAGCGTTTACCGCGATGCGCGCGCGCGGCGCAAAGGCGACCGATATTGTGATTCTAGTAGTGGCCGCGGATGACGGCGTGATGCCGCAAACCATTGAAGCCGTGCATCACGCGAAAGCAGCCAAGGTTCCAATCGTCGTTGCAGTGAACAAGATTGACAAGCCGGAGGCCAATCCCGAGCGCATCAAGCAGGAACTCGTGGCGCAGGAAGTGGTGCCTGAAGGCTGGGGCGGAGACACCATGTTTGTTGAGGTTTCCGCCAAGACTGGAAAGGGCATAGACTCGCTGCTGGAAAGCGTGCTCTTGCAGGCAGAAGTGCTGGAGCTCAAAGCTCCGCGAGATACACTCGCCAAGGGACTGGTAATCGAGTCGCGGCTCGACAAAGGTCGCGGGCCGGTTGCCACCATCCTGGTGCAGTCGGGCACCTTGAAGCGCGGCGATGTGATGCTGGCCGGCGCGGTGTTCGGGCGAGTGCGCGCCATGTTCGATGAAGCGGGGCACACAGTGCAAGAAGCCGGGCCTTCCATTCCGGTAGAAATCCAAGGTTTGTCGGACGTGCCGGTGGCAGGCGAGCAAGCTCAGGTTCTGGGCGATGAACGCAAGGCAAGGGAGATCGCGCTGTTCCGCCAAGGCAAATTCCGCGACGTGAAACTGGCCAAACAACAGGCGGCTAAACTGGAAAATGTGTTTGACCAAATGGCGGAGGGCGAAGCTAAAACGCTCTCTCTGGTAATCAAGGCCGATGTGCAAGGCTCATATGAAGCTCTGACGCATGCTCTTCAAAAACTTTCTACCGGAGAAGTCAAGGTCAATGTCATACATAGCGGTGTCGGGGCAATAACCGAATCTGACATCAACCTGGCGCTAGCTTCCAAAGCTGTGGTCATCGGTTTCAACACGCGTGCCGACAGTACCGCGCGCAAACTAATCACCAGCGCTGGCGTGGATGTGCGTTACTACAACATCATTTACGACGCAGTGGACGAGATCAAGGCGGCGCTTTCCGGTATGCTGGCTCCCGAGCGCAAGGAGAGTATCCTCGGTCTAGTGGACGTGCGCCAGGTATTCCACATTTCCAAAGTCGGTGCCGTAGCCGGATGCTATGTGCTGGAAGGCTTGGTCAAGCGTAATTCCATGGTGCGTGTGTTGCGCGACAACGTGGTGGTACACAGCGGCGAGCTGGATTCATTGAAGCGCTTCAAGGACGATGTAAGGGAAGTCAAAGCCGGCTTTGAATGCGGCCTATCGATCAAGAATTACAGTGACATCAAAGTGGGCGACCAGCTGGAGATTTACGAGGTCGTTGAAGTCGCAAGAACATTGTGACGGACTAAGACTGGTAACTAGTCCGGGTTGTCGATACGCCACGCGGCGGATTTGTCATTAACCACTCGTCTCGCTATTCACCCAATTTTCGCCATGCCTAGAGATTACCCCAGAACCAAGCGCGTTGCCGAGCAGATCCAACGTGAACTGGCGGAAATCGTGCGCCAGGAACTAAAGGATCCACGGATTGGTATGATCACGCTTACTGACGCGGAAGTGTCGCCGGACTATGCTCATGCCAAGATTTTTTTTACGCACCTCGGGGAATCGCGGCAAACACCCGAAATCTTGAGCGGCCTGCAACACGCTGCAGGCTTTTTACGCAGCCACCTCGCGCGCCGCCTCAAAATTTACGCGGTACCAGAACTGCATTTCATTCACGACACTTCGGTTGAACGCGGCATGCGCCTCTCCAATCTGATTGACCAAGCTATTTCCGAAGACAAGAAACATACGTCTTAGCCCACCTTGTCCAAGAGGGAAATCAGCGGCGTACTGCTCCTCGATAAGCCACTGGGGCTAACCTCCAACGCTGCTTTGCAAAAAGTAAAGTCCCTGTTCCATTCCGGGAAAGCGGGACACACCGGGACATTGGATCCGCTGGCAACGGGTCTTCTGCCGGTCTGTCTCGGTGAGGCGACCAAATTTTCGCAGGCTTTGCTGGATGCGGGCAAAAGCTATCAAGCGGTAGTTAAACTGGGAGAAACTACTTCAACAGGAGATTCCGAGGGAGAAATCCTGCTAACCCGAATCGTCGACGCTTCTCGAAGTCAGGTGGAAAAAGCCTTGAAACGTTTGCTCGGCAACATTGAACAGATCCCACCGATGTATTCGGCGCTAAAGCACCGGGGGAAACCGTTGTACGCCTATGCCAGACAAGGCAAACACGTCGAACGGGTACCGCGGAAAGTGCACATTGAAACATTGCAGCTGGATGACATGAGCAGGCACGATCTCAAGTTAACGATTCGCTGCAGCAAAGGCACTTATATCCGGGTCTTAGCCCAGGACTTGGGGGAGATGCTAGGCTGCGGCGCTCATTTGAAAGCACTACGGCGCACTCAGGTCGGGCCTTTCGACCTGCATGAGGCGCGCACGCTGCGACAACTTGAAACGATGAACTTGCAGCAAAGAGATGCAAACCTTTTGCCGATTGACAGTTTGCTAGTGGCGCTTCCGAAAATACTTCTTGATGACGGGAATTGCGGTAATTTTTTGCAGGGGAATACAATAACGCTAACGGCTTCTCCGTCCTGCGGAACCGTAAGAATCTACAATATGAAACAGAGGCTTATTGGCATTGGTGAAATCACGCAGCAAGGCAAGATCAAGCCAAAGCGCTTAATTGTCAAAAACTCGCCCCAAAGCTGAGTACCATGGACGGCAAATTGTTCGATTTCATACGCGAATACTCTTCCTACTTGAGCAAACAAGCTTTTAAAAGGTAAAATGCAACTCTTTCCGTTGGAGAGCGATTAATGTCCGTTACCACCAGCCAAAAAACAAAAATTGTGCAGGATTATCAAACAGCCAAAGGCGATACCGGTTCCCCGGAAGTGCAGGTCGCACTATTGACCGCCCGCATCAACGATCTAACCGAACACTTCAAGACGCATGTGAAAGATCATCATTCACGCCAAGGTCTGTTGCGCATGGTAAGCCGCCGGCGGAAGCTGCTGGATTATCTGATGAGCCACAGTGCTGAACGTTACCGCAAGTTGATCGAACGCCTTGGACTGCGAAAATAGCGCCCACGTTATCCTGCCGCTTCGGTTTATTGGCAAAGCGACAGTTTTCGGGCTGAACTTAAGATCTCAAAAAGGATAAGGCGTTTTGAAACATATCAAAAAAAGTTTTCGCTACGGGGATCAACAAGTCACCCTGGAAACGGGTGAAATTGCGCGCCAAGCGACAGGCGCGGTCATGGTAAATATTGATGACACGTTGGTCTTGGTTACCGTGGTCGCAGCCAAGCAAGCAACACCGGGCCAGGATTTTTTTCCGCTCACAGTAGATTATCAGGAACGCACTTACGCCGCCGGGAAAATACCCGGCGGTTTTTTTAAGCGTGAAGGCCGCCCCTCCGAAAAGGAAACACTGACGTCGCGTTTGATCGATCGTCCCGTGCGCCCGCTGTTTCCGGAAGGTTTTTACAATGAAGTGCAAATCATTGCCACAGTAGTTTCGTCCAATAACGAAATCGATTCCGATATTCCGGCGATGCTCGGTGCCTCTGCGGCACTGGCAATTTCTGGAATCCCGTTCAACGGGCCGATTGGGGCCGCAAGGGTAGGGTTTATTAACGGCGAATACGTATTGAACCCCACTGCTACCCAATTAAAATCGTCGTCTCTTGATCTGGTTGTTGCGGGCACTGAACAAGCGGTGCTGATGGTCGAGTCAGAAGCATCGGAACTGCCCGAAGACGTCATGCTTGGTGCGGTGGTGTTCGGGCACCGCGAAATGCAGGCCGCCATCAATGCTATCAATGAACTTGCGGACGAAGCGGGCACACCGCTTTGGGACTACCAGCCTGTCGCGAAAGATGAAGAGCTGATAAGAGGGGTCAATGAATTAGCGGAAGCGGATTTGCGGAAGGCGTATGAAATTAGGCAGAAACAAGCGCGCAGTCAGCAAATAGAGGCAATCCGCAGCCGCGTGCTAGACGAACTAAATGGCGGAAGTTCCGATCCAGAACGGGAGAATCTGATTAAAAACATTTTCATGGACGTTGAAGCGAAAATCGTGCGCAGCCAGATTTTGAACGGCGAGCCGCGCATCGACGGTCGCGACACGCGCACCGTGCGGCCTATCACCATCCGGACCGGCGTGTTGCCGCGCGCTCACGGCTCGGCGCTGTTTACTCGGGGTGAAACCCAAGCAATGGTAGTGGCTACGCTCGGCACCGCCCGCGACGGGCAGATCGTAGATGCGCTGCAAGGCGAATATACCGACCGTTTCATGCTTCATTACAATATGCCGCCTTATGCGACCGGCGAAACCGGTCGCGTCGGTTCGCCCAAGCGTCGCGAAATCGGTCATGGCAGGCTGGCAAAACGTGCGTTGCTCGGGGTGCTGCCAACGGTAGAGGAATTCGGGTATGCCATGCGTGTGGTATCGGAAATCACTGAATCGAACGGTTCGAGCTCGATGGCCTCGGTGTGCGGTGGGTGTCTTGCGCTAATGGATGCAGGTGTTCCGATCAAGGCGCATGTCGCAGGGATCGCCATGGGCCTTATCAAGGAAGCCAATCGGTTCGCAGTGCTTACTGATATCTTGGGAGACGAAGATCATCTTGGCGACATGGACTTCAAGGTAGCGGGCACTGAAAAAGGCATCACCGCATTGCAAATGGACATCAAGATTCAGGGCATCACCAAGGAAATTATGCGCGTCGCGCTCAACCAGGCGCGCGACGGCCGCATGCATATTCTTGAGTTGATGAAACAGGCCTTGCCCAGCGCGCGCGGGGAAATTTCGGTTTATGCTCCGCGCATCATGACTATTAAAATCAAACCTGAGAAAATCCGCGATGTAATCGGCAAGGGTGGTGCAGTGATCCGCGCGCTTACCGAAGAGACGGGAACCTCAATTGATATCGCCGAAGACGGGACTGTGACCATCGCCTGCACCGCGTCCGAAGGCTGTCTGCTGGCAAAGAAGCGCATCGAAGACATCACGGCCGAAGTCGAAGTGGGGAGGGTTTACGAGGGCACCGTGCTCAAGCTTCTGGATTTCGGCGCAATTGTAAGCGTGTTGCCAGGCAAGGACGGATTGCTGCATATCTCGCAAATCGCCAACGAACGCGTCAGCAGCGTGGCGGAATATCTTAGAGAAGGGCAGACGGTCAAAGTGAAGGTACTGGAAGCGGATGAAAAAGGCCGGCTGCGGCTGAGTATGAAAGCGGTAGCCGCGGAAACCACAACGACTTCGTAAAAAATTCTTTCGGTACAAAAAAGGGCAGCTTGACGAGCTGCCCTTTCGATTTCTGCAGGGGGAGAGCGGCTACTTTGCCACTTGTTTTTCCCGCAGTTCGTCCAGCGTTTTGCAATCTATGCAGAGGGTTGCGGTAGGCCGCGCTTCAAGGCGCTTCAGGCCGATTTCAACACCGCAGTTTTCGCAGTACCCATATTCCCCCGAGTCGATTTTGCCGATGGTTTCTTCGATTTTCTTGATGAGCTTGCGCTCGCGATCGCGGTTGCGAAGCTCCAGCGCCATGTCTGATTCCTGGCTGGCGCGATCGTTTGGATCGGCAAAAATCGTTGCCTCGTCCTGCATGGTGTGCACAGTGCGGTCGATATCCTGGCTCAGCTCGATTTTAAGGGCCTCGAGGATCTTTCGGAAATGCCCACGCTGCTTCGGATTCATATATTCTTCGCCCTTTTTTGGCACATAGGGGGTGAATTGTTTATGTATCTCGGCGGACATCTTGGTAGTATCCATAACTGGAAAAGCGTCTTGATATCAGAAAACGAATTATACTGCAAGTTCTGTCCGCACCATCTATTTTTCGTCGCGTTTTAAATTGACCTTTGCACTGGCCAAGAGTATATTTACGCGCTTCCGGGGTGTAGCGCAGCCTGGTAGCGCGCTTGCTTTGGGAGCAAGATGTCGGGAGTTCAAATCTCTCCACCCCGACCAGTCTTAAACCCGGTTGGTGGGCCCAATTTATATTCGCAGGCGGTTGCTTAGGCTACTGTGCCCGTAGCTCAACCGGATAGAGCACCAGCCTTCTAAGCTGGGGGTTGTGGGTTCGATTCCCGCCGGGCACGCCATACTTTATTTCGGATCGCGTGCCGACGAGCTTGCTTCAATGGTGGACGTAGCTCAATGGTAGAGTCCCGGATTGTGATTCCGGTTGTTGTGGGTTCGAATCCCATCGTCCACCCCAGATATTTCAGAGCGCCATAACAACAAGTTATTTGGTTCAAGTCTGCGCGAGGCTCAATTGCGGCGAACGCGTTGACTAACGAAACCTTCGAATGTCGATCGAATGATGCTCGTGGGCAATAATGCTGCGAGAAATCGTTCTTATCGAATTTGGCTCGAAAAGTAATAAAATTTTGGCAATAGAATTGAACATTGACCTGAGCGTGCGGTGGGAGCTGAAAACGGTAGAAGGAGGTAGGTGTGAGCGATATTTCGAAGGACACCGGTGTTCTCGCGGTCCTTGCAAAAAGGATGGTCGAGGAGAGACTGCCCAAGGCGCTGGCACTGAAAGAACGGGTTGACCGGGGCGAGGTGCTGAACGATGCGGATATCGCGTTTCTCGAGCGGGTGATTGCGGACGCCAAAAATCTCGGGCCGATAATAGACAAAAATCAGCGCGCGCGCGATGTAGCGGGGCGCATGGTGTCTTTGTACAAAGAGATAATGGGGAAGGCGCTGGAAAATGAGAAGGCTCAAAAAGGTTCGTGAAACTCGATTGCCGGTGCCTTTTGACGAAATCAGCAAGGAGACGAAACCATGGCTGACGACAGCAAAGAAAAACCTAATAAAGTTTCCAAGGGCAAAAACAAGCTCAAGAATAAGCAATATTTAAAAGAGCTCGCCAAGCTGCATGTCGAGCTGGTCAAGGTTCAGGAATGGGTGAAGCGCAAAGGACTCAGGGTGTGCATCGTTTTCGAAGGGCGAGACGGCGCGGGCAAAGGTGGGACCATTAAAGCGATCACCGAGCGTGTAAGCCCGCGAGTGTTCCGGGTCATCGCGCTACCATCGCCCACCGAGCGCGAGAAAAGCCAGATGTACGTGCAGCGCTACCTGCCGCACCTGCCGGCGGCCGGCGAAATAGTGATCTGGGACCGTAGCTGGTACAACCGTGCGGGCGTCGAGCGCGTGATGGGTTTTTGCGACGAAGAACACGTCAAACGCTTCCTCGAATTGACGCCCGCCTTCGAAAAGATCATGGTCGAATCGGGACTCATCTTGCTTAAGTATTGGCTGGAGGTCAGCATGGAGGAACAAACCCGCCGGCTCGAGGCGCGCATCAATGACGGACGCAAAATCTGGAAGCTCTCGCCGATGGATCTTGAGTCCTACAGCCGCTGGTACGACTATTCCCGGGCGCGCGACGAGATGTTCAAGGCGACCGACACCTCGTGGGCGCCGTGGTACGTGGTAAATTCGGACGACAAGAAGCGCGCGCGGCTTAATGTCATTACCCACCTCCTGGGCAAGATCCCGTACAAAAAACCAAAGCTCGACAAAGTGAAGTTGCCAAAGCGGCAAAAGCCCCACGGCTATCGGGAACCGGACTACCCCTTCAAGTTTATCCCCGAGAAGTTTTGAGGTGACAAGTGGTCTGACTGCCGGTCCACTGCTCGAAGCCCGATGAAGGCCGCAGCGCCCACAGCCGACCTCAGTCCAATCGATCTGCAGTTGCGAGACGGGCGGCGCGTAACCTTGCGCACGGTACGCCCGCAGGATAAGGATGAGTTTCGGGCCGCTTTTAACCGACTTTCGGCTGAATCGCGCTACACGCGCTTCATGTCCGCGTTGCGCGAGTTGCCGCCGCAAATGCTCAAGCGGGCGACCAATCCTGAGGAAAGTCGCGAGCTGCAACTGGTTGCTGTCGTGCGAGAGGGAGAGAGGGAAAAAATAGTTGGCGGGGCGCGCTATGCCGCCGGAGAGGGGAGCACGGACTGCGAATTCGCGGTCGCCGTTGCCGACGAATGGCAGGGGCTCGGCCTCGCGCGCCAGCTGCTTGAGGCATTGAGGCGAGCCGCACGAGCGCGTGGGTTTAAGCGTATGGAGGGGTTTATCCTTGCGTCCAACACGCGCATGCTGGGTCTCGCAAAGCGACTTGGTTTCATCGAAGTAGCGAGTCCGGAAGGCCCGACCGTTCGCATGGTTCGCTGCGATCTCACTCGCATTTCCTGATTTGACCTTTCCACATGTCGCAAAAACCCTAAGGTAACACAGTGTCAAACGATCGACCCGCTGGCTTTCGCATCCCTGTGCCCGATTGGATTCGCGATTACCAAAAGCAATGGATTCAGCTGGACGTTATCGCGGGGCTGACCGCTGCGGCAGTCGTGATTCCAAAAGCGATGGCTTACGCCACTATTGCCGGACTACCGGTACAAGTCGGGCTCTACACGGCTTTCCTGCCAATGGTGATTTACGCGGTTTTGGGGACTTCGCGTCCGCTCAGCGTAAGTACGACTACAACGCTCGCCATTCTAGCTGCGGCAGCGCTTAGTAAGGTGGTTCCAGGTGGCGACCCAACCTCGCTTTTAATCGCTTCGGCAACATTGACATTGCTGGTAGGGGCAGTTCTGGTTCTGGCCTCGTTCTTGCGACTGGGCGTCGTGGCTAACTTTATATCGGAGCCGGTGCTGATAGGATTCAAGGCCGGTATCGGGCTGGTCATCGTACTCGACCAACTTCCGAAGCTAATGGGGATTCATTTTCAGAAGGGCTCGTTTTTCCATAATGTCCTGGCCATCGCCAACGGCGTTCCACATGCGTCAATGACTACAGCGGCGTTGGGCGTTTTCATGATCGCGATACTCGTGGCGGTCGAGCGTTTTTTTCCTCGAGCGCCAGCGCCGATAATTGCAGTTGCCAGCGGAATCGCAGGAATGAGCCTCTTCGGCCTCCAGGATTACGGCGTGGGCACGGTTGGTCAGGTTCCGACGGGCCTGCCATCGCTTAGCTTGCCTAACTTGCAGCTGATCGTTCAGCTCTGGCCGGCAGCCTTGGGAATCGCGCTGATGAGCTTCACCGAATCAATTGCCGCCGGACGTGCCTTTGCCGGGAAGGACGAGCCAACTCCGCGGGCGAACCGCGAATTATTCGCGACGGGTATTGCGAATGTCGGGGGCGCGCTGCTAGGAGCGATGCCGGCCGGGGGCGGGACCACGCAGACAGGGGTGAACCGGCTTGCCGGAGCACGCACCCAGCTCGCGGAATTGGTCACGGCTACGGCTACCCTGCTGACGATGCTGTTCCTGGCTCCCTTAATCGGCCTGATGCCGGAGGCCACGCTCGCCGCCGTCGTGATCGTCTATTCGATCGGCATGATCAAGCCGGCGGAGTTCCGCACCATCCTCAAGGTGCGTCGAATGGAATTCATTTGGGCGCTGATCGCACTGGCTGGAGTGGTATTGCTCGGAACCCTGCAAGGAATCCTCGTCGCCATCATCGTGTCTATTATGGCCCTTGCCTTTCAGGTGGCCGATCCGCCGGTCTATGTGTTGGGGCGCAAGCCGGGTACCAACGTATTTCGGCCTCGTTCCAAAGAGCATCCCGAGGATGAAACGTTTCCTGGTTTACTTCTGCTTCGGCCGGAGGGGCGCATTTTTTTTGCAAATGCAGAGCGCGTTGGGGACAAGATACGACAGCACATCGCCGAGGCGCAGCCGAAAGTCGTAGTTCTCGATCTCGAAGCCGTATTCGATTTCGAGTACACCGCGCTCAAGATGCTGACCGAAGGCGAGCGGAGGAGTCGCGAGCGCGGGGTCTTGCTGTGGTTGGTCGGTCTCAATCCGGGAGTGCTGGCGATGGTCCAGCGTTCGCCGCTCGGAGCGACTTTGGGCCGCGACAGGATGATCTTCAACCTGGAGCAGGCTATCGTCAAATACCAGGCATCAATGGCGCGGGGAGATACTCGTTAGAAATTATCCGCCCGGTGCGTGACGGCCGACTTAACCGTTCACCGGTTTTTGGCGCGTAGCAAGCGCTGTTTTTGACGCTGCCATTCGCGTTCTTTTTCGGCTTCGCGCTTATCGTGCTGCTTCTTGCCTTTGGCAAGTCCGATTTCCAGCTTCACCTTTCCGCGAGTGTAATGAACATCGAGCGGCACCAGAGTGTAACCTGCGCGTTCCACTTTGCCGATCAGAGTATTTATCTCGTTTGAGTGCAGCAGCAATTTCCGGGTGCGAGTAGCATCGGGTAAAACATGAGTCGAAACACTTTCTAGAGGGCTGATATGACACCCGGTGATGAAAATCTCACCTTTGCGCACCACAATATAAGCTTCCTTGATTTGGCAGCGGCCGGCGCGAATAGCCTTGACCTCCCAGCCTTTGAGCGCAATTCCCGCCTCGTACTTTTCTTCAATGAAATAATCGTGGAAGGCCTTTTTGTTCTGGACGATGCTCATGTGACGCCGAGACTGCTAAAATCTGGCAATTTTATCAGCTTTTCGAACGCCATGTCCGAGGTTAATAGATCGGTGCTAGTGGAATACACCCCGAAGCAGATGTTTTCTCTGGTGGACAACGTGGAGGCGTATCCTGAATTTCTGCCTTGGTGTACCGGTGCGTCGGTCGGCGAGCGCAATGAAAACATTACGCTGGCGACCATTCGTCTTAAATACGGATATCTCAAGCAAAGCTTTACGACCGAGAACAGCAAGCGCGCGCCACACTTAATCGAAATGCGTTTAGTGAGCGGCCCATTCCGTTATCTTGAAGGCAGTTGGCGTTTTGTCGAACTTGGTGCATCCGGTTGCAAGATCGAGTTCCAACTACGTTATGAATTTTCCAACAGACTCCTGGAAAAACTGCTGGGCCCCGTCTTTAAGCACATCGCCGACAGTTTCATTGACGGTTTTGTCAAGCGTGCCAAGACTATTTATGGCTAAATGAAAAACGAAATTGGCATTGAAGTGGTCTATGCTTCTGCTCGCGACCAGACTGTTTTGCGGCTGCGGGTGGAGAGCGGCATTACGATTATCGATGCGATAAAACAGTCCGGAATTCTGGAGCAATTTCCGGAAATCGATCTGGAGATTAATAAAGTAGGTATTTTCGGGAAAATGGCGAAGATCGATTCATTGTTGCAGGACCGGGATCGGGTGGAAATCTACCGCACATTGATTGCCGATCCCAAAGAGGCTCGGCGCCATCGTGCTCGAGCCGCCAAAGGCCAAAAAAACCAGTCCGGTGCCTGAATTCGGGTCTACCAAATTATTTCGGGGGGTTGCACCAGGAGTCGGCCGCTTTTTGCGTTTCAGCAATTTCCTGTTGCCGCTGGCTGTCGTCCAAGTAGTAGCGCTCCCCTTGATCGTTGGTTCTGGTGATGCGCTGACCGGATTGTAACGCATGCAGGTTGGCAAGGGCTCGTTCACAGTTCCCTTGGCGCTGTTTAGCATCCGCCAACGCTTTTTGTTCCTTGGCGCGTTTTTCCTCTTCTTCAACCTGGCGCTTACGGAAATCAGCGTCTTGTTCGATGTAGGATTTGGTGCCCGGGGCTTTTTTGGCGCCGGCCTCAGTGTCAGTTGTAGTGCCCGATCTGATATTCAGAGTTTGCTCTTGGGTTGCGGCAGGTGCTGGCTGATCCGAATAATGGACCGTGCCGTCGCTATCCACCCATTTGTAAACGTCGCAGTACCCGCTTGTCGTGGCGAGCAGCACCAACGCAATTGCACTCAGCAAACGCATATAGGGCATAAGGCAACTCCTGTAGCACAAAGCTCCGGGTAGTGTATGCCAATCAAATCATAAAGTGTAGGACTTAACGCACATTTCCGCGCAGGGTCGACGCGAATTGCGGGGAAATTTGGGCCGGAAAGTATTAACTTCCAGGCTCCTTCTATTTACCGTGCGATGCCTGTTACGTATAATGTTATTTTGCAAAGGACCAAAATATGCGGGTAATTCAAAAAGCATTAACCTTTGATGATGTTTTGTTGGTCCCCGCCCATTCTACAGTTCTGCCGCGCGACGTAAGTCTCTCCACGCAACTGACCCGCACGATAAAGCTGAATATTCCGTTGGTTTCAGCGGCCATGGACACCGTAACCGAAGCTCGGCTTGCTATCGCCGTTGCGCAGGAAGGCGGCGTTGGCATCATTCACAAAAATATGAATCCCACGGCGCAGGCCACAGAAGTAGCCAAGGTCAAGCGTTTTGAGAGCGGGGTTGTCAAAGATCCAATCACTATCTCGCAAGACATGAGAGTTCGAGATGTTATGAATCTCACGCAGCAGCACAAAATTTCAGGTTTGCCGGTAGTCGATGGCACGCGCGTCGTCGGTATAGTTACCAACCGCGATCTACGCTTTGAAACCAATCTCGAGCAGCCGATTAAGAACATCATGACTCCACGGGAGCGGCTGGTGACTGTGAAAGAGGGCGCGAGCCGCGACGAAGCACTGAAACTGATGCACAAATTCCGTTTGGAGCGGGTGCTGGTGGTAAATGACAATTTTGAGCTGAAGGGATTGATTACGGTCAAGGACATTCTAATGTCCAGCGAACATCCGGATGCCTGCAAGGACAACCTCGGCCGATTGCGCGCGGGCGCCGCGGTGGGTGTGGGTGAGGGTACCGAGGAACGTGTCGAAAACTTAATCGAAGCGGGAGCAGATGTAATCGTCGTAGATACCGCTCACGGTCATGCGCAAGGCGTTCTGGATCGCGTGAAATGGATAAAAAAGCACTTTCCTGCGGCTCAGGTGATTGGCGGCAATATCGGAACGGCAGATGGCGCCAAAGCGATGATGGATCACGGTGCGGATGGAGTGAAAGTTGGAATCGGGCCCGGCTCGATTTGTACCACGCGCATCGTCGCCGGTGTCGGCGTGCCGCAAGTCACCGCGATTCAGAACGTGGCGCAAGCGCTCAAGGGCAGCGGAATTCCGGTAATTGCGGATGGAGGGATACGTTACTCGGGTGATATTGCCAAAGCTGTCGCGGCGGGTGCAAACGTGGTGATGCTGGGTGGCCTGTTCGCCGGCACCGAAGAAGCTCCCGGAGAAATCGAATTGTTCCAGGGTCGCTCATACAAGTCCTATCGCGGAATGGGTTCGTTAGGCGCGATGCAGCAAGGATCGAGCGACCGTTATTTCCAGGAGCCCGAGATGAACGCCGACAAACTGGTGCCCGAGGGCGTCGAAGGCCGAGTGCCATACAAAGGCAGTGTGGTAGCAGTGATGCAACAACTTACCGGAGGTCTGCGCGCAAGCATGGGCTATGTGGGCTGCTCCACCGTAGACGAAATGCGTACGCGGGCCCAGTTCGTTGAAATCACTACAGCAGGGATGCGCGAATCTCATGTTCACAACGTGCAGATCACCAAGGAAGCACCGAATTACCGCGTTGAGTAAGATGCCAGAATTTGCATGACAAGGCGCATCAATGCTGATGTCCCGCGATGACGCATCAAAAACTTCTAATCCTTGATTTCGGGTCGCAATACACGCAGCTCATCGCTCGTCGCGTGCGCGAATCGAAGATTTACTGCGAACTACATCCTTACGACGTTGGCGAGAAATTCATAAAAGAATTCAATCCACGAGGCATCATCCTGTCAGGCGGTCCGGCATCGGTGGTGCAAGGTGATACTCCGCGCGCTCCTCAACTTGTATTCGAACTCGGCGTGCCGGTGCTGGGAATCTGCTACGGTATGCAGACCATGGCAGCGCAGCTCGGCGGCGAGGTAGAAACTGCCCGTGTACGCGAATTCGGCTATGCTGAGTTGCGGGCGCGCGGCCATTCGGCCTTGCTTAAAGGCATCCAAGATCGAACAGATCGGCAAGGCTTCGGGCTGCTCGATGTTTGGATGAGCCACGGCGACCGCGTAACGCGGCTTCCAGAAGGTTTCAAGGTAATTGCCAGCAACGAAGCAAGCCCAATTGCCGGGATGGCGGACGATACGCGCAGGTATTACGGCCTGCAATTCCATCCTGAAGTGACGCACACGCCGCAGGGTAAGCGCATCATTGAGCGTTTCGCGCACGAGATTTGCGGACTCAAGAGCGACTGGAATATGCCGGACTATGTGGAGGAGGCGGTCGCCAAAATCCGACGCGAAGTAGGCAAGGAAGAAGTTTTGCTTGGATTATCCGGCGGCGTGGACTCGGCCGTTGCCGCGACGCTGCTGCACAGGGCCATCGGCAAACAGCTTACCTGCGTCTTTGTGGACAACGGCCTGTTGCGACTCAATGAAGCCCAGCAAGTAATGGATACCTTCAGTCGTAATTTGGGCGTCAAAGTCATCCTGGTAAACGCATCCGCCAGATTCCTAAAAAAGCTTTCGGGGGTCACCAATCCTGAGCAAAAACGTAAAATCATCGGTAGGGAATTTGTCGAAGTGTTCCAGCGCGAAGCCAAGAAACTCCGGCAAGTTAAATGGCTTGCCCAAGGCACAATCTATCCAGACGTGATCGAATCCGCCGGCGCCAGGACCAAGAAGGCGCAGTCTATCAAATCGCACCATAATGTCGGCGGTCTGCCCAGAACGTTGCATCTGAAACTGCTCGAGCCGTTGCGAGAATTATTTAAGGACGAAGTGCGGGAGCTGGGTTTGGCTTTGGGCTTGCCGCGCGAAATGCTTTATCGTCATCCGTTCCCTGGCCCGGGTTTGGGAGTGCGGATTGTGGGTCAAGTGAAGCGCGAATACGCCGAATTGCTGCGCCGGGCGGATGCTATATTTATCGATGAGCTGCGAGCTTCAGGCTGGTATGAAAAAACTGCACAGGCATTCGCAGTGTTCCTGCCGGTAAAATCCGTAGGAGTAATGGGTGACGGCCGCACCTACGAATATGCCGTGTGCCTGCGCGCGGTCACGACCCAGGATTTCATGACCGCGCAATGGGCGGAATTGCCCCATGATTTGCTGTCAAAGGTCTCCAACCGCATCATCAATGAAGTGCGCGGCATTAACCGCGTGGTATATGATATTTCCGGCAAACCACCGGCAACAATCGAGTGGGAATAAGGTTCGCGGTAAGCACCACCCGGCTGCCTGATGTTTTTGTTGACGGCTTTGGTCGCAAAAAGATCTGCAGTCGAATTTTCCCCTCCTTGCAGAAAAAATTAAACCGCCGCAAGATCGATCCGAAGCCGCAAGAAATTCGCTCGCTTTATACTTTTAAGCATGATGATCTCGCTCAGTTGTTGCTCCATTATTCGCTTGAAAGACGAGCTATCTAGAGCTAGAGATTGCCACCCGGTCTGGTTCAAGATCGTCACTCGTGGCCAACAGCGCGCGATAGGTACTTAGGTCCTGAGCATCGAAGGTCGGATTCGGATCTTCGCCGCTCATTGCGATGATGTGCGGATTAGCGCCGACCTCAATGGTCGTGCCCAGCCCGGCGTAAAGATAATGATCTCCAAAAGCCTGTTTGAGCTGGACGAACGTTGGTTCTCCGGTGCAATGGCCCGGGGCAATATATTCCACTTGGTATGTGTCGTGAAGTTGGTTCACGATCTTGCCGATCGCGTCATCCTGGGCTACGACTAAATGGAAGCCGCCGGCGATGAAGTGGATACGCGAATTGATCTTGCTTGCCGCATCAACGACCCTGTCTATTCCCGGATGCGCACAACCTACCACGAGCACGATACCATCGGGCGTCTCTATGGCAAGCGACAGCTCCTTCAACTCCAGCGTGGTCGGTTTATCTGATACCAGCGCAATCAAATAGACGCCTGGCGCAATCTCGGTCGTCTTGTCGATCAGCTGGAAGTTGGCGCCGGGCCAAGCACTGCCAAAGCGCATGATTTCCGGCGGCGCGCCGTCATAATAGCGCTGCTCCGGGGGCAGCGACTCGGCCTTACGATAAAACTTGCTGGGCAAGTCAAAGCCGTATACTCCAAAGTTCTCCTTGGGTGCATAGATTTTGACCTTCGGGTTCACGCTTAGAAGATAGGTCATGCCACCCATATGGTCGCCGTGGCGGTGCGACATCACTACAAAGTCCAGTTTCGATAAATCAATGCCCTTGGCTTTCGCATTTTGGGCGAGGATGTCGGGGTTATCACCGGTGTCAAACAGGATGCGCTTGCCACCATACTCGATGAACGCGGAATAGCCCCAGTCCTTCGTCATCGAAGAGGGCTTTCCAAATGCGTCGTAAAGAACAGTGATTCTTGGTTCGACTGCTGTGGTGGTCGCCGTAGTCTGAGGAGTAGCACAGCCTGCAAGGAGCCCTACCAATGGCACTGCAGCAAATACGGCGTGGAACGATTTGATGATTTGCTTGCACAACACGTTAGCCTCCGTTCGGTTGATTTAAATTTATCTCCTGCTCTCCCCACCGCTTGCTGTAGCGAGGTACAAAAACTCCGGTGCGCTGGGTACCAATCTACCCAAGGAAGGCATTTGATTCTGTGAAAGGTTGCGTTAGCTTTTTGTGAAATATTCACGGCGCAGATCCACCTACGTGCTTTCAAGGCGAACCGCACCTGGGAAGGAGGGGCTCACCATCCCGAAGGAGGTTTTTTGTTGATTGTGATCTTCCGACCTTCAACCTTGATATACCCTCCGAGACTGAGGTCCTTGAGGATGCGACTGATCATCTCGCGGGAAGCGCCTACCCGGTTGGCCAAGTCTTGGTGGGTAAGGTTCTCCGCAATTACAAGTTCGCCGTTCAGGTCACTTGCAAGGCTTAACAGCAAACGCGCCACGCGGCCATACACATCCAGTAGAGCCAGGCTTTTGACATTCTCCGTCAATACCCGCGCTCGCTGAATAACTTTTTTCATGATGTGAATTGCCATTTCCGGATGCCGCTCGATGAGGGTGTTAATTTCAGCTTTCGAGATGATAGCGAAGCTCGAGGGTTCCAACGTCATAACCGAGGCTGAGCGAGGTCCCTCGTCCAATACCATTTCGCCAAAGTAGTCACCAGCGCCATAGGTGCCCAGCACGACTTCTTTTCCTTCCTCATCGCTGACGTAAATTTTTACCTTGCCGGAGAGGATGACGTAAAAAGAGTCGGTGTGATCGTCCTCTGTAACAAGCACCGTATTTTTGGGGAATGTCTTGGTAAACGAACGGCTTTCTAGAAGCCGTAACTCATCGTCGGTCAGGCCTGCAAAAAGCGAGACAGTTTTGAGTTTAACTGACATGAACCCTCGTGGCTGTGACACTCTCGCGCATCGAAGTTTGTCTGGTTCTTAACCAGGCAGAGGAAATGGCAAATATCAAATTCTGGGGCGTATTCGCCTTGATAGCGTGTTTTGAACAGTGGAGCGGCAGAAAGCCCAAGCGACAGTTCCGCTCGTGGTACCGATTTTGTTAATCAATTATAGTCGCTCGTTTCCGCCTTTGCATGCTTGCTTTACGGCAGAGGTCGCTGCATAGAATGTGAATTGCTTTGGGTGGGTGCGTTACGGAATGAGAGGAGGCGTGCGCACGTACGCGGCCCGTGCAGTGAATATTTCACAAAATGCGAATGCAACGCATCACAGAATTGCAAAGCCTTCCTTTCGTAATTTGGTAGCCAACACTCCCAGATATCGTATACGGCTTTGCAAGTAAAAAAACGGGCGGAAATTTTTAATTAGCCGAACAGAGGCTCAGTATATTGAGCAAGCAAATCTTCAATTGTTCCGCACTACATTTGGTGCCGGGATGTTAGCTTCACAGTTTATGATCTTCTCGTCCCAAGCT
>DASPRE010000119.1:0-11335 GCA_035624615.1 Burkholderiales bacterium | reverse complement strand
GGTAAGCAGCAACAATGCCGGTAGCAGCCACGCCCAGGAAAAATCAGGCAACTCGGCCTGCTGCTGCAGGAACCAGACTCCCGCTACGAATAGAATAAGATTGAGACGGAACTGCATGATATGGATAAACGCTACACTGATTTAACAGTTTACGGTAAAGTCCGGTTCAACAACTTTTATGTGAAGGTCATCGTGCCGCGCAAGTTTTTCAGAAAATACCTTCCCGATGCCGAAAGCATCAAGGACAACCGCTATGTGCGAATATTTGGCTCGGCGCTGCACCATCCGAATATCTGGCAGCTGAACCGCCGCTCGGTCGCGGGAGGGGTCGCGGTCGGCATGTTTACCGGCCTGATTCCCGGCAGCAATCCGGTGCAATTCACGGCCGCTGCGATTTTCTCGATGATTTTCCGAGTCAACCTGCCGGTCGCAGTGTTCGTGACTTTGTACACCAACCCGTTCACGATTGTTCCGCTTTATTTCCTTGCCTACAAGCTCGGCGCATTTTTCATTGGACCGGCGAACAGCAATGTGCCGCAGCAAGAACTGGACCTGTGGAATCTGCCGCTTAGCGAATGGATACCCGCGTTCTTACACTGGATGGCTGCGATGGGCAAGCCTCTGGCCCTGGGGCTGTTCCTGCTGGGATTGCTTTTGGCTGCGGCGGGCTATGCGGCAATCCATCTAGCATGGCGCGCATACGTAGTGCTGCAATGGCGGAAAAGAAAAATGCGGCGCAACGCAGGACTTTGATCTTTGCGCCATGACCATTCCGTCATACTGGAAACAGGCAAGCCGGGAGCTGGCAAACCGAGATCGCGTGCTGAGGCGCCTGATCAAAATTTATGGCGGCCTCTCGCTCCGCAGCCGCGGCAACGCTTTTATGACTTTGGCCCGCTCCATTGTCGGTCAGCAGATCTCGCTTAAAGCTGCAGACAGCGTGTGGCAAAAACTGCTTGCGACTGTGCCAGCAATCAGCCCGATCCATATTGCCAGTGCCGATGGCACCAAGCTTCGGAATTGCGGGCTCTCTGGAAAAAAGGTGTTGTACCTGCAGGATCTTGCGCGGTCGTTCGTCACCGGCACGCTTGACGTTTCCCGGTGGAACCGGCTTGATGACGACGAACTCATTGCCGAGCTCACCCTAGTAAAAGGAATCGGGCGCTGGACCGCCGAGATGTTTTTGATATTTTATATGATGCGGCCCGACGTGCTGCCTCTCGACGATCTGGGATTGCAACGAGCGATGAGCACGCATTACAACAATGACCGGCCGTTAAGCAAACTCAAGATGCGCAGCATCGCAAATAACTGGGTGCCCTGGCGTTCGGTTGCTACCTGGTACCTCTGGAGAAGCCTGGATCCAATCCCGGTTGAATATTAATCCAGGCAGCGGCAGACGCCAGCCAGTTTACAGGCTGCCATGAAAGATCAGCCTCAAGATGAAATACGCGCCGAGCACCATGCATGCACCCGTCAACCAATTGCCAAGAGTGCTGCTCTTCGCATCAAAAAATCCAGTAAACACCTTTATGCCCAGCAATGCCGCTGCAATTATCACCGGGACGGCCATAAGCGAATAATGAAGCTCCAGGGTCCAAACATAGCCTAGCCCATGCGACACCCATCCGTCGGGCTCAAAAAGTTTATACGCCAGTCCGGCAACGCCGGCGAGCGTTAGGCTGAAATACACCAGGGCGATAACAACCTGAACTGAAGGATTTTTCATTTATGCCTTCCCAGCTTCCTCATTGCTAATTGCGGCAAAACTTTACTCGCATTAATTTCACGCGGCAACCATGAATATTATATTTCGGCTCATTCCCGGAATTTCGTCAATACGCCATCGACCAGCCGGCATATGCGCCCCGCTTTCGCCGCCAATCCGTGATCATGGGTAACGATGACAAAACTTGTGCCCAGACTCTTATTGAGTTCGAGCATCAGCTCAAATACGCCTTCAGCGTTCTGCCGGTCGAGATTACCGGTAGGCTCATCCGCCAGCACACAAGCGGGTTTAGTCACCAGCGCGCGTGCTACCGCGGCGCGCTGGCGCTCGCCGCCGGAAAGTTCCCCCGGTCTGTGTGTGAGGCGATGTCCAAGGCCAACCCGCTCCAGAATTTGCGCTGCTTGGTCGCGAGCTTCATCGCTTGGAATTCCGCGGATCAGCAGCGGCATCGCGACATTTTCTTGGGCGGAGAATTCCGCGAGCAGGTGATGGAACTGGTAAATGAAGCCCAGAGCCCGGTTGCGTAGCGTTCCGCGCTGCGCTTCGCTGATGTGCTGGATATCCTTCCCTTTGACGAACACTTCGCCGGACGTAGCGCTATCCAATCCTCCCAGCAAATGCAACAGCGTGCTCTTGCCCGAACCGGATGCGCCGACGATTGCCACGCGCTCGCCCGCAGCCACTTCAAGATCTACACCAAGCAACACCGGCACTTCCAGCTTGCCCTGATAGAACGTTTTTTTAAGATTGCGGCAGGATAAAACCGTTTCATTCATTTGCCGAACCCCGCGCAACGAATCGTGAAACTCTATTCATAACGCAACGCCTCAGCCGGATTTACTCTAGACGCACGCCAGCTTGGGTAAAGAGTCGCGATTAGGCACAACGCGAACGATACCGCGCCAATTATCGCGACGTCCATGAATTGCACCTCTGAAGGCAATTCGCTGATGTAATAGACGTCCTTGGCGAGGAATCTGATCCCGAACAGGTGCTCGATAAAAGGCACCACTACGTCAATGTTGAGTGCCAGAGCAATGCCTCCAGCGAGCCCGAGCAATGTTCCCAGCACCCCGATCAGGGTGCCTTGCACGACAAAAATTTTCATGATGCTTGAAGGCGGCGCCCCGAGCGTGCGCAGTATGGCAATTTCGGTTTGTTTGTCGGTCACCGCCATCACCAGCGTGGAAACGATGTTAAACGCTGCTACCGCGACGATCAGGACCACTACAAAAAACATCATGCGTTTTTCGATCTCTACCGCGCGGAAAAAATTGGCGTTAATGCGCGTCCAGTCAATAATTGAAGCGTCAACGGTGAGCATGTGCGAAAGGTCGCCGGCTACTTGCCGAGCCTTGTACAAATCTTTCAGGCGCAGGCGCACTCCAGTGACCTCGTGGTCCATGCGGTAAAGTTTTTGCGCATCCTCGAGGTGAATGAGCGCGAGCCCCGCATCATATTCATAATGACCAGCGTCAAAGACGCCGACGACGGTAAACTGCTTTAGGCGCGGCAGAATTCCCGCAGGTGTCACCAAGCCTTGCGGCGCAATCAACAGCAATTTGTCGCCCGCCATCACTCCCAGCGCCCGCGCCAGATCCACGCCCAGAATGATGCCGAATTCTCCCGGGTGCAGGTTCGAGAGCCGCCCCACTTTCATATGACTGCCCAAGTCCACAACCTTGTTTTCATACTCGGGCAGAATGCCTCGCACGACCGTGCCTTTTACCGATTCTCCATAGGATAGCAACGCCTGTTCGGAAATGTATGGTGCAGCGGCCAGCACTTGCGGATGTTTTTCAGCTTCCTCGGCAACTTTTTGCCAATCGGAAAGGCGGGAATCAGCGCCTTCTATTTGCACATGCGACACCACGCCGAGAATTCGCTCCCGGATCTCCCTCTGGAATCCGTTCATCACCGACATTACCGAAATCAGAACGGTGATCCCGAGCGCCATGCCTAGAATGGAAATTAGGGAAATAAAGGAGACAAAGTGGTTGCGCCGCTTGGCACGGCTGTAGCGAAGACCAATGAAAAGTTCGTAAGGCTGCACGTTTGCTAATGCATGTCGAAACAAACAGCGAGCAGTTTGCCATATTATTCAGTGTCGGGCGACTGCAATCTAGATCTCTCGCCATGCTAAACTTTAAAGCAAATAGCGCATGTATCCTGCCCATGAGATCTTCATTGAACTGTCAGCTCCTGATACCCGACCTGTTTTGGAGCAGCGGTAACGAGGCTGGTCGGGAGCAGGGTTTTCCAGCGCTGTGCACTTTGCTGGGGCGCGCTAATTCAGCGCGGGGTCGCGCTCAAGACATGGAAGAATGGTTATGCCGCGCGTTCGCCGTGAACAAGCAGCAGGACTGGCCGGTAGCTGCGCTCACCTTGGTAAGCGACGGCGGCAGTCCGGACGACGAGTATTGGCTGCGCGCCGACCCGGTGTATCTGCGCCTTGACAGCGGCCAGCTGCTGCTGGCCGACACCCGCAGCTTTGCTATTACGGCCGAGGAAGCAGACCGGCTGACGCAGTCGCTTAATTCGCATTTCAGCGGCGCGGGTATGCTGTTCTACGTGCTGCATCCCGAACGCTGGTACCTGCGCGTTGCAATACCGCCGCAATTGCAAACCCGGCTTTTGGCCGAAGTAGTTGGAAAAAATATCGATGAATTCCTTCCTGTCGGCAAAGACAGCATCTACTGGCATGGCGTGTACAACGAAATTCAGATGGTGCTGCATGATCATGCGGTCAACGAGGCGCGCGAAGCCGCTGGGAATCCCCCAGTGAACAGCGTTTGGCTTTGGGGCGGCGGTCGTCTGCCGGATGTTGTGAAGAAACCGTCCGCGCATGTCTGGACCGACGAGTGTCTCGCGAAAGGCTTGGCGCTGGCTAGCGGCGCGGGTATATCCAGCCTGCCGCAAAACGCGCAGGCATGGCTGGCGCAAACTCCTGCCGCGGGTGCTCATCTTTTAATACTCGACAGTTTGCGGGCCGCGGCGCAATACCGGGACAGGGCTCGCTGGCTGGAAGACATTCAACAACTGGAAATCCGCTGGTTCGCGCCTCTTTTAACCGCGCTGCAGCGCGGGGAAATTCAAGAACTCACGATCAGCAGCGGTGCCTGGTCATTTATTGTTGCGCGCGCTGATTTATGGAAGCTGTGGCGCAGATCCACGGCATTCGCAGACTATGCCTAGCAGCGACTAGATTTAGCATGCCCCGAATCATCACCCGCACCTTCCCCAGACCGGCTTTTGAAGCGCTGTTGAGCCAGGACCTGCATCCTGTGCTCGCACGCGTTTACGCCGCCCGCGGAATCCAAGACCACATGCAGCTGAAAAGTGAGCTTTCGTCGCTGATACCGTTTGACAGACTAAAAAATGCAGTTCCGATGGCGCAAATCCTCGCTGATGCCATCGCCGCAAAGAAACGGCTCCTGATCATTGCCGATTATGATGCCGACGGAGCCACTGCATGCGCAGTGGGCATACGCGCTTTGCGTGAATTCGGCGCTATTGTCGATTATCTTGTTCCCAACCGCTTCGAGTACGGCTACGGATTGACTCCCGAAATCGTGCAGCTGGCCGCGCGAACAAAACACCCGGATTTCCTGATCACAGTAGATAATGGTATTGGCGCAGTGGAGGGCGTCGCGGAGGCGAAGCGCCTCGGCATGACAACTCTCATTACCGACCATCATTTGCCTGGCGACGAACTGCCGCAGGCCTCCTGCATCGTCAATCCCAATCAGGATGGATGCGAATTTCCCAGCAAAAATCTTGCCGGCGTGGGAGTGATGTTCTACGTCATGCTGGCGCTGCGTGCCGAGTTGCGCGCACGGCATGCATTTGATGGCACCACCGAAGTAAATCTTTCCAGGCTGCTGGATCTGGTGGCGCTTGGTACGGTCGCTGACGTGGTGAAGCTTGACGACAACAATCGCGTCCTGGTTGCCCAGGGCCTAAGGCGCATGCGCGAAGGCAAGGCAAATGCTGGCATTCAGGCGCTGTTTCGGGCGGCGGGTCGCGATCCGGTGCGCGCCTCGACTTATGATCTGGCATTCATGCTGGGGCCGCGCCTAAACGCTGCCGGAAGGCTGGACGACATGTCGCTCGGTATTGAATGCCTGATAAGTGACGACCCAGCATTTGCCGACGCGGCCGCCCGCCAGCTTGATCGACTCAACCGTGAGCGCCGCGATATCGAAGCTGGTATGAAGGAGGCCGCGCTCACCGCCTTGGATCGCATTGAAGCGCACGACAGCGTGAGCCTATGCTTATTCGACCCCGATTGGCACCCCGGTGTGGTTGGCCTGCTTGCGTCGCGAATCAAGGACAAGTTTCACCGCCCGGTCATCGCCTTTGCTCCGGCGGCCAATGACGAACTCAAGGGCTCCGGGCGGGCCATTCCCGGATTGCATTTGCGTGACGCGCTGGATTTGATAGCAAAACGGCAGCCGGAATTGATCCTCAGGTTCGGTGGTCATGCTGCGGCGGCCGGGCTCAGCATTCGCCGGAATGACTTCGAGAAATTTTCACTGGCATTTGAGGAGACCACTGCCGCGCTGGTCTCGCCAGCCGATCTTGAGCGCGTAATCGAGATAGACGGTGCATTGGCCATTGCCGATATGCAGATCGACCTGGCGCGACTGATGGAAAAACAGGTGTGGGGCCAAGGCTTCCCGCAGCCCAGCTTCAGCGGCAATTTCGCGGTGGAAAACCAGCGCGTGGTCGGGGAGAAGCATCTCAAGCTCAAACTTTCCGTGTCTGGCCGGGCTTTTGACGCGATGCTGTTTTTTCACAGCGATCCGCTGCCGGAGCAGATCCTGGCCGTATACCGCCTTGCAGTCAACGAATACAACGGCGCGCAATCTTTGCAGCTCAACATCGAACACTGGCAACCCGCCGCGTGATAAAATGCACCGGCATGGAGCCCGAACAACTCAACGCTATTGCCAATCGCCTCGCCGATCTAGGCTCCCGTTCCGCGGAGCTGCGGAGGTATCTTTGACCTCGGCGGAAAGCAAAAACGCCTCCACGAAGTCGAAAAGCTCCTGACGGACCCAAACGTTTGGAGCGATCAGAAACGCGCCCAGGAACTCGGAAAAGAAAAAAAATCCCTAGACACCACAGTCACCGGATTGGTTTCGATAGACACCACCTTGCGTGATGCACGCGAACTCTTCGAAATGGCGCGTGCTGAAAACGACGACGCCACGATAGTTGATGTCGCCTCGGACGTCGCACAGTTGGAAAAGGACATTGCCGACCTCGAATTCCGGCGCATGTTTTCCAATCCCATGGATCCCAACAACTGTTTTCTCATGATCCAGGCAGGCTCCGGTGGCACTGAAGCGCAGGATTGGGCGGCGATGCTCGAGCGCATGTATTTGCGCTATAGTGAACGCCGCGGCTACGCTGTGGAACTGCTGGAAGAGTCGCCGGGCGAGGTGGCCGGAATTAAAAGTGCCACCATAAAAGTCTCGGGCGACTTCGCCTATGGGCGGCTGCGCACCGAAACCGGCGTGCACCGTCTGGTGCGTAAGTCCCCTTTTGATGCCGGCAATCGTCGTCATACCTCGTTCGCCAGTGTTTTCGTCTATCCAGAAGTGGATGAATCGATCGAAGTTGAAATTAACCCGGCGGACTTGCGCGTTGACACCTACCGCGCATCGGGAGCCGGTGGCCAGCATGTGAACAAGACGGATTCGGCGGTGCGCATCACGCATATCCCAAGCGGCATCGTGGTGCAATGTCAGAATGACCGCTCGCAGCACCGCAACAAGGCCGCGGCCCTAGCGATGCTGAAATCGCGACTTTTCGAGCAGGAATTGAGAAAGCGCACCGAAGAACGGCAGGCGCTTGAAGAAGCCAAAACAGACATCGGCTGGGGACATCAGATTCGTTCCTATGTACTTGACCAGTCGCGCATCAAAGACCTTCGCACCGGCGTGGAGATCGGCAACACTCAGTCAGTGTTGGATGGCAATCTGGACGATTTCATCACCGCCAGCCTCAAACAGGGAGTTTAAATGCCAGAGAATAACAACGAAAAAGCCCGCGATACCAACCAGATCATCGAGGAGCGCCGCGAGAAATTGAGGGCATTGCGCGGCAAAGCCGGTGCCTTCCCGAATGATTTTCGCCGCACGCACCTTGCGGGTGAGCTGCATGCGCAGCACGGAATCAAATCCCATGGTCAGCTCGAAGCGGAGCGCAGCGATGTCAGCGTCGCCGGGCGGATGATGCTGAAGCGCGTCATGGGCAAAGCGAGTTTCGCCACTATTCAGGATATGAGCGGGCGCATCCAACTTTATATCACCGACGACCACGCGGGCGAGCGGGCGCACGAAGCGTTCAAGCATTGGGATTTGGGCGATATCATCGGCGCCAAAGGATCGCTGTTTAAAACCAAGACTGGCGAACTGTCGGTGCGGGTTTCCGAATTGCGTCTGCTCACAAAATCGCTGCGGCCGCTGCCGGAAAAATTCCACGGATTGATTGATCAAGAGCAGAAATACCGCCTGCGCTATGTGGACCTGGTTACCAACCATGAAACCCGCAACGTTTTCGCCATCCGCTCGAAAATCATCCAAGCCATTCGAGAATTCTTGGTACGGGATGGTTACCTGGAAGTGGAAACCCCGATGATGCAATCAATTCCGGGCGGCGCTGCCGCGCGCCCGTTTGTTACCCACCATAACGCGCTGGACATGCAGCTCTACCTGCGAATAGCGCCTGAACTCTATCTGAAGCGCCTGGTGGTGGGCGGAATGGAAAAAGTGTTCGAGATAAACCGCAATTTTCGCAATGAAGGTATCTCCACCAAACACAATCCTGAATTCACCATGTTGGAATTTTATTGCGCTTATCAGGATTACCGCTACCTGATGGATTTTACCGAGAGTATGCTGCGCGAAACAATTCAAGCAGTGACCGGCTCAAGTAAAATCATCTACCAGGGACAGGAAATTGATTTCGCCAAATCTTATGCGCGGCTCACTATCACTCAGGCGATCCGGAAATATCACCCCGAGTTCGAGGACGCAAAGCTCGAGAACCGCAATTTCCTGGTCAGCGAGTTCAAAAAACGCGCTATTGCGTACAAACCCGATGATGGCATGGGCGGCCTGCAGCTCACGCTGTTCGAGCACACCACCGAACAATTGCTCATCCAGCCGACTTTTATTATTGATTATCCCGCGGAGGTTTCCCCGCTCGCGCGCCGCAGCGACAGGAATCCGGATATTGCCGAGCGCTTTGAACTGTATGTCGCCGGGCGCGAAATCGCCAACGGCTTTTCCGAACTCAATGACCCCGAAGACCAGGCAGCGCGCTTTCTCGAGCAGGCCAAGCAAAGGGAAGCTGGTAACCAGGAAGCGATGTATTATGACGCCGATTACATTCGTGCCTTGGAATACGGACTTCCGCCCACGGCAGGCTGCGGCATAGGCATCGACCGCTTGGTGATGCTGTACACGGACAGCCCCAGCATTCGAGATGTGATTTTGTTCCCGCACATGCGCCCGGAAGACTAATCGCTTTGAGCCTTGCTGCAAACCTAATTCCGCGATTACTCGCCTCGGGTAAATTTCACACCCGCAAAGTTGTCACTTCATGAGCACTCTTGCCCTAGCGCTGGTGCTCGCCGCTGCCTTTCTGCACGCGACGTGGAATTATTTGCTGAAGCGAACGGGGGGCGGCATCGGCTTTGTGTGGCTATTCGCTTTGTTCTCCACGCTGATCTATGCCCCGCTTGCGCTCGGCCTAATCATTTGGAAAAAACCGCTGATCGGTCTTATCCAGATTGCCTTTATCTGCGGAAGCGTGATTCTTCACACCGTGTATTACCTGCTGCTCGACAAGGGTTACCGCGTGGGTGATTTGTCGCTGGTATATCCGCTCGCGCGCGGTAGCGGCCCGCTCATTGCGGTGGCAGCGGCAATTCTTTTCCTTGGAGAACATCCCAGCCCGCTCGCGATGGCCGGGGCCGTCATGATCGCCACCGGTGCGTTCGCTCTTACCGGGGATCCGCGCAAGCTAAGGGAAAGCGGCGCTCTGCACGCGGTCGGTTTTGCGCTGCTAACCGGTACCGTCATTGCTGCCTATACGCTGTGGGATAAAGTTGCGGTTAGCACCCTGATGATCCCGCCGCTCCTGCAGGACTGGGGCACCAATCTGGGACGTACATTATTGATGGCACCCCTTGCCGCGCGCAATCGCGGCCCAGTCAAAGTTGCCTGGAACAAGTTCCGCAAGGAAGCAATTATGGCTGCGATTATGGGCCCCATGTCGTACATTATGATACTGAGCGCGCTGGCGTTCTCCCCTGTGAGTTATGTTGCGCCGTCGCGCGAGATCAGCATTCTCATCGCCGCATTAATGGGCAGTCATTTTCTTGCAGAAGGTCATATTGCGCGGCGCGTGCTTGCTTCCGCCGCCATGGTCATCGGCGTAATTGCGCTTGCTGTCGGGTAGTGGTTACCAGGTTCACCAAAGTTTCCACCACGATTTACCGCCTTGCGGCGATTCTGACAGGTATTGGCTGTTTGGGAAATTCTGTTTCAAAACCCGCAGGGAGTCGTCTCGCAACTGAGTCATGCCCAGCGCATCATAGCACTTGACCATGATCATCAGCGCCTGTTCCGTTGAAGGCGTCTGCTGATAATTTGTGACAATGTACTGGGCTCGGTTCACGGCAGCCACGTAAGCCTTGTGTTTCATGTAGTAGAGCGCTACCTGCAATTCAAAATTCGCCAAGCCGTTCAGCAGATAACGCGCGCGCGCGGCAGAATCTTCTGCGTATTTGCTGTTCGGAAAACGCGTCACAAGTTCTTTGAACGTGTTATACGATTCGCGCGCCTGTTTCGGATCACGTTCGGTCATGTCCTGCCCGCCGAACCTGGAAATCAACCCCAGATTTTCGTTGAAATTGGCAAGCCCTTTAAGATAATAGGCATAGTCCACATTGGGGTGGGTAGGATGCAGTTTGATAAACCGGTCACATGCGGCCGTCGCGGAAGCCGCATCTTCCTGCTTGTAATAGGCGTAAGCCACTTCAAGCTGCGCCTGTTCAGCATACCTGCCGTAGGGATAGCGCGCTTCCAGAGTTTCAAATTTCTTGATTGCCTCTTCGTAATTGCCGTCGCTCATGTTTTCCATCGCATCCGAGAAGAGCTTGTTTGCCGAGAGGTTGGGCTCTTCCTCCTTCGCGAACATGGAGCAGGCGCTTAGCAACAATGCAAGAATTAAAGCTAAACTATGTTTCATGACGGAATCCGGAAAATCATCGCGCGATTATAACGCAAACATGGTGAAGAACATCGAACTGGTGATCCCGCAACATTTCGCGGGTTTGCGTCTCGATCATGCTTTGCATCGATTATTGCCGGAATTCTCCCGCAGCCGGTTGCAAAACTGGATTCGCGCCAGCCAGGTATGGCAAGACGGCCTGCCTGCAGTGGCCAAGCATAAAGTTTGGGGCGGTGAAAAAATTCGCGTCGCAGCGCAGCCCACCGCCGAAATGCTGGCGCATCTGCCGGAAAAAATTCCGTTGGATATTGTGTATGAAGATTCTGCTCTGCTGGTAGTCAACAAACCCCCGGGGCT
>DASPRE010000036.1:0-27575 GCA_035624615.1 Burkholderiales bacterium | reverse complement strand
ATAAGTCGCCGCCATCAAAATCTGAGATAGCAACGCGTCCGGGTAGAGGGCAATCGGCGCCAGCATCTGATCGAGCTCCGGTTGCGAGAACATTGGCTGAATTGCTTCCGGCGGTGGAGGCGGAGGGTTGCCCTCCGGAGGCGGCGGAATTTGCGCGAACCCTACCGACACTGAAAACAGCGGCATCAAGAACCCGAAAACACATTTTCTAGTGACTATGTTCATCCTCAAGTTTTCGGGCCAATCGTGCTATTCGGTTCGATTTTGCAAAGCGTTCGGCCAAGGTTATTAGGCGCGATTGCGACTATACGCTATTTGGCAGCAGCGTTCATTAAACGATCCAAAGACCGAATGGTTGACCCAGTCGAGACGGTTAGCAGGGAATTTAATGGGAAACCGATGCAAGCGTGGGGCAGGCAATCATGATCGCAGCTGCGATTCTGCCATGGCGCGAGACGGAAGCGATTTTTTCGTGATATAACTTGTGGCGACTAAGTGCTTTCATAATTCGGCGTCCGCGTGTTATATATCACTTCAGCAGTCCAATAAAAATTTGGCATTTTGGAGAACGCAGCGCATGGGCCCGCTTCTGACCGGAATCGTTGTCGGTTTTTCAATTGCAGCACCGGTTGGTCCCATCGGTGTGCTTTGCATTCGCCGCTCGCTCGCGCAAGGAGCTCTCATGGGGCTGCTGACTGGTCTTGGAGCAGCGACCGCCGATGCTGGTTATGGTTTCATCGCTGCCTTTGGTGTTACAGCCGTGTCCATGTTTCTGCTCGACAAACAATTGTGGCTGTCGCTGATTGGAGGCGTGTTTCTGTGCTATTTGGGCATAATAACTTTCCGCAGCTTGCCGGCGGACGATCTTTCAACCGCATCAGGCGGCTCACATCTGGCGGTTTATGCATCAACTTTTCTGCTCACCCTTTCGAACCCCACCACGATATTGTCATTCATCGCGATTTTCGCAGGCTTTGGTTTGGGGGCATTCGCGAGCTATTGGGCGGCAAGCGCGATGGTTTTGGGGGTATTTTTTGGGTCGACTTTTTGGTGGATTATTTTGAGTAGTTCAGTCGGATTCTTCCGTTCACGGTTAAGCCAGACCGGGATGCGGTGGATTAACAGGATTTCGGGCACGACGATTCTCAGTTTTGGTGTGATTGCTCTGGCAAAAGCGACCGCGTCGTGGATATAACGAATCGGCAATTTGTGCCCGCAATCAGTTCCTGCTTTAAATTATGCGGTTTTAAACGACCATGATGAACATTTTCCGAAACTCGAGGACGCGCCGCAACCTGCGGGCAAAACAACGGTGACCGCAACCATTGTCATCATCTTCCTTATCGTGTATCTCGGCATGCTCCTCGGCGGGCTGCCATTCCTGCAACTCGATCGGGCGGGCGTTGCGCTGCTCGGCGCAATTGCCTTAATTAGCCTCAATGCGTTGAGCCTGGAAGAAGCGGCCAGAGCCGTTCATTTGCCGACGCTTATCTTATTGTTCGCGTTCATGGTGGTATCCGCGCAAATGCGCCTTGGGGGCTTCTACAACTGGGTGACGCTGCGACTTGCAGCACTGCAGCTACCGCCGCCATCCTTGCTAGGGGCCTTGGTATTAGTCATTGCCGGATTGTCAGCCATATTCAGCAATGACATCATCTGCCTTGCCGTTACGCCGGTACTGATCGACGCCTGCCGCAAACGCCATCTCAATCCGGTTCCCTATCTGCTGGGACTCGCTTGCGCGTCCAACATCGGCTCTGCAGCGACGCTAATTGGCAATCCACAAAATATATTGATTGGCCAGACTCTGCGATTATCTTTTGCAGGCTATTTTATCGAGGCCATTTTGCCGGTGTTATTGGGGCTTGTGGTCTGCTGGGGACTGATTGTTTGGCAGACACGCGAGCGCTGGATTTTGTCTGAAGACCTTGCCGTCGCGCAGGTCGCATACGAGCAACGTGTCGAACAGGCGCCGCTGGATCAATGGCAAACAGTAAAAGGACTTGTAGTGGCTGCTGCGCTTCTAGTGGCATTTCTATTCACTTCTTGGCCCCGGGAACATGTGGCGCTTGCCGGTGCGGGAGTATTGCTTATGAGCCGCAAGCTTCATTCCAGGAAAATGCTTGGCTTGGTGGATTGGGAACTTCTGATTTTGTTCATCGGACTGTTCGTGGTTAATCACACACTGGCGCAGGCCGGAATTTTACCGGATGTAGTTGCCGATCTAGCTGCTTCGGGTGTTTACCTGGACCGGCCAGCTTGGTTATTTGCAGCGGCTTTAGTTCTCTCCAATGTTGTTTCCAACGTGCCCGCAGTCATGCTGTTACTGCCCGTGGCTCAACATCCGGTTAGCGGCCCGCTACTTGCGCTTGTGAGTACGCTGTCCGGAAATCTATTTGTCGTCGGCAGCATTGCCAACATTATTGTGGTCGACGCGGCCGCAAGGAAAAATATCCGCATCAGTTGGCTTCGTCACGCGCGGACAGGGGTTCCGGTGACGCTGGCGTCCCTGGTTATTACCGCCGTTTACTTTTGGCTTCGCGTTAAAGCGTGAGCGCGCAGAAAAAATAGCTTCGGTTAGTTCCAGCAGACAATTACTATTGCGCGATTAATCAAAAACCGGCTCACTTGTCACGCGCACAGGTTCCAGGTCTCCTTGAGCACGTCGAGCAGCGCGCGGATGACCGGGTCATTCTCGCGCTCTTTAAGGTGGATGAACCACAAGGTCGTCGGGATTCGCACGTCTTCCCACAAACACACCTCACCTATAGCGGCCTTTTCCACCGCGACATCTTCGCGCATCAGTGCCAGACCAACTCCAGATTTGACAAGTGAGCTGATCACGTTCTCCTGATCCGCTTCAACAACCTTGGTCGGTTCCACGCCGTGCTCGCGCAACAGCGTGTAAACGAGCTGATGATGAGTACTTATTGGCGGAGGGATAATCCAGGACTGCTCGGCGATTTCCTTCCATCCAGATCGTTGCACACGTTCACGCCATTCAGCCGGTGCAGCAATCCGATATGTGATTTCGCGCAAAGGCAACCGAACGACGTTTGGATGAGTGAGCTCTCCATAGTAAAAGCTGGCATCAAGGCCTCCATCACGCACATGCGCTAATGCGGCGCCCGTTATCTCCTGGCGAAGTTCAAGTTCGAGCAGAGGGTACCGGGCCACTGCGGCGGTCATGAATTCACCGAGCCGGATAAATTCCGGGTCGCTCAATGTGCCAATACTCGCCTTGCCCGCCACCTCTCCCTTAAGCGCCCGCGCCCCGTTGTGCAATGCTTGAGCGGCCGAGAGGATCTTTTCCGCCTCGACCAATATCCGCTTGCCAGCCGCCGTCAACTCCATTCCGTTTGACGTGCGTTCGAACAGGGTGAGTTTGAGCTCGTCCTCGAGTGCTTTGAGTTGCGAGCTGAGCGCCGGCTGACTGATGTGTAGCTTTTCCGCCGCGCGGGTGAGTTGCCCTACCTCGGCGATGGCCACAAAGCTGCGTAGTTGATAGAGCTCCATTGGATGCCGTCCCGATTTCCTAGGGAAGCCTATTCTACTCGATATTGTTGCTTCGCAACAGCAACCTAAACCCAATATAAATAGAATAGATGTTAACTATCTAAATTCACGATTTGATTTAAATGCTTTACGCCTCTACATTTCGCTTGTGCAATGCAATATAAGTAGCAAGCATCGGCACGTTTTAAGGAGCGAATCATGAAGCCTTATGAAAGCAGCTGGAAGATAACGGACGAACTCGAACGGCACGCGGTTCAACAGCAGAGGGATGATATGCCCTTATCTGTGGCTATTATGATTGGCGTGCAATTACTGGTCGCTGCGGTACTTGTGGTCGTCACCGCGGTGATGCAATAGCAGTTCGTCGAGCTGCCATTTGCTGATCCTCGGAACCTTCCGGCCTTTATCATTAACCGATTAGACGGAGGCAATATGAGCAAGTTTCTAAAACTCCTATCAATTGCAATTTTTGGCACAGCTGTCTTGGTTCCTACGTTGTTGCTGGCTCACGATGATGCCGCAAAGGAACCGACATTGAGTGATCATCCTGCTGTCATAGTTTCCAGAAAATGGAGTCGGCCCGATTACATGAGCAAATTGGCGATTTATCCTCATCCCGCCGAAATTTGGTGGTACATGCGTGATCCGAGAACACCAAATCATTCGCTTCCCAGAAAAGATTGATTTGGGACACTCTCATTCCGAAAGCCTTCCCGCCCTCGATTGGTACGAGAATTGAAAGACCAGCCGGGCCCAAACCCTCCTTTAAGCTGTTTTTTTCAGACTCATAGTCCTGCGCGCTAGGCTAAAATACGTTTTTAGTCTGGCGTGTTGCTTCCTTGCGGAGACAAGTAAGCGTTACCGGGGAAGATACCTTTACCAATAAAAAGGGGGGCGAGTGACATTTTTCAATCTCTATCGCCACAATTTCATGCGCGCTGCCGTGTGCGTTCCGCAGGTGCGAGTGGCGGATCCGGTTTTCAACGCGGCGAGCACAATCGAACTTCTTGCTCAGGCCGCGAAGAAAAAAGTATGCCTCGCGGTGTTTCCCGAGCTCGGACTAACGGCCTATACCTGCGAGGACTTGTTTCACCAGCAAGCACTCCTCGAAGCCGGAGAACAAGCCCTATCCCGGGTACTGGAAGCTTCGCGCGATTTGCCGGTTACCGCAGTGGTCGGGGTGCCGCTGCGGGTTGAAGGCGCGCTTTTTAATTGCGCCGCGGTGCTCCATAAAGGCCGGGTTTTAGGAGTTGTCCCCAAAACATACCTGCCTAATTACCGAGAGTTCTACGAGCTGCGCCATTTCGCTCCCGGGGACAGCGCGACGCGCAACGAAATCGAGCTATGCGGGCAGAGCGACGTTCCGTTCGGCACGCGGCTCCTTTTTAGGCCAATTGAACAGCCTCTCTTTACGCTGTTTGTCGAAATCTGCGAAGACCTTTGGACGCCGATTCCTCCATCATCGTTTGCCGCCCTCGCTGGCGCCACCGTGCTCGTTAATTTGTCGGCCTCTAATGTCACTGTCGGCAAGGACGAATATCGCACTCAGCTGGTTGCCAACCAGTCCGGGCGCTGCGTTGCCGCTTATCTTTATTGCGCAGCGGGATTCGGCGAATCTACCACAGATCTTGCGTGGGACGGCCACGGCATGATTTATGAGAACGGCTCACGCTTGGCGGGGACGCGCCGCTTTGCTTACGAGTCACAGCTTGTCGCTGGTGATATCGATCTGGACCGCATTGCCCAGGATCGTATGCGCCAAACCAGCTTCAGCCAGTCAGTGGATAAACACCGCTGTGCAACCGCGGACTTTCGGCTGATTTCGTTCTCAGCGAATTTTCCTGACGCCGAGAATCTATTGCTTGAGCGGGACATCGCGCGCTTTCCTTACGTACCAAGCGATCCGGCCACACGCGACACGCGCTGTCAAGAAGTGTACGAGATTCAGGTACAAGGGCTGGTCAAGCGTCTGCGCTCGATCAACGCAGAGCGGGTAGTGATCGGCGTTTCCGGCGGACTTGATTCTACCCACGCGCTGGTTGTCTGCGCACGCGCCATGGATATGATGCATCTGCCCCGGCGCAACGTCCTCGCCTACACTTTGCCTGGCTTTGCCACAAGCGAACGGACTTTGTCACAGGCGCGGCAACTCATGGCCGCAATCGGATGCACGGTCGGGGAGATCGACATCCGCGCGAGCTGCATGCAGATGCTGCGCGATATCGGCCATCCGTTCGGTCAAGGCAAGCCGGTGTATGACACGACATTTGAAAATGTTCAGGCCGGCGAGCGCACCAGTCATTTATTCCGCCTAGCCAACCTGCACCAGGCACCGCTGGTCGGCACAAGCGATTTGTCCGAATTGGCGCTGGGCTGGTGTACCTACGGCGTGGGCGATCAAATGGCGCATTACCACGTCAACGCAAGCGTGCCGAAGACGCTAATTCAGTTTTTGATTCGACATGTCGTGCGCAGCGGCCAGATGGGCGCTACCGCGAGCGCCGTGCTGGAGCAGGTGCTCAACACTGCAATCAGCCCCGAACTCTTACCGGGTGAAAGCAACCATCAGCCCGGTCAGAAGAGCGAAGAGGTGGTCGGGCCCTACGAGCTGCAGGATTTTACACTTTACTACATCCTGCGCTTCGGCTTTGCCCCGCCTAAGGTGGCGTTTATGGCTTACTGCGCATGGCACGATCGCACGCGCGGCGAGTGGCCTGAGGTCACCGGTGCGCCCCGGCACGAATATAAGATTTCCGAAATCAAACGCTGGCTCGAGGTTTTTTTACGCCGGTTTTTCGAAACCAGCCAGTACAAACGCAGCGCTATTCCCAACGCACCGAAAGTCGGATCAGGGGGGTCGCTTTCGCCGCGCGGTGATTACCGCGCTCCCAGCGACGCGACCGCCAAAACCTGGCTGGCGGAACTGGAAGCTATTCCCGATGCTGGCCCTAAGGCAACGGCGCTCCGCCGCGATTAATTCAAAGTTGCATTACGCCCGAAATGCACTCAATACGAATCACCCTTACTACCTGTTCCGACGGGGCGAGCTAGAAGAACGGTTCAATGGAAGGAGCATTCTGCTTTCTATTGATCACTGCTTTGATGCACCCGAGAATACCAGGAAGGAATTTTCCACGATCGTTGCGCAGAAAAATTGCTGAAGCAGCTAGGTGCGATTGAATGCATTCGCTTACCTATCAGCCCTCGACACGCACAATGATTGATTTAGATCAATTGATGCTGCATGATTTATACTTTAATCGCGATTGGCAGACAGGGCTAAATGTTTCTACGTTCAAACGGTGCTAAATTGTTTCGCCGCAAAACGAATGTGGTGAGGAGGTTTAGAATGCAACGCAATGATAGATCAGTAAAAGCGGGGCGGATTCTGCAGTGCGCAATGCTTGCCGGGCTGACCGGCGGGTTCGCTGAAATTCTCTGGATAGCACTTTATGGTTCACTGACGTCGGGCAGCAGTGTTGAAGTTGCCCGGCAGGTCACCGCCACTGTATTTCAACCGCTTGTGGCATGGCCGGTTGCACCACTGATAGGCATAGCGATCCATCTCGGGCTTTCAGTCATTCTTGCGGTTGTTTTTGTCCGCTTAGTCTGGATACCTTTCGCGCTATCCCTGAGGGGCGGCACGGGCCTTTTAATCACGGTGGGAACGCTGGTCGCTGTATGGGCGGTAAACTTTTTGGTTGTCCTTCCGGTTGTCAATCCATCATTCGTCGCGCTGATGCCCTACTGGATTACACTGTTCTCCAAAGCCTTATTCGGCGCGTCCATGGCTTGGAGCCTTCGGAACAGCTACACGCCTCGCCTTCCATAAATCGCGTTGCTTTGGAAAAACACCCAGCTGGCTACGCTGCCGTGAAAGTACCACCGGGCAGCGTTTTTTTGGCGAATTTCTTTGTTGTCTTGGCATTGTTCGTAACTACAGCGAAATAATTTATTGAAGCATCGCGACCGCCTGGTATCAGGAACAACGGGCGAGTTTGATGCTAAAGTGGGCTACTTCAATTGGACCTTTGAAAGTGGTGGCAACCTGGCATTAATTGAAGGTATGATTAATAGCATCCGCACTTGAATAACAGACAAAATATGCGCTCTCTCATCGCATTCGCCCAAACGAAAATACGATATTCCGGACTGCGATTCGTTATCGTTGGTTTGCTGGTAGTCCCAGTCGCTCAGGTATATCCCGCAGCCGGGATGGATACCGGGATGGGTATGGAAGCGCCTGCAAGCTACGAGAAACTTTCTCGCGAGCAGCTGCTGGAAATCCTTTCACGCTCGTCGCAAGCCGCCCCGGCGAATCTGTACTCGAAGGATTTGACCGGACTTGATCTTTCGGGGGTCGACTTTAAAGGGGCGAATCTCACTGCGTCGCTCATGAATAGGGCTAATCTCTCCAACGCCAATCTGTCAAATTGCAATTTAACGGTAAGTTTCGCCGAAGGGGCCAACCTTTCGCACGCCGATCTGCACGGTGCAATGATGTTTTCCATGCAGCTAAAAGGAGCAGATTTGACTCGAGCAAACCTAACCGGAGCGCGCTTTATCGGGGATTTAAGAGGAGCCAATTTGCAAGGCGCCAATATGACCAAGATGGACAGTTCGGTGGATACGAAAAACCAGTCGATGGGACTCATGCGTGCTTCGATTGTGAGCGCAAATCTTCAAGGAGCGGATCTCTCGGGGGCGGATTTCTCAAAGGCCGATTTCAGTTTTTCGACTCTGACCGGAGTCAATTTGACGGGAGCAAATCTTTTCAATGCGGATCTCAGCGGTGCCGACTTCTCATCTGCAAACCTGACGCATGCTAATTTGCGCGAGGCGAAAGTTTTCGATACCGATTTTACCGGCGCGAATTTGACCGGTGCCGATTTTACCGGAGCGGAATTTCGCGGCGTGAAGGGACTGGACAAGGCTCGCACAGAAAATACCAAAGGACTCCCGCATTAGCATTCGCTTTCTGGATCTAAGCAACATTTACCGCGAAGAGTTATTCTCAAGAATAGGTATTGATTTAAATGAGAGCGTTTATCCAGGGAGTAATCGTCGCGACCGCACTCTTGTCCCTCGCGGCCTATAGCGAAGGTCAGCCCAAGCCGCAATACGCCCCGAAGCCGGATTCCGGCGTGCTGTTCCTCGAGCTCGAAAAGGCCGACTTTGTGTCGGAGGGCGCCAAAGACGCAAAGCGCATGCTGTATGTGTTTTTCGATCCCAACTGCTACTATTGCCATCTGACCTGGAAAGCACTGCAACCTTATGAAAAAGTCGGCCTCCAGGTGCGATGGGTTCCAGTCGCTTACCAAAAACCGAGCTCTATAGGGCGCGCAGCAGCCATAATGGAGGCAACCGACCGGGTAGCAGCGATGCGTGAAAACGAGGTCAACTATGATAGAGCGAATTACGATGGCGGCATCAAGCCGATAGATAACCCGCGGTCTCAGCTAACTGCGCAACTGCAAGCAAACACCCGGCTCATGCAGCAATTCGGCGCGCCCGCGACCCCGCTGTTGGTGTGGAAAGATAATAACGGGAACGTGCAGTTAAAGCCCGGTGTGCCGCGCTTATCTCAGCTTCCGGCAATCACCGGGCTCCCGGAACAGAAAGTCGCTGATCCGGAACTTGCTAACTTCCGGTAGTTCCGGCGCGTCTTGCCATTTTGGAATCGGCCTGTCCCTCGGGGCTGAATTTATTAACGGAGCAATTACGCGATTTAATATTTGAGCTAGATACTCGATAAAATCGCGTGGGCCGAAATTGCATTTGCGCGTCGCTCCCGCATAAAATTGGAAAAATGCATCGCTGCTAAATTGTACCAAGGCATAAAAGTCGGGTGCCAAGGACTGCATAGCGATATAATGTGAGCCACATTTACGGATTCAAAACGGAACAGATGAACAGTGGAATAACTGCGCAGGACGAGCAGACTGCACAAATCTGGCAGGGGAATACCGATGGTCCGGTGACTCCCGGCAATGAAGCGCACAAGCGGCTTTTTTGCCGCATGCTGCTTGACACCCATAATCCGTACAAGCCGGCAATCATCGATTGGCCAAAGCTGAGGGAAGAAGAGCGACTCCGCCTGGTTTCATTGCCGATTTGGGATATTGCAGTGCAGACAGAGGGTAAGGCCAAGATCCGCGTGCTCACCTATGCGAAACTCGTCCACGACCCTCTGCTTAAGCAGGCGGTTGAACTTAACGGGTTCGAGGAGGGCCGTCACAAAGTAGTTCTTTCAAATATGGTGGCCGCCTACGGCATCAAGCTCGCCGAGGAGCAGCCGTATAAGGAACCGCGCGACTCGGAATGGGCCTTCATGGTGACCGGTTACAGCGAGTGCGTGGACAGCTTTTTCGCCTTCGGACTCTTCGATCTCGCCAAGCGTTCAGGGTATTTTCCGCCCGAACTGGTCGATACCTTCGAGCCGGTCATGCAAGAGGAATGCCGCCATATCCTTTTCTACATCAACTGGGTGGCATGGCACCGGAAAAATTTACCATGGTGGAAGAGACCGATCTTCGATTTGCGCCGGGCCGCCGTGTTCCTGTTCTTGATTTGGGAGCGTCTCGATATGGGGCGCGCAGTAGGCGGCGACAACAATTTCACGATGACCGGACATGAATCGATGGGAATCGATGTAAATATCGCGGGTCTCATGGACACCTGTTTGGCAGAAAACGAGCGCCGCATGAGCGGCTATGATGAGCGACTGCTTCGTCCCACGTTTGTACCACGCCTGGTGCGCTTTGCCCGCCGTTTCATGCGCAATGGCGCGCATTAAACCGTTACATATTGATGAAACTTGGCCGCGGCTTCTGAGAGTCCGGTCGATTCAAAATATTTAGAGAGGTGTTAAGGTGAAAGTTGGCTCTCAAGCCCACAAGGAATTATTCTGCCGCAATTTCATCGAAACTCACCAGCGCTTCGAACCAAATGCGCTGCCGTGGCCCGATCTTGGTGAGAAAGATATCGAGCGCCTACGCGCAGTACCGTTTTGGCAGGAAGTATTCCACACTGAGCGGCGTGCCGGAGCAATCGTTGGGGCATTCGCCCAGACGGTTCTCGATCCGCTTTTGCGCGAGGCTATTGACCTGCAGGGTCTTGAGGAAGCGCGCCATGCGCACCTGATCCGTTTCATGATCGACCGCTATGGACTCGATGCGACTGAGCAGCCTGTTGAACGCCTGCCTGACGATATAGAGACGGCTTTCATCGACTTCGGTTTCGGCGAATGTCTCGACGCGTTCCTCGGCTTCGGCGTGTTCAAAATCGCGCGCGAATCGGGTTTTCTGCCGGACGCGATGTTTTCAGTTTTTGATGTTTTGATGTTGGAAGAAACCAGGCATATCGTATTCTTCGTGAACTGGATGGCTTACCGTGAGGCACTCCACGGCCGGAGATTTGCTCCCCTCAGGGCGGCGACCTCCGCTTGGTATTACGGCCGGGCAGTTAGGCGCCTTGTTGGCACCATCCGTGCTGGCGCCGAGAATGATGGGCGGGAATTTTCCGCGACCCAAGCGGATATTTTTTTGGAAGGATTCAGCATCAAGAAACTCCTTGCAAACTGTCTCACGGAAAATGCGCGGCGCATGAGCCAGTTTGACCGAAGACTACTTAGACCGCAATTGTTCCCGGCCTTGGGTCGGATTGTTTTTTCCGGAATGAGTCTATGGCCAGGCCGCTGAAATAAGCCCGGCAGATGACGAACTGCCAGCAACACAAAGAACCGGGCCCGGGATCGTGAGAATTGGCAGCAGCCTGATCGCGCTGGCTGGTCTTGCCCTTGCCATATATCTGGTCGGCAAGGAAGGTTTTAATGCCGTTTTCCAGGCTCTGAACGTTGCCGGATGGACAGGGCTGGGAGCGATCACGCTGTTTCATGCACTGCCCACCGTCCTGTGCGGAATCGCCTGGTGGCTTCTGGTGCGGCTTCATTCATCCGAAAGTTGGGCCCTTTTTTCTTGGGTTCGCTGGCTGCGCGACGGCATCGATGGCGTTCTTCCCGTCGTCCCCGTGAGCGGGGATATGGTTGGTGTGCGCATTTTGGCGCTACGCGGTCTGCGGCTCGCCGGCGCGAGCGTCATCGTCGATATGACCGCGGAGTTGCTGAGCCAGACCATTTTTGCAGTAATCGGCTTCGCACTGCTATTCGCAATCCACCCGGACTCACCTTATCTGCTATGGATTGCCATCGGAATCCTGGCGATGGGTGTGCAGTTTGTCGGTTTTCTTGTTGCGCAGAGGAAAGGATTGTTCCGTTTTGTGGAGCGTCTCTGGCGCAGGCGCAAGAAAGAGCCTCAGGAAATCGACGACCGCACGCTTCATGATCATATCATTACCCTCTACAATGACCCGTGGGATTTTTTCGGCTGCATATTCATTCATCTCATTGCCTGGATCGTCGGTGCATTCGAGGCTTGGCTCGGATTATGGTTCATGGGACAACCATTGGATATCGGCAGGGTGCTTGCAATTGAAAGCCTAATCTATGCCCTCCGGAGCGTGACATTCTTTGTTCCGCTCGGGGCCGGGGTGCAAGAGGGCGGGTATGTGCTGATTGGCGGTCTTTTCGGGTTGGGGCCGGACCTTGCCTTGGCGATATCGCTTTTAAAGCGCGCACGTGATTTGATAATAGGCTTACCGGCAATTCTTGTCTGGCATCACATTGAACGGCGCAATATGGCGCGCAATCCAGCCTCTTGACCTGCAACGAAGCCAATCCTGCTGAAAATTGTCTTAAGATCAAAATTAATCGATCTCCGGCCGTGAGATTGCGCGACAGAGGCCAAACGAGATCGCTTGAAATTCATTGCGCCTTTTCTTTAGGATAAGCAGCAAAGATTTGCCTGACTGAGGGGATTGCACTAATCTTGCAATACGACCTTTTCGAAACTCATCTCACTTGAAATTAGACGATACATTATTGGAAGACTGGCGCGGGCGGGCGCTGGCTGTGGAAGAGGATGTGGGCCGTGCGGTGATCGGGCAGGATCGGGTAATCCGGCTCATCAACATTGCGGTATTTGCACGCGGCCATGTGCTCCTCGAGGGTGATGTTGGCGTCGGGAAAACTACTCTGTTGCGCGCCTTTGCGCGCGCCATCGGAGGCGCCTACCAACGCATCGAAGGCACCATGGACCTGATGCCGAATGACCTCGTTTATTACACCTTCATCGCTGAAGACGGCAGGCCACACGTGGACCCGGGGCCACTTTTAAAGAACGGCGAGCAACTATCGGTGTTTTTTTTCAATGAAGTCAACCGTGCTCGTCCCCAAGTGCATTCACTGCTGCTTCGGGTGATGGCGGAACGCAGCGTCAATGCTTTCAATCGCGACTACCGCTTTCCATATCTTACAGTTTTTGCGGACCGCAACCGCGTTGAGAAGGAGGAAACTTTCGAGATATCTGCAGCGGCCCGCGATCGCTTTATGATGGAGGTACTGATCGAAGTTTCCGCGGAACCTGATCACCAGCGCGAGCTGGTTTTCAATCAGCGCTTTCACGACGCGGATGCGCTGGTTGAAAGCGTGCAGCCCGATATTCTCGATTACAGGCAGCTGGGCGCGATAGCGATTCATATCCAGAGGCAAATCCAGGCGAGGGACGCGCTTCAACAATACGCCTTGGATCTTTGGCGTGCCACGCGCAATCCGGCTGATTACGGCATAAGCATCGAGGGCGTCGACATGCAGCAGTTGATTTTGGCTGGCGCAAGCCCGCGCGGGATGAGCATGTTGCTGCGGGCTGCGCGGGTTGCAGCATGGTTAAAGGGACGCGAATTTGTCGCGCCGGAAGATCTGCAGTCGGTTTATTTAGAAACCGTTGCCCACCGCGTATTCTTCAAGCCGGTCTATGAACTGCGCCGCTCGCAGGTTGCACGCGAGCTGATGCGGCGGATTGTCGAGAAGATCGCGGCACCCTAACGCGGCTCGGCATTCGCCACTAGTCCCGTGGTGCAGGAATTCCATTATCGTATTTCGTGGCGTCCCCGCGGACCGCATCCCGGCCATCATCGGAGCGTGCAGCGTGGCGGCGTGTCCGAGTTCAGAGGTTATTTACCGCTCATGGCTTTTCCTGATCCGCGAAGGCTCGATATTTTTACGAGTCTGCGAGATCCATTCGAAGAATGGAAGGTGCGCGTATTCAGTCAGAATGCCGCGATACCCGTTTATCTGATTGCTGATTTATCTGCTTCGATGGGATTTAACGGCGCGCTCAGGAAGCTCGATGTACTTGCTGATTTGACTGCGTCCCTGGGATATTCTGCCTATCGCACGGGCGACGCGTTTAGCTTCATCGGCTGCGACGAAACGGTTCGCAAGGATTTGATGTTGCCGCTTACTTACGCCAAGAATGCGGGCGTTGAATGGAGCGAGAAACTGCGTGTGTTTCAGGCGACGGGCAAAAGCGCGAACGGGTTGTTGGAGGCGCGGGATTATCTCGGAAATCAGCGTGCATTGGTGCTGCTGGTTTCCGATTTTCACTTTCCGCTTGATTTCCTGCAACAGGTGCTGGGAAGCCTCTCGCGCCACCAGATCGTGCCAATCATGCTTTGGGATGAAGCCGAATCTGAAAGACTTCCCGCCTCAGGCATCGCCCGGGTTCAGGACAGTGAAACTGGCGGGCACCGAGTGCTGTGGATGCGTCCGCTGCTTCGCGAAAAAACAGTAAAGCGGTTTGAGCAGCGCCGGCAAGCCCTCGAACATGTTTTCGCCACCAATCAAATCCGGCCGTTTTTTCTCACCGGCGCGTTTAAAGCAGAGCGGCTTACCGACTACTTTTTCAGTGGAGCCGCTAGTGCGGGCGCATAAGCGGGTCTGGCCTACGGTATTGTATGCGATATTGTTTCTCGGCCCGCGACTCGCGTGCGCTGAATCCGTCATATTGGATTTTCAGGTGGCGAATCCACGGGCGTTTGGCTATGTAATCGGTGACACCATCGAGCGGAAAATCGACGTCGAAGTGCCTAGACCGTTCGCGCTGGAAAACAGCAAACTGCCGAAAGCAGGCCGTGTGGATACTTGGCTGGATCTGCAAGAGGTCAAACTTGCCAGCAGCCCTGGGCTGCACTCCACACATTACCGGTTGACACTGACTTATCAGCTTGTCAATTCCCCTGAAGCGGTGGAAAACCTGGCTCTGCCAAAAATAAGCTTACGATTCGTGAACGGAAACAGAACCGTGACGCAGGACGCGCCGGAGTATTTTTTCAGCGCAGCTCCGATTACTCCGCCAGAAGTACTCGGGGGCGAGGACCTCGATGTTATGCGCCCCGATCAGCCTCCAATGCCTATTTCGGATGCGCTGCATCGTGTCTTGTTTCTGTTTTCTCTCTCGGTATTGATTCTGGCGCTGCTCTACATGAGCTATTTGCGCTTTGGGCTGCCGTGGCGGGGACCTCGGCCGTTTGCCTGGGCTTACCGTGATCTTCGGCGGCTGGCGAAGCGGGCTGACGGCGAAGAGGCATTCCGCCAAGCAATGCGCCGGGTGCATCGCGCTTTAGACCAGACTGCCGGACGCCCGCTATTTCGCGAGCAGCTCAGCCCTTTTTTCGCGGAACACCCGCGCTTCGCGCGAATGCAAAGCACTACTGAAAAGTTCTTTGAAATCTCGCAAAGCGAATTTTTCGGAACCGGCGCGGGCGAGCCTCCAATGGACTGGCTGCTTAGTTTCTGCCGCAACTGGCGAGCCGTGGAGGCCGGATGAATCTGAACGTGACCCATCCCTGGGTATTGGTACTAATTCCACTTGTGCTTTTGCCTTTGCTGCGGGTGGGAAAGCAGGCTTTGGTCTATCCGTGGCTGCAGCAGCTTCCGCCTGATCCCCTATCGGACGTTTTGGGATGGATATTGCGCGCAGTCGGCATGATTGCGCTGCTCGCACTGATTTTGGGGCTAGCGGGTCTGCACCGCTCCGAACTGGTGGTGCAGCGGCTAGGGCGCGGTGCGCAAATCGTTTTGCTGCTTGACCGCAGCCGCAGTATGGACCAGCCATTCAACCTGCGGCAGATTTTCGATACCAGCCGCAGGTCCAAAGGCAAAGTAGCGCGCAGCCTGCTTGCCGAATTCGCAGCGAACCGACCCGAGGATATGTTCGGGATGGTTGAATTCAGCACCTATCCGATACGCGTACTGGAGTTCACGCAAAAACAAGATGTGATCCAGTCGGCGATTTCCGCCGCAGGTCTCGGGACCGGACTCGCGGAAACCGACATCGGCCGCGGCCTCGAAACCGCACTGGATTATTTCGCGGATCGTCCGTACACAGGCTCGCGCATCATCCTCCTGGTTTCCGACGGTGGCGCGGTGCTTGACGAGGACACGCGTGCAAAAATCACGCGTCTGATGAGACGAGACCGCGTCGCGCTGTACTGGATCTACATCCGCTCTTTCAGAAGTCCGGGGCTGCTCGCGGAGAGCGACACACCTGAGAATGCGGACGCTGTGCCTGAGCATTTCCTGCACAAGTTCTTCAAAAGCATGGGCACACCATACCGTGCCTACGAAGCGGAAAACCCGGATGCACTGCAGAGAGCGATTGCAGACGTGAGCCGTCTCGAAAACCATCCGCTGCGCTACGATGACGTATTGCCGCGGCGCGATTTGTCGGAAGGTTGTTTCGCTGCAGCGCTCCTATGCTGCGTGATGTTGACACTCGCGAAAATTATCGAAGTGCGAGCGTGGCGATGAACCGTAAAATGCGACTTGCGTTATTTGTCGCGCTGGCTTCCATCATCGCTGCTGCGGTTGAAGGTTACCAGCTTGAGCGCATCCATGTTTTGAACCGCGCGATTGGGGGTGGCTCGGCTATAACATTAAGCGGTGATCTGCCATACGAAGTCTTGTTTGCCAAAGCTTATTATCTCGACAGCGCCGGCAAGCGTCAGGAAGCGCTCTCCCTTTACCAGCAAGTGATAAACGAAGGCGATGCGCGGCTTTCCACCGCCGCAAAGTACAACAGCGCCAATCTAAATTTGCGCGAAGCACTCGCAAAAAGCGGCGCGAATGCCGAAGGGGAAGCGCTGCCGCTCATCGAACTCGCCAAGCAAAGTTACCGTGAAGTGCTGCGGTCGGATAGCGGGGACTGGAATGCCCGCTACAATCTGGAGCGCGCGTTGCGCCTTGCCCCGGAGAACGAAGAAGGGGAAGCGGCAGGATTACCGCAGCCGCTGGGAGCGGAAAGGGCAATCACCACCATGAAAGCGTTTACCCTCGGACTGCCGTAATGAAATTCCGTGCTTTTAGAAATTTGCTGCGCCAGGACCTGGGTTTCGGTTTATTGCTCCTTGCCTGTGCCATGCTGATTTTGGCGCTTCTCAATCCATATGTCAGGCTCCAGCGCTACACATTCGATGACCTGGTGGTAGTGGACATAACGCAGAGCATGAATACTCTCGATTACCATCAGGCAAACAAACCCGTGAGCCGATTGGTGTTTGTCAAGGGGGCGTTGCAGCGGGCGCTGCTTCGCTTGCCCTGTGGTTCTAAAATCGGCCTGGGGATTTTTACTGAGTATCGCTCTTTTGTTTTGTTTGAGCCGGCCGAAGTCTGCGCCAATTACCGGGAGATTTCCACCACACTTGCAGGCATCGACAACCGCATGGCCTGGGTGGGGGCCAGCGAGATCGCCAAAGGATTGTACTCGGGTCTTCGCACCGTGCGCAACCTGCCTGGGCACCCCGCGCTCGTATTCATCACCGACGGTCAAGAGGCCCCGCCGATTAATCCACTTCACCGGCCGGTGTTTGATGGCAAGCCCGGCGAGGCCAAAGGTGTGATCATCGGCGCAGGCGGTTTTGTTCCCATGCCCATTCCCAAATTTGCTCCCGACGGCAAACCGCTTGGCTATTGGCGTGCCGATGAGGTGTTGCAGATTGATCCCTACAGCCTGGGACGGGGTGGCAGCGTCGAGGGAGAAAAAATGGTCGAGACCGATAAAGCGCCGCAAATCAGCCTCGGAGCAACTCCGGGAAGCGAACAACTTTCGTCACTGCGTGAGCCTTACCTCAGGTTACTTGCCAAGGAAACCGGTATGGACTACCGAAGGTTAGGAAGCTTTTCGGATTTGATCGCCGCCCTTACGGATCACGAATTGGCGCAGCAACAAGATGCGCCAGTCGGGATCGCCTGGATTCCTGGGCTGCTCGCGCTTCTCTGCCTTTTGGGTATTTACGCGTTTCCAATTCGCAACGGTATTACGAAAAATAACAGTGGGTCGGTTCCGGGCTGAGGCGCAAATTTGAAGCGCAAGGACACGCTGCTTGCGGCACGCCCGCGATAAGGTGGTTCTGAACCCCTGAAATAATAACGCCGGTGACAGACCGGCGGCTGGTGACTTTCTTTTGTCTCGCCAAAAGAAAGTCACCAAAGAAAAGGGCGCCCCGTACTCGGACTCGCGCAGCGTGGAGCGGGAAGGGGCGCAAGCTGCCGCAAGAAACATTGTTAAACAGAGCGCTCATGCTGCCGCTCCCGCACCCCAAGCTTCGCTGACCGTGTCGCGGCAGCCCCCGGTTCGCCGAATTCCCCTGCGTTCCTTGGCCAAATCGGGCGCTGCGCAACTCGCACGATCCGCTTCGCGGCCACGTGCTCAGACAGTGCTCGCTTTACTTCTCCCGCTATGGCATCGTCACTTGGCGGCTCACAGGGGTCACGGCGCAAAATAGACATATTTTACGTACCTGCGACCCAGCTTCAATCGCTGCTCACCTAAACGATATCGTCGCGCTTCTCAACATTGTGACGAGCACAGAGCAATTGCACATTCTCCGCAACGACGGAAGTTCCGCCACGAGAAAACGGCACAATATGATCGAAATGAAGCTCGTCCGTTGCTCCACACACAACGCACTTGCCGCCGTCACGCTGCCAGACCTCGACCTTCACTGCAGTGGGAATCACCCGCCTTCGGATAGGTGTCGCGGGAACAGGACGGGACAGGTCTTCCTCACCCTCTACGGCGACAAGCTTGAACTTGAACACCTGCCGATTTCCACTCCGCTCGTGCCAAGAGTCCACCAAATGAAATATACCGTTATTCGACCAGATTCCCTCGCGCAGTTTCTCGTAGACCCGAACCCTCTCAGGTGGGCGATTCCCATGTTTAGTTTGCTGCGCTGCTTGGTGAAACTGTCCGTTTTGTGTAAGGCTGCCTGACTGCGTTCGCTCCCGCTGATCGAACGCCTTCGGATCGGGTGCGTCACGAGTACGTGGCTCATCGTGGCCCTCGTACACGAGAATGGATCCTCCGGCCTCGAGCCGATCATCATATGGTGCATTGGGGCGAACGGACATGAGGATCACGGAGTGATCTCCACCTAACCCGAAGTTCATGCCACGTTGCAAGCTCGCCCGTTCGCGTCGGCACATCTCGAGGTAAGAGATAATCTCATTCGCCACGATCTACTGTACGCGACTCGGTGGTAACGACATAATGACTAAGCTTAGCCGCGACGCAGGGCAGGCGATTGGAAAACCCTGACGTGGGAAGCTTGCATGACGGGCAATACGCCTAATTTACCTGAGCTGATCTCTTGCCTGATAGGCCTCGTCCAGACGAGCTCTCGCGTCCTTCACGGCTTGCTCCAATGACTCGAGACGCTGGAAATAACTTTCGGTGAGACGAGCAAAGCGCCCTGCTGTGCCTTTCGTTTCGCCCGGTAGGGGAGCACGGCCATTCTCAAGGTCCTCTTCTGCATTCTTGAGAGCGGCTTGCGCAGCGAGGATTTCTTGGTCGACTTTGCGCCATTCATCTTCTTTGGCACGTCTTCGCTCGAGAGTATCACGATCCTGTGTTTTTTGCTTTGCTTGCATAATCAACACCGCGCGTCTTTCCTCGGGCGAGAGAGTATCCACCTGAATGGTCTCAGTGCTGACTGCGCCAGGTACCGGCGTGTCTGAATACGTCACGACACCATCTTTCCCAACGGACTTGTAAATTACGTCCGCAAATAAAATGCCGGACTGGCCTAATAACGCCAGAAATAAATACACCGCAAATACTTTGGACATTTCTTGCCTTTCTTTGGGCAACGGGCTCAACGATTTCGTTGGCTAAACAAAAGATGCATTATCAAAGTTAGGCGTAAGGATCAATCTGGCCAGCGTTTGAGTTTCGCGGCTCAGCCCTTAACTCGGGTAATCCTCACTACTTCCGGAATTCTGCGCAAGTTTCTCATCAATTGCGCCAGATGCAGGCGGTTTGTGACCTGCAAGGTAAAGTGAATGCTGGTATAGGCGCCTTCGCCCTCTTCCATGCTGACATTGTCAATGTTGGACCCCGCTTCTGCGATTTCAGCAGCGACCTTGGCCAAAACCCCGCGCTGGTTGGCGACCGTCAACTCGATGCTAACATCAAACGATTTGCTGGTTTCGGGACCCCATTCAACGTCCAGAATTTTTTCCGGCGGTGCGTGAATTTTGGCCATTACAGGACAATCGTGAGTGTGAATCACCATGCCCTGACCTTTCTTGATATAGCCGATTATCGGGTCGCCGGGAATCGGCCGACAGCATTTTGCAAATTGGATCGCCATGCCCTCGGTGCCGCGTACGGTTACGGTACCCGGGATTTTCTTACCTTCCCGAGTCAAGGGCCCGCCAAGCGAAAGCAGCCGCCGCGCGACTACAACCGCAAGGCGCTTTCCCAAGCCAATATCGGCGAGGATTTCCTCGCGAGACTTACCGCCGCTGTCGCGCAGCAGCTTATGCCAATGGCTGTCGTCGATCTTGATTCTGCTTGGTTTAAGCCCCTTAAGCGCCTGATCCAAAAATCGCTCGCCCAAGCGCACGGATTCTTCGTAGTGCATGGTTTTTAGAAAATGCCGGATATGCGAGCGCGCCTTGCCGGTGACCACAAAACTCAGCCAAGACGGATTGGGCCTGGCGTGCGAGGCGGTGACGATTTCAACATTGTCGCCGCTTTTAAGCTCGGTCCTCAGTGCCATCAACTCGTGGTTGATTTTCACCGCGACGCAGCGGTTGCCGATGTCAGTATGCACGCTGTATGCGAAATCGACCGCAGTGGCGCCCCGCGGCAGTGCCATGATCTCACCTTTGGGCGTGAACACATAAACTTCATCGGGAAAGAGGTCAACCTTGAGGTGCTCCAGGAATTCGACCGAATCACCGCTCTCCGACTGAATTTCCAGAAGGTTTTGCAGCCATTGATGGGTTTTCTGCTGTAATTCATTGAGCGGCGCTTCAGAACTTTTATAGAGCCAGTGGGAAGCCACTCCGGCCTCGGCGATGCGGTGCATGTCAAGCGTCCTGATCTGAACCTCGATGGGCGTGCCGAACGGACCGAACAAAGTGGTGTGCAGAGATTGGTAGCCATTGGCCTTGGGTATCGCGATATAGTCCTTAAACTTTCCCGGTATCGGCTTATACAGCCCGTGAAGTTCGCCCAAGGCCAAATAACAGGCTGCAATGTCTTTGACTGTAATTCGAAAGCCGTAGACATCCAGCACTTCTGAAAAAGACAGGGATTTTTCCAGCATTTTCTTGTATATGCTGTATAAATGCTTTTCGCGCCCCGTGACCTGAGCTTCAATTCCTGCATCCTGCAGGCGCCGCTTGATTGATTCCAGAATCTTGCCGACCACTTCGCGACGGTTTCCGCGCGCTGCCTTTATAGCCTTGCTTAGTACCTCGTAGCGGGCGGGATAGAGATTGCGAAAGGCGAGCTCCTGCAATTCCTGATAAATGGTATTCAGACCGAGACGGTTGGCAATCGGCGCATAGATATCCATGGTTTCGCGCGCAATGCGTCGCCGCTTCTCGGCCTGCATTGCGTTGAGTGTGCGCATGTTGTGCAGGCGGTCGGCAAGCTTGATCAAAATAACGCGCACGTCATGGGCCATCGCCAAGAGCATTTTGCGAAAATTTTCCGCCTGTGCCTGTTCTTGGCTCCGGAACTCGATTTTGTCGAGCTTGCTCAAGCCGTCCACCAGCTCCGCCACCGGCTTGCCGAATTTCCTGGTGATCTCGTCTTTGCTGACGTGTGTATCCTCGATGACGTCGTGCAGCAACGCGGCGGTCAGCGCCTGCGGGTCAAGATGCCATTGTGCGAGGATATTCGCTACGGCGATGGGATGGGAGATATACGGATCACCGGTCTTTCGGAACTGGCCTTGATGAGCGGTCTCGCTGAAATGGTAGGCCGACTCGAGCTGCGCGATGTCCTCCGACTTCAAATAGCCGGATAATTCCTTAAACAAAATCTCCGCGTCGGACATTTCAGCTATCAGCCATCAGTCATCAGCGCAGCTTTCAGCGATCAGCTTAAAGTTGCGGCCATCCGTTGCCCGCTTTCCTGATTGCCGACTGCCGATAGCTGCCTACGGTTGGGTCTTGTGCAGGATATCCACCCCGACCAGGCCCTGCGCAATCTCGCGCAGCGCAATTACCGTCGGCTTGTCTTTATTGGCTTCCACCATCGGGCTTGCCCCGGCGGCGAGCTGTCTGGCCCGATAGGTTGCGGCCAACGTAAGTTCAAATCGATTGGGAATCTTTTTCAAACTATCATCAACAGTAATGCGTGCCATTGTTCCTCTCGAAAATCATTTCAAGCGGTTAATCAGATCCCGGTGGCGGTCAAGCTGCGGCCTGAGTCTAAGCCGACAGCCGCGAACAATGCATAAAAGATCTTGCACGGCCTGCTCGAAGTTATCATTAATAATAACATAATCAAACTCATTCAGATGACTCATTTCGGCGCGTGCGGCCTTGAGACGGTTGGTAATAACCTCGGGGTTGTCCTGGCCCCGCACTTTGAGGCGCTCTTCCAGTGATGCAAGCGAAGGTGGCAGAATGAATATGCCGACCGCCGAGGGAAAAATACCGCGCACCTGCCGTGCTCCTTGCCAGTCTATCTCCAGAAGCATATCGTGGTTGCCTCCCATGGCGCGCTCGATCCATGTTTTCGAAGTGCCGTAGCGGTGGCCATGTACTTCGGCATGCTCAAGAAACTCGCCCCGGTTGACCATTTCCGCAAATTTTGCCTGAGTCACAAAATTATAATGTTTTCCGTCCTCCTCGCCGGGACGCGCTGGGCGCGTGGTATAAGAAACGGATTTGCGCAGCTGATCATCGCTCTCCAGGAGTGCACGTACCAGGCTTGTTTTTCCTGCACCGGACGCTGCCGTTACAACAAAGAGGATACCGGTCATGGCGAGCACAAAATGGGGCGCCAAGGATCAGGCGTGACGAGCCAAAAACCCAATACACGAGTTTCGCTCATATTATTTTCGCTAAAAGATTCATTACTTCTCACCCTGTTCTCGTTACTCGATATTTTGGATTTGCTCGCGCATCTGTTCGATCAGCACTTTAAGTTCCATCGCCATGCGCGAGACCCCAGTGTCCACGGATTTCGAACCTAGCGTATTGGCTTCGCGGTTCAATTCCTGCATTAAGAAATCTAGGCGCTTACCCACAGCGCCGCCGCGGTCCAAGGTCATTTTGGTTTCGGCAAGGTGAGAGGAAAGGCGTGTCAATTCTTCGTCCACATCTATCTTTGCGGCAAACAGCGCAAATTCCTGTCGGATTCGTTCGTCCTCGAGATTGACGAGTGCCTCTCGAAGACGGCCACCGAGCTTTTCCCGATAGGCGGCCATGATTTCAGGGAGGCGCTGGCTCGCCGCAAACACCAGTTGCTCCATTTTTTCGATGCGCTCGAGCAGTAATGCTTTGAGTTTTTCGCCTTCACGGCTTCGAGTTAAGTGAAGCTCGGCAAGTGCGTTTTTAAGCAGTGTGATACAGGTATCGCGCAAGCTTTCCGCCGACAAAATGTCGCGCCCGAGCATGCCCGGCCAAAGCAGAATGTCCGCGGTGCTCAGGCTGCGGGCATCCGGCAAAGCAGCCTTCACCTCGAGATTCAATTCCGCAAGTTGGCTTAGCAAATTGGCGTTGAGTCGCGGCGGGTGCGGTGCGGCGCTTAACGGCTCGAAACCTAAGCGACAGTCTACCTTGCCACGGACCATGCCGTTGACGATGACCTCGCGCAGGGCCGGCTCGAGCAGCCTCAGTTCTTCAGGCAACCGCATTTGGATGTCTAGATAACGGTGATTAACCGAGCGCAATTCCAGATTCAGTGCACCGTGCTCGAGCTCCTTTGTGATCACCGCAAAACCGGTCATGCTGTGTATCATTTGTTTCCCTCAGCAGTCCTTTACTTTAGGCACGCAAATACCGACAATAATGGTCATTTCAAAACAATAGCATATCCTTATTGCGCATGAATCAACAATCCGATGTGGCGCTTCCCGACGGTTACCAGTTGCTGAATTATCGCATCGACAAGCAATTGAGCCGGGGTGGCTTCAGCTTGGTTTATCGCGCATACGACGAACACAATAAATTTGTAGCCATCAAAGAGTATCTACCGGCCGCGCTGGCTCTGCGCAGAGACGGGTACGCAGTACAGGCCATTTCCGAGGAAAATCATGCGGTCTTTCGCTTTGGCATGCGCTGTTTCTTCGAGGAAGGCAGGGCTTTGGCGAGCATCGTTCATCCCAACGTGGTACGAGTGCTGAATTTTTTCCGTGCTAACGAAACTGTCTACATGGTGATGCGCTACGAGCGCGGCCGGACGTTGCAGAAACAAATTCAGTCACACAAGGACACCATTCGCGAGAATTTTATTCGCCGTGTATTCGGCCATTTGCTGAACGGCTTGAGAGAAGTGCATACGCACAAGCTGCTGCATCTGGACATTAAGCCAGCGAACATCTACCTGCGCGCCGCCGACGGGTCACCGGTGCTGCTGGACTTCGGCGCTGCGCGCCAGACCCTGACACGTGACACTCCCAAGCTGAATCCCATGTACACACCGGGTTTCGCTCCGCCCGAGCAGTACCAAGGTCTGGAATTGTTGGGTCCGTGGAGTGACATCTACAGTGTGGGCGCCAGCATGTACTCCTGCCTTGCGGGTGCCGCCCCACAACCAGCTGATGCCCGGTTGTTTGAAGACAAGCAGGACTCAGCAAAGAAAAGATGGCATGGCGAATACTCTGACGAGTTGCTGGATATAATAGACTGGTGCTTGAAACTCGACCCGCAGCAACGCCCGCCCAGCGTTTACGCCCTGCAAAAAGTCCTGATAGAAGAACCCAAGATAATGCCGAAAAAAAACTTTCTGACGAACCTGCGCAGCAAGTTTGGCCTTGGCAGCCAATAAGAGCCTCTAACAAAATGAAACGAATTTGCGTTGCTTGCCAAAAAGCGATTAATGCGCGACGCGAAGCGCAACTCGATGCCGCGACATCGAGTAAGCCGAGCAACAAAGAAGGCGCGCTTCTTGGCCGCAACCCGCAGGGAAGGCGCGGATCTCGCCGCTGGTTGGAGAATTGCCCAACGTCGCCGCTCGCTTCGCGGCCTGCATCCGAAACCGGCGCCGTCGCACTATTCGTTGCATTATGTTCGAGGCTCTAAGTGAAATTCACCATCTACCAGAGGAGCCGGATCGGCGGCAGGAAGTACAATCAGGACCGCATCGCCTATTCTTACAGCCGGGATGCGCTATTGATGGTGCTCGCCGACGGCATGGGTGGGCATTTGCACGGGGAAGTGGCGGCGCAATTTGCGGTGCAGCTGATCTCCGAAAGCTTCGAAAAACACGCTAGCCCCAAACTCAAGGAACCGCAGTTGTTTCTCGAGTATGCATTTATTAATGTGCACCATGCAATTCTGAGCTACGCCAACAATCACCATTTGCTGGACACGCCGCGTACCACCTGTGTCGCGTGTATCGTACAGGGCGATGCGGCATACTGGGCACATGTCGGGGATTCGCGCCTGTATTTTTTCCGTGGCCCGAAGCTGGTGACGCGTACCCGCGACCACTCCAAGTTGCAGCACATGCTGGACAATGGCAGCATTAGTCGCGAAGAGGCAGCGACTCATCCAGAGCGCAATAAAATCTACAATTGCCTTGGAGGGTCCGCGCCGCCGGAGGTTGAGCTGTCAACGAAAACCCGTATTCGGCACGGCGACACCTTATTATTGTGCAGCGACGGCTTGTGGAGCCCGCTAACCGACAACGAGATCCTCGCCGCCGTTTCCGGTTATCCAATAATTCAGGCGGTGCAGCGTTTGATGGATCAGGCTGAGTCGCGTGACGGTGAAAAGAGCGACAACATTAGCGCCATCGGCATGACCTGGAGCGAGGATTCACATATAGCGCCCGACCTTGAGGTTTCCACCCAAACCATGCCGGTTAATTCGTTCACGACGCAAATGAGCGGTTTTGATGACAGCCGACATGCTCCCGTGGTCACTGACGAGGAAATCGAGCAGACGATCGCCGAAATCCAGAAGACCATCAGTAAATATTCCAAATAAGCATGCGCTCAGGCAGACGTAAGCCCAACGAAATGCGTGAAGTGCGGATCGTTCGCAATTACACCAAACACGCAGAAGGTTCGGTAATGATTGAGTGTGGCGATACCAGGGTGATATGTACTGCGAGCGTGGACGAAAAAGTGCCACCATTCCTGAAGGGTAAAGGCGAGGGCTGGGTGACCGCTGAATATGGCATGCTGCCGCGTTCCACCGGAACTCGCATCCAGCGCGAAGCTGCGAGGGGCAAGCAATCCGGCCGAACTCAGGAAATCCAGCGGCTTATAGGGCGCGCATTGCGCGCGGTGGTGGATTTGGAAAAACTGGGCGAGCGCACGATTCAGATTGATTGCGACGTGATCCAGGCGGATGGCGGCACCCGCGCCGCGAGCATCACCGGCGCCTTTGTGGCTTTGCATGATGCGGTAAGCAAGCTGGTGAAGCAGAAAACCATTGCTTCCTCACCATTAACCGATTTAGTCGCCGCGGTATCGGTTGGCATTTATGAAGGAAGACCGGTGCTGGATCTCGATTACCAGGAAGACTCGGCATGTGATACGGACATGAACGTGGTGATGACTGGAAGTGGCGGCCTGGTGGAAATCCAGGGCACCGCCGAAGGCGAGCCGTTCAACCGCGAGCAAATGGATGCCATGCTTGATCTCGCGCGATTCGGGGTCAAACAACTCATCGCTAAACAGAAGGCGGCATTGAAGGTCAAATAACGGAAGGGACTAACGGAATTATCTGCGGTTTGCATGACTTAACCTTATCAGTCAAGCTAATCTTTGTGAATCCTGCTTGCTGATTATAATTTTCTCACCATGAAGAAAATCGTCATAGCCAGCAACAACCCCGGTAAGCTGCGCGAAATTAAGGAACTGCTTGTCCCGCTCGATATCGAGGTTGTGCCGCAGTCCGCTTTTAATATTCCTGAGGCGGAAGAGCCGCATGAAAGCTTCATGGATAATGCTCTAGGCAAGGCGCGCCATGCCAGCAGATACAGCGGGCTGCCGGCGATCGCGGATGATTCCGGAATTTGCGTGGATGTGCTGAATGGCGGGCCTGGAGCGCTTTCAGCGCGCTATGCCGGCGAGCCGAAGTCCGACGAGCGCAACAATCTGAAATTACTTCAAGTGCTGCATGCTGCGATCGACCGGCGCGCGCATTACTACTGTGTAATGGTGCTGGTACGTCATCCCGACGACCCGCAGCCGCTGATTGCGGAAGGCTCATGGCACGGCGAGATCCTGCATGAGCCGCGCGGGGCAAACGGTTTCGGCTACGATCCGCTGTTTTATCTGCCGCATCTCGGCAAGACCGCTGCTGAACTGCCGCCGGAAATAAAGAACCAAATCAGCCACCGCGGCAAAGCGCTAAAACAGCTGGTGGCGATGCTGCAAACTACGAGTAAGGAGTAAAAAGTGAGGACTTAGATGGGAAATGCAAAGGCTCTAAAAGCTCACTTCTTACCTTTTACCGCTCACGGCTCACCGCGCTTTCGCGCTCTGCCGCCACTGGCGCTCTATATCCATATTCCCTGGTGCGTGAAAAAATGTCCGTATTGCGACTTCAACTCGCATGAGGCGCGCGGCGAGGTTCCCGAAAATCAGTATGCCGAGGCGCTGATTGCCGACCTAGAGTCCGCTTTGCCGCAGGTCTGGGGTCGCAAAATTCAAAGCGTATTCTTCGGCGGCGGCACGCCGAG
>DASPRE010000096.1:0-16893 GCA_035624615.1 Burkholderiales bacterium | reverse complement strand
CCCGTTGGGATTAATGAGAAACACACGGCCGTTGGATTGCAAGACACCCAGAATACTTGAGGGGTCGATTCCTATGACACGGTTTAATACAGCACTTAAAGGCGATTGCTGAACGAATCTCGTGATTTCGCCCTGCGCAATGGAGAAGCTTTGCCAGTTGAGAATTGCTCCAGGGGTGTTGGTGACTGTGAAGAGATTGCCTTGAGTGGAAAAGCTTGCGCTGCCGTTGACTACTGTGGGACCCACCGGATTTGCATGCGCGAGTTGCGCAAAACCACACGCGGCAACAATCACCGCCAGCGCTTTGCGCCACAATCCCCAATAATTATGTGGGAATCGCTGCATCTCCCCTCCTTAAGACCAGGTGACGCTCGGTTCGCTCTGAACCAAGCCTTTGCCACCTCTTCAATCTATTCGTATTCTTGTCTTTAGTTGTGTTGCAAAGACCTTCAGGACAGCGACAATAAGGTGAACGAGAAGGCACAATTAAATTTATAGCAGTCTAAAGCCTCTTATTCAACTGGGGCGAACCCTGGTTGCGACGCTCTCTCGCCAAAGAATCTGCTGAGCATTCTGAAAATGTTCCATTCTTGAAACAGAAAATCCTGCCATTTAGATAATGTAACAGTTGAATCTGGTGCGGGACCCTGAAACGCCCCGCAGAAAGCGGGCTTCAGTTAAGACCTAGATTAATGCAAGGCGGCGATAACTGCTTTGGCTTGAAAGCGAACGTCCGGAAAGCTGCTTTCGATCGGGAGTGCATAATCCGAGCCGCGTTCACTTTGCACCCAAGCATTTAGTGGCGGCCACCACTTGAACCGTTCCGTCAGGCACAAAATCGGCTAAAGCGGACAAAGCAAAAAGCCCAGCGTAATTTGTAACTCATTGAAAAAGCCAGCGCGCCCTGCTGTATTCGGACCAGCGCCCTTCGGTTTTCGGAACTCTTTGAATTAACTGGTCGGGGCGGTGAGATTCGAACTCACGACCACTTGCACCCCATGCAAGTACGCTACCAGGCTGCGCTACGCCCCGAATGCAAAAATTATACCAAAATTAGTGTTCCAGAATTTCGAGCACGCCTTTGATCTCGCGGCGCAGCGAGGTGACATCGAATTTACCCTGCTGGACGGGTTTTTCAGGAATGGCCGCACTTTCATCGAGGCGGCTGCGCGCCCCGTTGATGGTAAAACCTTGTTCGTAGAGCAACTCGCGGATTCGACGGATCAACAACACTTCATGGTGCTGGTAATAACGCCGATTTCCGCGTCGCTTAACAGGCTTGAGTTGGGTGAACTCCTGCTCCCAGTAACGCAGGACGTGAGGCTTGACTCCGCACAATTCACTCACCTCACCGATAGTAAAGTAACGCTTCGCCGGTATCGGCGGAAGCGTTTCTTTACGGTTTGCTTCCATGGTAGCTTTTTTCCACCAGTGCTTTGAGCTTCTGGCTGGCGTGAAAAGTTACCACGCGCCGTGCAGTGATAGGAATTTCCTGCCCGGTCTTGGGATTTCTGCCCGGGCGCTGCGGCTTGTCACGCAACTGGAAATTGCCGAAGCCGGACAGCTTCACGCTTTCCCCTTTTTCCAGTGCAACACGCACTTCCTCAAAAAACGATTCCACCATATCCTTGGCTTCTCGCTTGTTAAGGCCCACTTTTTCAAACAGCAAGTCAGCCAGCTCGGCTTTGGTTAGTGTCATAAGTCCCCCCTTAGATACGTAACTTAGCGCGGTATTGTTGTTGCAGGATTTGCACCAATTGCCCGACGGCCGCCTCGACCTCGGCATCGGTCATTGTTTTTTGAGTATCTTGCAATAACACGCGGAATGCAAGACTTTTTTGACCAGAATCAATACCTTTTCCCTGATACAGGTCAAACAATGCGATTTCGGTAACCTGAGGCGGCTTTTTGGAGCGCAAAACCTCTAAAATTGCCTCTACGCTCATACCTGCCTCTACCGTCACCGCGATATCGCGCCGCACCAGTGGAAATTTTGACACCTCTGCAGCCTGCGGCAGATTGCGAGCCTTGAGCGCTTCCAGTTCCAGCTCAAACAGAAAAGGGGGCCGTGGCAGCTGGTACTTCTGCTGCCAAGTAGGATGGAGCTCCCCAAGCCAGCCCACCATGCTATCTTCCAGCCAAATTTGCGCGGATTTTCCCGGATGCAGCGCCGCATGTTCAGCTTTCACTAGACGCGGGGTTACGGGCCAGAACAGGGCTTCAATGTCGCCTTTAATATCAAAGAAATCGACCGGCCGGGCCGGGGCACCCCATTGCTCGGGAACGGCGTCCCCGTAGGCAAGACCCCCGAGCCTCTCCGGCTGCGCGTAACTGTCGCCTTTGGCAGCGAAACAACGACTGATTTCAAACACGCGAACTCGCGGTTGCTTATAGCTGAGATTGTAGCGCAGGCAGTTAATCAGACTGCCTGCCAAGCTTGAACGCATCACACTCAGTTGGCTAGCAAGAGGGTTTTTGAGGCGCACTGAGTCGGCCCTGCCGGACAAATCCATTTCCCATTGCGCATCCACGAAACTGTAACTAATGATTTCCTGATAATCACGGGCGGTTATAATCCCGCGAATTGCACTGACATCTCTTCGGAGCTCGGAATCCGGAATCATGTATTGCACGGTTCTGGGCAAGGTCGCAGGAATTGCGTCGTAACCGTGTATTCTGGCCAGTTCTTCAATTAAATCTTCCTCAATTGCCAGATCAAAGCGGTAACTTTGCGGTACCACGTAAAATGCCTCGCGGTTTTCCTCAAAATTGAATTGCTGTCTGCGCAACAAGTCGCCGACTTGCCGCCTATCCAGCTTGATGCCGAGGATTCTCTGCGCACGCGCGACTCTCAGCGGTATCGGGTCGCGCCTGGGCAGGGTGTGAATGGCTTCTGCTACCGGACCCGCCTCTCCGCCACAAATCTCCAAGATAAGTTGCGTTGCGCGTTCCAGAGCGTCGCGTGTCAGGGCAAAATCCACACCGCGCTCAAAACGTTGCGAGGATTCCGTGGCAAAGCCCAAAATGCGTGGTTTTCCCGCAATTGCTTCGGGGCTGAAGAACGCGCTTTCAAGAAACACATCGCGAGTTTGCGGACCAACCGCGCTTTGCTGCCCTCCCATGATGCCGGCCAGCGCCAATGGCTTTGCGTCGTCGGCTATCACCAGCAGTCCTGGCGTCAACGCCAATTTTTGGTCGCTGAGGAGTATCAATTCCTCTCCGCGGCGCAGATAACGCACGCTAATGCCTCCTTTGATTTTTGCGAGATCGAAGGCGTGCAACGGCTGACCCATTTCCAGCATCACGTAGTTGGTAATGTCCACGATTGCGCCCAAGCTCCTCACATCGCTACGCTCCAGCCTGCGCTCCATCCACGAAGGTGTAAGTGCAGACGGATTGACCCCGCGCACCACCCTGCCACAGTAACGCGGACACGCTTGAGGCTCGTTCACGCTCACCTGCACGACATCGTTGATTTTCACCGGGCAAGGCATAATCGGCTCGATTTTCAATCCGCTCCCGGTAATCGCCGCCGTTTCCCGCGCCACGCCGATGACACTCATGCAATCGGCCCGGTTGGGAGTAAGTTTGAGCGTGAATATCTTGTCATCAAGGTCGAGGTATTGACGTATGTCCATGCCGACGGGTGCGTCTTCAGGCAGCGCAAGCAGACCCGCGCTTTCTGCCGACAGTCCCAATTCCTGCGCCGAGCAAAGCATGCCTGAGGATTCCGCGCCCCGCACCTTGGTCTTTGCGATAGTAATTCCCGGAAGTCTCGCGCCCTCCAGCGCACAAGGCGCTTTCATCCCCTGTTTCACATTCGGCGCGCCACATACCACGTTGATCACAGGGCCGGGACCGACGCTGACTTCGCAAAGGCTTAGCCGGTCTGCTTCCGAATGCTTTCGCACCGACATCACCTGCGCCACGACCACCTTGTCGAATGCCGGCGCAACAGGCTCCAGCGCTTCGACTTCTAGTCCAGACATGGTAAGCCGCTCGGCGAGCTCGACACCTGCAAGGGGCGGGTTCACAAAAGTGCGCAGCCAGTTTTCAGAGAATTTCATATTAAAACCGTGAAACGCGAGACGTGAAAAGTGAAACGCAAAAGCATAGTGTTGTTCTCGTTACGTTATACGTTTCACCTTTCACATTTCTTTTCTAATTAAATTGTTTTAAAAATCGCAAATCATTTTCGAAGAACAAGCGCAAATCTTTTACGCCATATCGCAGCATGGCCAGCCGGTCGGGGCCCAACCCGAAAGCGAATCCCTGATATTTTTCGCTGTCGATTTCGACGTATTTAAATACATTGGGATGCACCATACCGCACCCGCCCACCTCCAGCCAGCCCTCTCCAAAACTCATGTCGACCTCAGCGGAAGGTTCCGTGAAAGGGAAGAACGACGGCCGGAAGCGCACCTTGATGTCGTCGCGCTCGAAAAACCTCAGCAGGAACTCACGCACCACGCCCTTCAAATCGGCAAAGCTGACATCCTCGTCCACCCAAAGTCCTTCGACTTGATGGAACATCGGTGAATGCGTAGCGTCATAATCCACACGGTAGACGCGGCCAGGAGCAATGATTTTGATTGGCGGTTTGTGTTTTTCCATATAGCGTATCTGAATCGGCGACGTGTGTGTTCGGAGCAAGTGCTTGCCGTCATCCAGATAAAATGTGTCGTGCATGGAGCGAGCAGGATGATTTTCCGGTTGGTTGAGCGCAGTGAAATTGTAATAATCGGTTTCGATTTCCGGCCCATCGGCGACCGTAAAACCCATCGACCTGAACAGCGTCTCAATACGCTCCAGCGTGCGAGTTACCGGATGCAGTCCTCCCACCCCGAGCCCGCGGCCCGGAAGCGCCACATCCAGTGCATCCTGCGCAAGCTGAGCCTCCAGTTTGCGCGCCTTGAGTTCGTTCCTCCGTTCTTGCAGGGCTGTCTCCAACGCTTCCTTGGCGCTATTGATGCGTTGGCCTTCGGCCGGCCTTTGGCTGGCCGGAAGCGTTCCCAGGCTTCTCAATAATTCGGTCAACACGCCCGATTTGCCGAGATAGCGCGCTTTCGCCTGTTCCAGCGCGGCACCGTCTTGTGCGCGCTTAAATTGTGCTAACGCTTCCTGGAGAATGGCTTCAAGATTCTGCATGTTGATGATTACGACAGGAGGCTAGCGCCTCCTTTGAACTCACCCGGTGTCAGGCGTGGAGACTGGCTTTTGCCTGTTCTGCGATCTTCGCAAATGCCGTCTTGTCGAACACTGCGATATCAGCAAGCACTTTGCGATCCATTTGTATCGCGGCCTTTTTCAATCCATTCATAAACGAACTATAGGACATGCCGCATTCGCGCGCCGCGGCATTGATGCGTGCAATCCACAGCGAGCGAAACTGGCGCTTGCGCTGTCGGCGGTCGCGGTAAGCATACTGGCCGGCTTTCATTACCGCTTCTTTGGCAACGCGGTAAACATTCTTTCGGCGCCCGCGATAGCCTTTGGCCTTGGCGAACAATTTCTTGTGCCGTGCGCGTGCCTCTACACCTCGTTTAACTCGTGGCATGGGCTCTCCTCAAGAGTACGGCAACATAGCGCGCACCGACGCCTGATCGCTCGGCTTTACGCCAGTGGTGCCTCGCAACTGGCGTTTGTTCTTGGTGGTTTTCTTGGTCAGAATGTGGCGTTTGAACGCCTGGGTGCGCTTGATGCTGCCGCTTCTGCGCACTTTGAAGCGTTTCTTGGCGCTGCGCTTGGTCTTCATCTTGGGCATGGCTGTTCCTTTTTTTGGATTGGCGCTTGGTGACCCCCGAAGGGAATGCTTTCAAGACCAAGACACCACTTGTTTTGGCTGCAACGTATCGTTAATTCGTTCAGTTACTTTTTCTTAGGCGACAGCACCATCACCATCTGTCGCCCTTCCATCTTGGGAAACTGCTCGACCACCCCGTAGCTATCGAGATCGGCCTGCACTCGCCGCAAAAGCCGCGCGCCGAACTCCTGGTGCGCCATTTCCCGGCCCCGGAAACGCAGCGTCACCTTGGTTTTGTCCCCGTCTTCGAGGAAACGAATGAGATTTCGCAGCTTGATCTGGTAGTCGCCTTCGTTGGTGCCGGGTCGAAACTTGATTTCCTTGACCTGGATCTGCTTTTGTTTGAGCTTGGCTTCGTGCCTCTTCTTGGCTTCGCGATACTTGTATTTGCCGTAATCCATCAGCCTGCATACCGGCGGCTTAGCCAGCGGTGCAATTTCCACCAAATCTGTCTCAGCTTCTTCCGCCATGGTGTTGGCGGCGGATATACTCACGATGCCAATTTGCTCGCCTTTGGTCCCTATTAGGCGAACCTCGGGCGCGGTAATCTCCCCATTGATCCGCAGCTCTTTTTCCGGAGCGATAAAGTCCTCCAAGCCAATCAATAATTAAGCCGTGCCACCCTTTTTGATGATCTCAGATTCAAGGCGCTCGATGAACGCCTTTAGAGACATCTGACCCAGGTCCTGGCCGGATCGGGTACGCACGGCAACCCTTTGCGCCGCTACTTCCTTATCACCAACAATGATTTGGTAAGGCAGCTTTTGCAGACTATGTTCTCGAATTTTATAGGTTATTTTTTCATTTCTCAAGTCGCACTCGGCGCGTAGACCGGATTTCCTCAACGCATCAGTGACCTCTTGAACGTATTGCGCCTGCCCCTCTGAAATGTTCATCACCATGAGTTGCACCGGAGCGAGCCAAAGTGGCAGCGCGCCGGCATAGTGTTCCAGAAGGATACCGATGAAGCGCTCCATTGAGCCGAGGATCGCGCGGTGCAGCATGACCGGAACTTGTTTGCTACTGTCTTCCGCGACATAGTTCGCGCCCAAGCGTCCCGGCATGGAAAAGTCCACCTGAATAGTGCCGCATTGCCATACGCGTTCCAGGCAGTCCTTGAGAGCGAATTCGATCTTGGGTCCGTAGAACGCGCCCTCGCCCGAATGCGTCGTAAAAGCGACCCGCGCCGCATGCAAGGCGGTATCCAGTGCTTTTTCGGCTTTATCCCAGGATTCGTCTGCGCCCACGCGTTTCACAGGGCGGGTCGAGAGCCGGTAAATGATTTCATTAAATCCAAAGTCTGCATATACCTTCTGCAACAAGCTGATGAACTGCGCGACCTCCGACAGAATTTGATCTTCAGTGCAAAAAATGTGCGCATCGTCCTGCGTGAAGGCGCGCACCCGCATCAGGCCATGCAGAGTTCCGGAGGGCTCGTTGCGGTGGCATGAGCCGAACTCTGCCAAACGCAGCGGCAGTTCGCGGTAGCTTTTCAATCCCTGATTGAATATCTGCACATGGCCCGGGCAGTTCATCGGCTTCACTGCGTAATCGCGCGATTCGGAACGAGTAGTGAACATGTTCTCGCGGAACATTTCCCAGTGCCCGGATTTTTCCCACAGGCTGCGGTCGAGGATGTGCGGGGTGCCGACTTCCTGGTAGCCGTTGTCGCGGAATACTGCGCGCATGTATTGTTCCATGATTTGATATATCACCCAACCGCGCGGATGCCAAAATACCATTCCCGGCGCCTCTTCCTGGGCGTGAAACAAATGCAGTTGCTTGCCTAGCCTGCGGTGGTCGCGTTTTTCGGCTTCCTCGAGGCGGTGCAAATAAGCGTCCTGCTCTTCTTTTTTCGCCCAAGCCGTGCCGTAAATCCGTTGCAGCATCTCGTTTTTGGAATCGCCCCGCCAGTATGCGCCCGCCACCCGCATCAGCTTGAACACCTTGAGCTTGCCCGTGGAAGGCACGTGTGGACCGCGGCAAAGATCAATGAAGTTATCTTGCCCATAAAGCGAAATTTGTTCCCCTTCGGGAATGGCGGAGATGATTTCAGCCTTGTATTGCTCGCCCATGTTCCTGAAAAAATCCACCGCCTTGTCGCGCGGCATGACCTGGCGTGTTACCTGAATGTCGCGCTTGGCGATTTCAACCATGCGTTTTTCTATATCCTGCAGGTCCTGTGGAGTAAACGGGCGCTTGTAGGAGAAATCGTAATAGAAACCATCTTCGATCACCGGGCCGATGGTAACTTGCGCATCGGGGAACAATTCCTTTACCGCGTGCGCTAGAAGGTGGGCCGTCGAATGGCGGATGATTTCCAGTCCTTCTTTGTCCTTGTCAGTGATTATCGAAACGTCGCTTTCGCCTTCAATGAGGAAGGAGGTGTCCACCAGTTTGCCGTTGACCTTACCCGCCAGCGCGGCGCGCGCCAATCCCGCGCCGATGTTGGCGGCCACTTCTGCCACGGTCACCGGCTTGCTGAATCTGCGTTCCGAACCGTCGGGCAAACGAACCACGGGCATAGAAATGAATCCATAAAACAAAAATGCGGCAGCGCCGCACTTTATTTTGTATTGGTAGGCGCGATTGGACTCGAACCAACGACCCCCACCATGTCAAGGTGATGCTCTAACCAGCTGAGCTACGCGCCTAAAGGAACCTCTGATTTCCGTTTTCCGAGGTTCCAGCAGATTCTAGCCGAAACACCTGCCGCGTTCAAATTGCATCAGTCGTTTTCGGCGCCATCACGCGCCTTGGATCTAGCCATTTTCCACAGCATCCACGCGCCAAAAGCTATCGAGCCCCACATTGCAAGAAATGCGAGAAAGCGCGTAAACGACGCGAAGCGCGCGTCCCAGCTAAGTAGACTTAAATGCGAAAGCATGTAATGCCAGTCGTGGATGGCGTCGCCGCCGCCTAGCGAGACGAGCGGCAATTCCATGGCTCGCGCATCAGCCATGTAGGTCGCAACGTTGTATAGATTAGTGGAAAGCCACGCGCCGCAAGCCGAGAGCGCAAAATAATCTGGCTGGCGCAGGAACATGATTGCGGCGACCAGCGGCGCGGCCAACTGCAAGATAGTTCCTCCGGCTACCATCAGGAATTCGCCGTCGAACCGGAATACCAAGTGCCCCGCTTCGTGTATGCCCAGATTTAAGCCGCCAAACAGACTGGTGTAAAGCGGATCGCGAAGGTGCTCAATGCCGATCCAGGCGAACCATAGCAGTAAGAGCGCGCGTCCATACCAGATGCGCCCCTGGCACCAGTTTTCAATGTCCTCGCCTAGCGATTGCCAAAAGCCCTGGTATTCTTCGGTCTCACGAATGGGCTGCGGAAGCTCTCCCCTACGCGCCGCTTCAACCTTCGCGTAAATCGCCCCGCAGTGCGGGCATTCGCCTTCAGGCGCTGTGTCGCTTGGTTTTCTTTGGTAACCGCATTTGATGCAGAGTTTTTCCATAATAAAACTTCACTTCTTATGTCGATACTGATACTTTAAGACCTAACTTGAGTCCCCGATTGCATCAAAACCAACCTCGCAGTACACGTCCCACGTGCCTATGCTTTTAAAGCTGGAACGCCAGCCAGAGCACCAGGCCTTCGGTCAGATCGCGCAGCAACCCAGGCGCGTGAATTTCGTATTTTACGGCCTCGTTGCGCCGTTCTTCGATCCAAGCTGCGAAGCGCTGCACATCGGCGGCAGCGTAAAACGCAACGATCAATTCATAGTTGAGGAACAAGCTGCGCGCGTCAAGATTAGCTGATCCCACCATGGCTAACGCGTCGTCGAAAACCACCGCTTTGGCATGCAACATGTATGGCACAAACCAGACTCGCGCACCTGCGTCGGCGAGGTCGCGCAACGCACGGTGGCGAGCCAAATCGGCCATCCGGTGGTTCGAACGGCCTGGCAAGACCAAATCTACATTTACGCCGCGCCGCGCCGCCAAAGACAACGCCATCAGCAATGCGTCGCTTGGTACGAAATACGCGGTCGCCGCAATGATACGGCTCTTGGCCTTGAAAGCAGCAGTTAGCAGCAGGGCATGTATGGTGTCGTCACATTGATCGGGCCCGGAAGCAATGATCTGTGCGAACGGCTGCTGAGCGGGTTGAGAAACGCGCTTGCTATCGGGTCGCGGCGCACCGGTTGCAAACGCCCAGTCGTTTTCAAACAGCTCACCGGCTTGCCGCGCTAGCGGCCCAGACAAATCGAAACTCAGGTCCCGCCACGGCGCTTGGTTGGGAGTCCCATTAAAATATTCTGCTGCAAAATTTCGACCACCGCACCACAGGCGGTCCCCATCGGCCACCACCAGCTTGCGGTGATTACGCAGATTGGTGCGGCCTTTGAGCGGCGAATGCAGCAAAGGAACAAACAAGGCCGTTTGCACACCCGCTGATTCGAGCGTGCGCAGATTTGGCGCCCCGCCAATGATGCGGCCAACACCATCGAGAAGCAGCCGCACCTTAATCCCGGCCTGGGCCTTTCCGATCAAGCGCGCCGTCAGCGCTTCGCCCATCGCGTCGCGTCCCAGTATGAAGCTGCAGAGGATTAACTCGCATTCGGCGCTGTCGATCAGTTCCCATAAGGCCTGCAGCGCCTGCTCGCCGTCGGAGTGAATGTGCAGATTCTGGTACGACTCCGCCGGCGGCTGGCCCATGGCGGCCGCCAGCTGGCGGGGCCAGGCGTCATCTGTGGTGGTATCAGGACCTCTCGGCGGGAGCGGAGGATAGCTCCTGAAATGCACGAGTTTGCGCCAGCCGATCAGTAAATACAGCGGAATTCCGATATAAGGAATGAAGACTATAGTCAGCACCCAGCCGATGGCGGCTGCCGGAGTGCGTCGCTGCTGTAGCGTGTGAGACGCGAGCACAAAGATCAGCAGCCCAATCGCCACCACCAGTCCGTGCAGTGACAGCAATTCCGTCGAAAGCGAGAATGTCCACATGGCGCATGGGTCTTACAAGTCAATCTTTTCGCATCAATGCTGAAAGTTCAAGATCAGGCCGCTTCTTTCTTGAGCATCGACTGTCTCCGCGGAACATCGGTACTCCTTTGAAAACAGTCATTGCCAAAAATGCTCTGCAGGTCCGTTCTTATTGAAGACTTGTTACTGCTTGATTTCTGATTTCTTTGCGGCGTCCTCTGCACGATCCGCATCCTGCTTTGCTTTTTGGGCGGAGACAGCCGCGTCAGAGGCTGCCTGCTTTGCTGCCGCTTCAGCGGCAGTGGCATTCTCGGCCGCGAGCTCCGCGTTTGCCGCCTGCATTTTGTCAAGCTCCTTTTCGATAAGCGCTTTGGAGTTGGTTGACAGTTCTTTATACAGCTCAATATATTGAGCCCCGTCGATCGCATGGTTCAGATAGGCCTGGCACAAATGGAATAAGCCGTCCCTGAAATACTGCGATCCTTGGGACCGGCGAAACAGGGTTCGAACCGATGTCGCGAGCGACTTTGCCGCTTCAAGGCGTGCTTCAACCTGACCGGTCGTTTTATCCGATGCGCTGCCTTGCGCAAGCAGCGTCAAGCTGCTGACGAGTGATTCGGCGACGTCGGGGGGCGGTTCTGCACAAAACTTGTTATCTGGAAACTTGACTATTACCTCTCGTCGTTCGGCGGTGGTGGAAAACACATTCATCTTGGGGATGTTGAACCAGTTGTCGGCATGTTCTTCGATTACGGGCTGCTCTTTGGGTGAACTAAACACTGCGCACCCGGACAACGCAGCCGCTGCCAGAAAAATCAAAATTAACGTTCTCATGATTTTGCTCCTATTCGAGGGTCGCGAGGACCGGAACGTGCGGCATTGAGTGAAGGTGCGTGAGCATCAGCAAATAAGCTGCCGAAGCGTATTGCCTTTGGCAAGTATGCGCTTGTCCGGACCGCGCGTGTGGTCCGTCGCCGGGTCGTAGAATCCCTTGATTTTTCCGTCCGCATCCCTCAGCACTTGTGTGCCGTCGGCAGCGGTTTCGGTGGAACCCAATATGTTTCCGTACCCATCTTTCAAAGTTTCTGTGGCCATACCATCCCTTCAGAGATATCTTCGAACCTGAGAACGGTACTGACGATAGCTCTCACCAAACTTTCCTTCAAGGTAGCGCTCTTCACGCAGAATAACACCACGATGCATGATGAGGAGAAGCGGCACCAGCACGACAATGCCCCACCAGCTATTGACGGCCAAGGTGAGCCCCAAATAGACCAGCGTTAGGGCAATATACAGGGGATTGCGGGAGAAGCGAAATGGGCCCGATGTGACGATTGCCGTGGTGGGAAGCGAGGGATTTATATTAGTACCCGCGGCCTGCAACGCATTTCTTCCCCATATCGCGATCCCAACGCCAAGCACAACCAGTGCGATACCCGGCCATAGACCGAGAGCTTGGTCGAATATTCGCAGCGGCCAGATCCAGCGAAGCGCAAGAACAATGGCAAACGCAATGCCGTAAAGCAGCGGCGGGAGCATGACGACGCCAGCGTTATCTTTTTGTGTCATTGCGCTATATCCCCATATGCCCAAGTAATAAAGAGCTGGCGACCGGGTTGCGACTCAATCCTTTTTTCGCTGAAGGCGTTCGAACGCTGCTGGCCGCCATGGCCGTAGCGCCAGCACCATGCTGCTCCCAAAGCGCTGTGCAATGGGCAAGCGCCCGTCATGCCGGTTGAGTTCATCGAACTCGGCCTCCAGTTGCTCGAACTTTTTTTGCAATACCGCGTTGGAACTTCGCGACAGCATTCCGGAAAGAAACAGGAATGCTTCGTCTTCGGCTTGGAAGCGGCTCTTGAGAAAATCTTCGCGCATGTGCCCGTTGAAGAATTCCTGAATCGGCCCGTTCTTACGCCAAGCAAAATTGGGTGAGATCCGCAGCTTGATGCGGTTCTTCGGCAAAAGCTCGATCAGCTTGAGCCTATCAAGCCGCGTAAGACAGCGGATCAGTTCAGGCTCGCGGAGCGTGTAATACTCCAGTATTTCGCGATACGTCCAGCCGTTGACCACCAGGAAGGCGACCAGCAAGAGCTTAGTGTCTGAGATTAGTTCCTCTTCTTGGCGCTCAGTCAACTCGCTGATGCGGCCGCGCTCGACTTCCATCATCTCGACCAGGTCTGTGATTTCCATATCCATGAGCTGGCAGAGCTTATCGAGCCTGGCAAGCGAGAAGCTCGGTTGGGAAAACAGCCGCTTAACGCTCGCTTCACTCAAATCAAGGGCTTTGGCCACGTTGCGGTAGGTCAGGCCGTGAAGCTTGAGCGCTTTCTTAAGCGTTGCGATGAGGGCTTCCGTCTGTGCCATGGCTGCTGCGGTCCAAAAGTATTGATATTTGATACCAAGTGGCATCCAAAACGCAACTATTTTCGTATGTGTTGCGTTTTACGATACCCCCGGTTCAAAGTGGGCTCGACTTCTATCGGAAAATGGAGCGAGAGATGAAAGATATTTTGAAAGCCCTTTCAATATTTTTGGGACTGATTGGGATCAGTATGGTTACGGGTTGCGCTGCAATCTCGACAATGGTTGGCCATAGCGAGCCCGACCCCACCAAGATCCAAGCGGGTGATACGCGCGATCAGGCTGAATCGGTGCTTGGCAAGCGTCTGTGGCGCCCGGGATCAGCCGACGGACTAACCTGCGACATTTACGAGTACGAAGTGGAGCAGCCGGCGGATCCCGCCTCGGGTGCCTTGATGTTGGTTTTGGATGTCTTGTCGGGAGGTGCCCCCGAGTTTCTTGCTCTTGCCGGAAAGAATTTGACCCGCGAGCAGGTGGTAGTGGCTTATGACGAGCAAGACCGCGTTCGCTTTGTTTCAAAGCCGTGGACGGTGGACGGAACCGTCAGCCAATGTAGTCGCAGGCGCAGCCTCTTGCCAGCCGACTCTGGCGTTTGCTCGACCGCGCGCCCTTCCCCCATGGATCAGCCCGCCGGCGCTGCCTCAGGGGTCACCGTACTGGAATTGGACCGGGGAGTCCGCGCATGGGTTGACGGCCGCAAAACCGAGGGGCGCGTTGTCAAACTATCGCCGGGACACCACACGCTGAATTACCCCTATGGTGTCTCGGCTGAGGTCGAACTATTTCCAGGACGCCTCTATTGCCTGAAAACTGAGGAACATTCCTCAGCAGACCTGTTCTGGATCGAGGACGTGCAGAGTGGTGAAACCCTCCGCTGCGATTGGCCCGCACCTCACCACCACTAACCGAATAAAGGGCTATTCGCGCGGGGACGACACTTCCAATCGAAACGCCTGAGGTGCTAGGACCATGACACAAATACTGAAGACGACGAATTTCTCGGAACTGACTCGCTGTGCAATTAGATTTTTCTCTGGGACAGCACAGGCCGGAATCTTCCCCATAACGCTCGCGGCGTGCGCCAGCACCTGCCAGCGCCAATCAGACGGCCAAGTGCTCGGGCAAAAATATTTCTTGAGGGCTGGTGCTGAGCAAGCGCCGGAATAAAGCATGAAAGGAGGCTTGCCCATGATACTTGAGATATCGCGAAGCAAAGCGCTTCGATTAAGGCTTGATTGTCTCTATTGGTTATTCGCGATTAAGATACTGCGGCGGTTCGCCGTACTCTCGTCGCTACTCCTCGCAGGATGTTTTGGAGAAACAGTGGTTAAGCCTTATCCCGAATCTTGGCCCCCGGTGGTGTCGGTACCTGCAGGTCAGTGTCCCAATATCGCTGGGCAGTACTTAAATGAGGGCAGTGGTGAATCGGACGGTTCACAATGTTCCGATAGAAAATATTCATGGAAAGCTGCCTGGAATTGCGATATGACGCTCGGAGGAAACCTGGTCAAAATGGGGGCAATCGAGTACAAAGAGCTTTTGCAAGCTAGGAATGTCAAGTGGCTTAAATTGGAGCAGCCAAATCCCGACACGCTGGAGGTTCACCTGCCACCAGACGAACCATTTGAGCATAAGATATTCAAGCGAAGCAAAGGCGATTTCGACTGCGACAACTCAGGCTTGAAATTTTCAATGATCGGCAGCGTTTATTCCTTCGAGGATTCCTCTACTGTGGGCAGCACAATAATGACGGTAACGGGGCTGGCCATAAATCCAGGCGGAGCGTTTATGTCTGCCGAGCGCATTTTTCGTCCACTGCAGGATGGATCATTATCAATGGAGGCGACGGATTCCGGCTGGGGAGTGTGGCTTATAGTTAGTTTCCACGGGAAACACAACGCTTTTGTTCACTGGCAACGCTATCAGCCGCCGCCGACTAACGCCAATTCAAGGTCACCCTGAGCAGCTAGAACATCGCCAAAAGTACGCCCTATGGTTTCTTTTTCCCGACCATGTCCTGCGGTTTTACCCACTGATCGAACTGCTTAGCGGTGACCTGACCTGATGCGATTGCCGCATCGCGCAGGGTCAATCCTTCCTTGTGCGCTTTCTTGGCGATCTGCGCCGCTTTGTCGTAGCCGATATGCGGATTCAAAGCGGTCACCAGCATCAGCGAATTATTGAGAAGCTCTTTTATTCGATCGCGGTTGGCTTCGATGCCTATCGCGCAGTTATTATTAAAGCTCAACGCGCCTTCCGCAAGCAGCCGGACGCTGTGCAGGAAATTGTGGATGATGAGCGGCTTGTATACATTGAGCTCAAAATTGCCTGAAGCTCCGCCGAGGTTAATCGCCACGTCATTGCCCATGACCTGGCAGCACAGCATAGTGATCGCTTCCGACTGGGTGGGATTCACCTTGCCCGGCATGATTGAGCTGCCCGGCTCGTTCTCGGGAATTTTAATTTCGCCCAGACCGCTGCGCGGGCCGCTGGAAAGCCAGCGGACATCATTGGCAATCTTCATCAACGAAACAGCAAGTGTTTTCAACGCGCCATGCGCGTGCACCAGCGCGTCGTTGCTCGCTAACGCTTCGAATTTGTTGGGCGCGGAAACAAAAGGAAGGTCGGCTTCCCGCGAGAGTTCTTTTGCGACGCGCTCTGCAAACTTGGGATGCGCATTTAACCCGGTGCCGACTGCGGTACCACCCAGCGCCAATTCGTACAGATGCGGCAGGGCCCCTTCGATATGCGCCAGGCCGTGGTCGAGCTGCGAAACATAGCCAGAAAATTCCTGGCCCAGCGTGAGCGGCGTGGCATCCTGCAAATGCGTACGGCCGATTTTGACGATGGCGTCGAATTCTTTTGCCTTGGCCTTCAAGGTATCGCGCAGTTTCTGAATGGCGGGCACCAGGCGATTGACCAAAGCCCGCGCCGCCGCTACATGCATGGCGGTCGGGAACACATCATTCGAAGATTGCCCCACGTTCACTTCGTCGTTGGGATGCACCAGCCGTTTTTCGCCGCGCTTGCCGCCCAGCAATTCCGAGGCGCGGTTCGCCAGCACCTCGTTCATATTCATGTTGGTTTGGGTGCCTGAACCCGTTTGCCATACCACCAGGGGGAATTCGTCGTTGTGCCGGCCTTCAATCACTTCATCCGCTGCGTTGATGATGGCTTCGGCTTTCTTGGCATCGAGCAGCTTAAGTTCGCGGTTGACTTTGGCGCAGCAGCGCTTCACCAGCGCCAGCGCATAAATAAGATCGCGCGGCATGCGCTCGCCGGAAATTTTGAAATTCTGCAGGCTGCGCTGAGTCTGCGCTCCCCACAGTCTTTCCGCGGGAACCCGAATTTCGCCGAATGTGTCGCGCTCGGTGCGGAATTTGCTCATGACTTTCTCCCTTAAACGGCTTTTGAATTATAACCGTTTGCAGGGCAGGCACGCTTAAAATAACACCCTGTCCGGGCTAAAGTAATGCCTCGCTTTCTTTGCCGGCTTCTCCACTTGGCCAAGACTGCCAATAGCGGCGATGTTCTAAGCGGTAAGGCTGTGCCGTAACGCCGCTCGAATCAAAATCGATAGTAACCGCGCCATCGAAATCAGAACGGTAAATTTTGCTGCCCAGCATTTCATAGCGTTCCACTACTTCAGCTTTGGGGTGGCCAAATGGATTGCGGTAACCTACCGTGAAAATGACCGTCTTCGGCTGGACCTGGCGGAGGAAAATTTCAGTTGAAGAAGTCTTGCTGCCATGATGAGGCGCTACCAGCACTTCAGCACGCAGCTGTTCCGGGGAGCGC
>DASPRE010000030.1:0-55192 GCA_035624615.1 Burkholderiales bacterium | reverse complement strand
TCCTCCGCGGATTGCGTTGCGGGCAAAATGCGGATGGATGCGAGGCGCGCGACGAAGGTCGTAGCGTGAACTACGAAGCCGAGGAGCGCAACGACGCAGACGTTGCATTTTACCGCAACCCGAAGGGACAGCGGCTTTCCGTGCGGTCTGCTTTGTCGCTCGGCTTGCCAAGGGATCCAGCCATTGGCTGCACCTCGCTTCGCGCATCCCATCCCGGAAAGCCGCTGTCGCACGCGCGTGGGACTTAATCAGAGGTTCCTTAGCATACCGCTTCGCCGCCAAAAATAAAAACGGGCGCCGAAGCGCCCGAGGGAAAAGACCTGATTATTCTTGTTAGAACACGTGGCGGATGCCCAAGCCAATGCCTTGCTGCCGCGCTCCAATTCCATTCGAAGCGCCGCCAGTACCACCAGCAGCGAGACTAGTACTGGTGATACTTGAACCGTTGCCCAACGGGTAATTGGCAAAATCGCCGTTGGTGATCAACGTGTAAAAGCCATACAGATCGGTGCGCTTGGAAAAGCTGTAGCTGTAGCCAAAGCTATATTGTTTCGCGCCGAGGTTGCTGGTCGAGCAGGGGGTAGTAGGACCACCAGCTCGGTTGCAGCTGCCACCCCAGGCATCGCCAAATCCCAACCTGAGAGTGTTCGCGCCAAATTTATGCTGTCCAGCGAAGTAAATCATTTGACGGTCATAATGGATCAGATTAGTCGCAAGGGCTGCCGAAGCCGCACCGGATTCAGTATTATTGTAAGCAAGGTCCTCCCAAGCCGCGTTGAGTAAGGTGGTGCCTAATGAGGTATCTAACTTGTAGCTCAATGTTACCTTGTTGCCGTTATCCCTTGACTTAGGGGTCGCGCCCAAAGCCGCAGAGCCAAGAGCTTGGCCGCCCAATTGAGAAAGTCCAAAGTAATCTCGGTGCTGTTCAAACGCGTAAGCCACCCCCAAAGGCCCGTATTGCCACGCTACCGATGCCCCAAAAATTTGCGGATTAAGGTTGGGGTTTGCTACCGATGCAGGTTCAGACGATCGCCCCTGATTGGTTGAATAGAGCAAGCGGCCGCTGATGCCAAAGAATTGCGGCGTCCAGTACTGGACGCTGTTTCCTTGCCGCCGGTCAAACGACGCATCCGCTGCACCATTAACGCGCGTGTCCGCGGTGCTTGAGGCAACCCCAAAACCGGGAGTGCCAATTATCGTGTTATCGTTAGCAATGCCAGTGCCGTAGAACGAATCGAAGGTGACGGTATTGGTTAAGGCTTTATAAGGCGTATCCCAGTTCCCGTAAAAGATCGTGCCCAGTTTTTCAGAAGATAAACCCACATTGCTGTTGCGCGAGGCCCAGAAACCACTGGAAGCATTGCCCCCGGTAGTAGTCGTATTCGACGCCGAATTAACGTTTACCCCTGATTCAACCTGAAAAATCGCTTTCAGGCCCCAACCGAGATCCTCCTTGCCACGAAAGCCAATGTTGGACGAGTTCGAAGTCACCCGGTTGCGGCTCGCTTCTGTAACTCCAGTCGGCACACCTCCGAGCTGGCAGGTACCATTCGGACATCCCGGAATCGCCGTCCCGGCAGGGGTTGCGCCGGTGGCCTTCACATTCTCAAAGTCAACGTTCAAAGTACCATAAACCTCAACATTAGCGAAATCGGCGCGCGCGGCCCCCGACGCTAATACAAGACCAGCGGCGGCAGCCGATACAATAAGTAGGGTTTTATTCATTGAGTCCTCCGCGAAATGAGCTTCTTTTTCTAAATTGAAAATTGAGCGAGATTAAACTTTCACCTCAATTTAATTCTAGACGAAATTACAAGCTAATACTCCTACAGGCAAACCCAAAATGTCAAGAAGCGAAGCGACATTGACAGACTAGTGTTGTAAAAAAGAAACACCTCGTCCAATTATGGTTACAATTCTTTCAGTTATCTTACAATCGGTAGAAAAATTTCCGGCCAAAATATCTTAATGACTGGATTAACAAACGCCAATCAGGAAGCAGTCATTGATACCTTGATTTGCGACAGTCAAAGAATAAGCCAACCGAAAAGAGCCGGATCATTCAATCAAATCTTGCTTACAGTGCGAAGCCAGGTTTATAGAGTTCTTGGAAAGTCCTGGCATAGATCATTAAAGTTTTAATAAATTCTAGGGGCTGTTTGTTACAGCAATTTGACGTGAGACATTGTTGCGCGCCCGCGGCCCCAATCAAGAAACCCGCATGGCTTCGGCCAATGCTTAACTGGCAGTAGAGCGCAAACGAATAACTGGGCTAAACAAAAATCCTGGCCAGTTCTGCGCCGGGTTCCTCGGCGCGCATCAAGGCTTCGCCGACCAGAAAGCACTGAACTCCGTTGTCGCGCAGCAGCTGGACGTGCCGGGGCTCGACTATCCCGCTCTCAGTAACCACGATGCGCTCCTCGGGGATTAACTTGAGGAGTTGTAACGTAGTGTCGAGGCGGGTTTCAAATGTGCGCAGATCGCGGTTATTGACGCCAATCAGCGGGGTTTCGAGGCGCAGCGCAAGCTCCAACTCTTTGGCATCATGCGTTTCTACCAGCACTGCCATGCTCAATCCGTGCGCCTGTTTTTCCAAGTCCTTCATTTGCGATAGATCCAGCATGGCCACAATCAACAGCAGGCAATCGGCCCCCATTGCCCGCGCTTCGTACACCTGGTATGCATCGAGCGTGAAATCCTTACGCAAAACCGGAAGCCCGCAAGCGGCTCGCGCCTGCTTCAGATGCTCGCTGTCCCCTTGGAAAAACTCGCGGTCAGTCAACACCGACAGGCACGCCGCACCGTATTGGGCATAACTTCGCGCGAATTCAGCCGGATCGAACTTTTCCCGAAGGACGCCCTTGCTAGGGCTCGCTTTCTTGATTTCAGCGATGACCGCAGGCAATCCTGAGTTGATCTTGGCGCGCAGGCAACCGATAAAATCCCGCGGAGAAGCGGTGGACTCGGCCTCAGCACGTATTTTGGCAAATGGTTTTTTTGCTTTGGCCTCAGCTACTTCTTGAGCTTTAACTGCAAGGATTCTTTGCAGGAAGTCAGACACTTGCCGCTTAGGCCTTTACCGTCTTTTGGCGATTGGAAAATTCAACCAGCTGATCAAGCTTGGCGCGGGAAGCCCCACTGGCGATGGCATGCATAGCTTTTCTCACACCGTTCTCCATCGTATCGGCCAACCCGGAAATATAAATCGCAGCGCCGGAATTAAGCATGACGATATCTCGCGCCGGTCCGTGCCGCCCGTCGAGTACCGAAAGTAGCATGGCTTTCGATTCCGCGGTGCTCTTTGCCTGAATTGAATCGAGCGGCGAGAGTTCGATTCCGAAGCGCGCGGGATCAATTATGTATTCGTCTACTTTGCCGTTTTTGAGCTCCGCCACTTCGGTCCCGCCACTGATGGATATTTCATCCAAACCATCCAGGCCATGCACTACCAGCGCATGACGGCTGCCCAGAGTTTGCAGCACCCGCGCCTGGATGCCGACAAGATCGTGATGGAAAACTCCCAGTAACTGGTTTCTGGCACCCGCCGGATTGGTGAGAGGCCCGAGAATGTTGAACAGCGTGCGCACCCCAAGCTCCTTGCGCACCTGAGCAGCATGCTTCATCGCGCTGTGATAATTGGGCGCAAACATGAAGCCGATGCCGACCTGGTGAATGGATTGCGCCACCTGCTCAGGGTTTAAATGAACGTTGACACCCAGCGCTTCCAGCACGTCCGCACTGCCGCAGCTGCTGGATACCGACCGACCGCCGTGTTTTGCTACCTTTACTCCGGCAGCTGCCGCGACAAAGGCTGAGGTAGTCGAGATATTAAAGGTATGCGCCTCGTCGCCGCCGGTCCCACAAGTGTCCACTAAATGACTTTCGCCTGAGGTATCCACTTTGATGGAAAGCTCGCGCAAAACTTTTGCCGCAGCGGCTATTTCTTCAACGGTTTCCCCTTTTACGCGCAAGCCGATGATAATGCCTGCTATCTGCACTGGAGTCAGCTGTCCGCCCATGATCTGGCGCATGATGGAGAGCATTTCATCCTGAAAGATTTCACGCCGCTCAATCAGGCGGTTCAAGGCTTGCTGCGGCGTCATGCTTGCTGCTCGCGTAAAAAATTCTTGAGCAGGTCGTGACCGTGTTCGGTCAGGATCGATTCCGGATGGAACTGCACGCCTTCGATTAGTAAGTTCTTGTGCCGCACCCCCATGATTTCGCCGTCATCGGTCCACGCAGTGACTTCCAAGCAAGTCGGCAGGCTCGCACGCTCAATCACCAGCGAATGATAGCGCGTGGCCTGAAATGGACTCGGCAAATTGCGAAATACTCCCTGCTGCTTGTGCTGGATGTTGGACGTCTTGCCGTGCATCAATTGCTTTGCGTGCACGATCTTGCCACCAAAGGCTTGGCCGATGCTCTGGTGGCCTAAACAAACGCCGAGTATCGGAATTTCCCCGGCAAAGCGCTTGATCAGTGGCACCGATACCCCGGCCTCATTCGGCGTGCAGGGTCCCGGCGATATCACGATGTGCTTCGGTTTGAGGGCTGCAATTTTGTCTAGTGTGATAACATCATTGCGGTAGACTTCTACTTCCTCGCCCAGCTCTCCAAGGTACTGCACCAGGTTGTAGGTGAACGAATCGTAGTTGTCAATCATTAATAACATGGTTGTTAAGAGCCGTTACTCGATTTTACTATCCAGTCCCGCCTGCGCCATTTCTGCTGCGCGCAATACTGCCTTGGCTTTATTGCATGTTTCCTGCCACTCGCTGGCGGGCACCGAGTCGGCGACGATGCCCGCCCCCGCCTGCACATATAAGGTCTGATTTTTAATCACCGCCGTGCGGATAGCAATGGCTAGATCCATGTCACCGTTAAATCCGAGGTAACCTACGGCGCCCGCATATATGCCGCGCTTGGTCGGCTCCAATTCGTCGATAATTTCCATGGCGCGCACCTTGGGCGCACCGCTTACCGTGCCTGCAGGAAAAGTCGCCTTCAGAACATCCATCACATTTAGGCCTGGTTTAAGCGTGCCCTCGACGTTCGATACGATATGCATCACATGCGAGTAGTTTTCAATCGTCATGTTTTCAGTCACTCGCACGGTACCCGTCTGCGCTACCCGCCCGACATCATTACGACCGAGATCCATGAGCATGACGTGTTCGGCGCGCTCCTTGGGATCGGCCAGCAATTCCTGCGCAAGCTTTTCATCCTCAGCGCACGATTTGCCCCGCGGTCGCGTGCCGGCAATAGGTCGCAAGGTAACGGTGTCCTGTTCAAGACGTACCAGGATCTCAGGCGAGGCGCCCACGATGTGAAACTCTCCCAAATCAAAATAAAACATGTAGGGGGAAGGATTGAGGGCCCGCAGCGCGCGGTATAGGGAAAGCGGCGAGGCATGGAAAGGGTGGCTCATGCGCTGGCTCAGCACCACTTGCATGATGTCACCATCATATATATAGCGTTTGGCGCGCTCCACGGCCCGCATGAACGCGTCCTCACTGAATTCCGCGCGCACCTGTGCGGGCCTGCCATTTACCTGCCCGGGAATCGTCACGGGACGACGCAAGGCTTGTAGCAGTTCGCTTAAGCGCCGCCGTCCACGGGAGTAGGCGCCGCTCTCGCGCGGGTCAACATAAACGACCAGAAATAATTTGCCGCTGAGATTATCCACCACCGCGAGCTGTTCGGAGAGCAGCAAAAGGATGTCCGGGGTATCCAGCACGTCGGGCTTGGCAATTGTTGCGAGTTTGGTCTCGATAAGCCGCACTGTATCGTAGGCAAAATAGCCGACCAACCCTCCACAAAACCGCGGAAGTCCAGGCAACCACGCCGCTTTAATGCACTGCTGCACGCCCCGAATGGCCGCCAGCGGGTCGGCTGATTTGGTCTTTTGTAGCAAGTTGTTGCCTTGGTATTCGGCTATCGATTTGCCGCGGACTTCGATGCGGCGACCTGCTGCAAGCCCAATAAACGAATAACGGCCAAAACGCTCGCCGCCAACCACCGACTCCAGCAAATAGGAATACGGCTGATTGGCGAGCTTTAGATAGACCGACAGAGGTGTATCGAGATCGGCGAAGGTTTCCAGCACCAGAGGCACACGGTTGAAACCCTGCGCGGCAAAAGCTTTGAATTCAGTTTCAGTCATGAACCACTCCGGAAAAACAAAAAGCCAAAAAGATGGAAACGCGCGATTTCAGCGCCAAAAAGCAATGCGCCAAGGACGCCATGCGCCCGAGGTCTCCATTGCCCATCTTTTGCTTTCCGTGAAGTTCATGTTTCTGTCCGAGATTCGATCTGAATCAGTTTTGCAGCCTCACACAGGGACGCTACTATAGCATCACAATCCAGTTCATGCACGTCCAGTCCGTAGCGGTAGCCGTATGGCACGCAGAAGACGCGGCAGCCCGCGGCGCGCGCAGCTTGCGTGTCGAGCGGTGAATCGCCGATTAGCAACATTTCGCGCGCTTCAATCCCGAAATGCTCGCACGCGTGCTGCAACGGCAGTGGATCAGGCTTTTTCTTGGGCAAGTTGTCTTCGCAAACCAGCAGCTCTATAAAATCGACGAGCCCGGTTGCGTGCAGAAGTGGCCGGGCGAAACGCTCTGCTTTGTTAGTCACGCAGGCCAAATGTAGGCCCTGCCCGCGCATCGCCTGCAGGCCTTCCACCACCCCGGGGAATGGTCGTGTCTGGTTGAGCATTCCATTTGCGTACTGCTTCTCGTATATCGGCATCGCGCGCTCGAGGACTCGCGAATCCGGTTCGCTGGCAAGGCTCGCCGCGAGCGCGCGTTTCACCAAATTGCTGACTCCACCGCCGATAAAACTTTCAATCTTTTCTTCATCAAGCACTGGGAGTTGGAGCTCGCTCAACATGGCGTTGGCCGCTGCGGCCAAGTCCGCAGCCGTATCAAGAAGCGTGCCGTCGAGATCGAATAGCACCGCTTTCAGCGGCAATGGAAAAATCCTTGCGAGTCGAGCCGTGGGAAATGCTTCATTTCAGCGCAGTTCAGACTTTGGCAAGTTCCGCGCGCATCTTGGCAATAGTGGCCTTGTAATCCTTGGTGCCGAAAATGCCCGAACCAGAAACAAACGTATCTGCACCGGCACGTGCGACTTGCGCAATGTTGTCCACTTTTACCCCACCGTCCACTTCCAGCCAAATATCGCGTTTGCGTTTATCAATCATCTTCCTCACACCGCGCAGCTTGTTAAGCGCTTCGGGAATAAATTTCTGCCCGCCGAAGCCCGGATTCACCGACATGATGAGCACCAGATCGAGTTTGCTCAGCACATACTCGAGGTAATCCAATGGTGTTGCAGGATTGAACACCAGCCCAGCTTTGCAGCCATGTTCTTTGATAAGCCCGATGGTGCGATCAATGTGTTCGCTGGCTTCCGGATGAAACGAAATAATATCGGCGCCGGCCTTGACGAAATCGGGAATGATGCGGTCTACGGGCTTGACCATGAGGTGCACGTCAATGACCGCTTTGGTAAGCGGGCGGAGCGCCTCGCACACCACCGGGCCGACAGTGAGATTCGGCACATAGTGATTATCCATCACATCGAAATGAATCAGGTCCGCCCCGGCGGCAATCACGCTCACTACCTCTTCACCGAGCTTGGCAAAGTTGGCAGAAAGTATGCTGGGAGCGATTCGGTACATGGGGCATTTCCTGTGCTAAGCCAAAGGCGCATTTTACCCGTTATCCATGGGTCGATACAGTTGGTTTGTTCCCGCCACTTGTCATAGAATGATGCCATGGGAAACGGCAAAAAATACGAGATCAAAGTTACCGTGCGCACCAGTTTCATCCCCGAGCAATCCAACGTGGAGAATGGACGATTTGTGTTCTCCTACACCATCACCATCACCAATACCGGCAATGTTGGAGTGCAACTCATCAGCAGACACTGGATCATCACCGATTCGGAGAACCGGGTGCAGGAAGTGCGTGGCCTCGGAGTAGTGGGCGAACAGCCGTTTTTAAAGCCAGACGAGAGTTTCGAATACACCAGCGGCACGGCTATTGCCACCCAGGTAGGAACGATGAGCGGGAGCTATCAAATGGTTGCCGAGGATGGAGTAAGCTTTAACGCGCCTATTCCCGAATTTACCTTGAGCGTTCCTCGCGTGCTGCATTAGGAAACCTCTGATGTAAGTCCCGCGTGGCTGCGACGGCGGCTTTCCGGGATGGGATGCGCGAAGCGAGGTACAGCCAATGGCCAGCCCCATTGGCAAGCCGAGGGACAAAGCAGCCCGCCCGGAAGGCCTCGTCCCACGCGGGTTGCGGCAAAATGTGGCATCTGCATCGTTGCGCTCCTCGGATTCGTAGTCTTTGCTACGACCTTCGTCGCGCGCCTCGCATCCATCCGCATTTTGCCTGCAACGCGGTTCACGAAGGACTTAAGCAGAGGTTCCTCGGCTCGTTTCGTTACGGTTGAGCAACATGCTCATTGCGCCGTTCTACGATGCCGCAATCCGGCGAGCAACTTCTAGAATCCGCGCACAAAGTCTCGTGGTAAGAAAATAAAACGACGCGAATGCAAGCGTCAGCGCCAATCAGCGGATCAGCGCTCGTCGTCCTTGTTGCCCTCGCGCGGCCAAGTCCACCAGACAATCAAGATTAGAGCAAGCAGCGCGGTACCTGCCTCTAACAGCAACCAGTCCATTTGCCATTTGTTATACTTGAATGAATACAGCTTACTACTTTAACGAAAAACCGATGCAGCGCCAAACACGATTTTGTTTGCTTGCAGCGGGGTTATTGCTGACTGCGTGTACCACGCTGCAAAAGCCCCCTGCACCGACCGCGGTTCCTCCACCGGTAGTTATACCGCCTATCCCGCCGAGTCCGAAACTTCAGGTAAGCAGCTGGGATGAGATGCCTGGTTGGTCGGAGGACGATCTAGTTCAAGCATGGGATGCATTTCTGCAAAGTTGCAACGCGCTCGTGAACCAGCTTGCGTGGCAGCCGGTCTGTCTGACAGCGGAATTTTTCGAGCACAAGGACAACCAAAATCTTCACCTTTTTTTCGAATCGAATTTTACCCCGTACCAGGTGGTGAACGCCGACGGCAGCGACGAAGGGTTGGTTACCGGCTATTATGAGCCGCTGCTGCACGGCAGCCGCGCGCCGTCAAATCGATTCCGATATCCGATTTATGGTGTTCCCGACGATTTGCTGGTGGTGGACATGAGCGATGTCTACCCGGAGCTCAAAAATCTGCGCCTGCGCGGCCGAATCGTCGGAAAAAAGGTTGTGCCTTATTACAGCCGCGCTGAAATTGACCGGGGAAAGCCTGCACTTGAAGGACGGGAACTACTGTGGGTGGACGACCCGGTGGATCTGTTTTTTCTGCAAATCCAGGGATCAGGCCGGATAAAGCTAGACAGCGGAGAAACGATTCACGTAGGTTACGCCGATCAAAATGGCTATCCCTACAAATCCATCGGCAGATTGTTGGTGGAGCGTGGTGAACTGCCTCTCGAAAAGGCCTCGATGCAGGGAATCAAAAACTGGGCTGTCCAGAATCCCCAGAAGCTCGCAACGCTTTTAAATGAGAACCCCAGCTATGTGTTTTTCCGCGTAATGCCAAACAATCTGCCAGGGCCAATCGGCTCGTTGGGCGTGCCGCTTACTGCAGGACGCAGCTTGGCTATTGACCCGCACGCTGTCCCCCAAGGTGCGCCGGTTTATCTTTCCACCACCTGGCCCAATACCGATAAGCCGTTAAACCGCTTGATGCTGGCACAGGATCGGGGCGGCGCCATCAATGGCGGGGTGCGTGCTGATTTTTTCTGGGGTTTTGGCGAACAGGCCGCTAATCAGGCAGGAAAAATGAAACAACGCGGTAAGATGTGGGTACTGCTGCCGAAAGACTACGACCCGCCACCCAGCCAGTTAAACTAATCTGTACCGGTGTTATCTAGCATCTGCTCCAACCGCGCGGCGGAAACTGCGCCGGGAATAACTTCACCGTCGGCAAAAATCAAAGTCGGTGTGCCGTTGAAACCTTTGCTTCGTCCGTATTCGATGATTTTGTCTACCGGCGTTTCACAGCTCGCGTGAGCTTCCGGTCCGATCCGCCTGAGCATGAAATCGTTCCATGCCTTGACTCGATCAGGCGCACACCAAATAGCCTTGGCCTTCTGCGTTGCGCCGGGATGCAATGATTCAATCGGATATAGAAATGTGTAAATAGTCACGTCGGTAACGCCGACCATGTTCTGTTCCAACCTTTGGCAAAACGGACAAAACGGATCCGAAAAAATCGCCACCTTGCGCTTGCCGTTGCCCTTTACGATTTTGATCGCCATATCCAGCGGCAGGGAATCAAACTTGACCGCGTTAAGTTTCCGCGTGCGCTCCTCAGTGAGATTTTGCATGGTCTTGCCGTCAACCACGCTGCCCAGAAAAAAATAATTCACCTTTTCGTCGGTGTAAATGAGCTGCTTTTCCAAGTAAACTTCGTATAATCCGAGATAAGGGGTCTTGGTTACGCTCTCAATGGTGGCCTTGGGAAATTTCTCCTGCACCGCCTTTCGCACTGACGCTTCGTCAGCCGCCGCTGCATAGGCAAAAAACAGCAGCGCCAGCATAAGGAAAGCTTTCGTCAAGATCGGTTTTTTCGGCATGATTTACTTTCTAGATTCGTGAGCTTAAGGAATTCGACAATCTAATTCAAGGCACGTTGCACTAAAGAGCCTTTTATTTGTGGCAGGCTATTGGTCAGCCTTAAGCCGAAATTGCGCAAACCGGAGAGCAGCGGGTTGCCAAACAGCCATTGCAGCCCGTGTGTGACAATTTGCATAGCCAAAACATCCTCTTTGCGCGCCCGTTCATAGCGCCGTAGTAAACGGTAATCACCACAGTCCGGCTGCACACCGCGTTTCAAAAGAGTTTCCGCCAGTACGCGTGCGTCTTGAAAGCCAAGATTGACGCCCTGCCCTGCCAGCGGGTGCACTACATGTGCAGCATCGCCAATTAGGGCCACACGAGGACTGACCAAGCGCTCGACTCGCAGCAGTTTCAGCGGGAACGCCGCACACGGCGTAACGATACGAATGTCGCCTAATATATTGAATGCTGCTTGTGCGACCTCTTTGCAGAACTGTTCTTGTTCCATTGCAAGCAGGTTTTGCGCGCGGTCCTCACTGGTAGACCAGACGATTGAAATGAGATTGTCCGAAAGTGGCAAAAAAGCCAGCACGCCATCCTGTCGGAACCACTGGTAGGCGATGTTGCGGTGCGGCTTTTCGGCTTCAAAATTTGCTACTACTGCAGTTTGTCCGTAGGGATGAAGTTTCGCATGTATACCAGCTTGCTCGCGCACCAAGGAATCGCCGCCGTCGGCGCCCACTAGGAGCCTCGCATCTATGTGCGTTCCGTCTTTAAGGCGCAGCGTGACCTGCCCGGCTGCCCATTCGATCGCTTCATACGTTTGCGGACAAATCAGAGCCAAGTCTTGATGCATGGAAAGCTGTTGCCACATGACCTGCTGCAATTGCCGGTTTTCGACGGTGAACGCAAGTTCGGGCAGGCCGCAATCATAAGCACTGAAATCAAGTCGCGACGCGCCGTCATCACCGAACACTTGCATTTCCACTATTGGCGTAATTCGCGCGCAGTCGAAGCGCTGCCAGACATCGCAACTTTGGAGGAACGCAGCCGTTCCGGGGCTTAGAGCATATATCCGGGTATCCCAACCGCTCTGATCGCCCCAAGCGGGTTCATGGGTCTCAACCAGTGCGAGGTGCAGGCCGCTATTTTTCAAAAACAGCGCGAAGCTCGCTCCAACCAGGCCTGCGCCTGCGATAACTACATCAAACAAGGAAATTGGCCCCGTGAATTAGGTCATAATGTTTGAAGTTAAAAACCATATTATCACGGTTCGTGGCTGCGCTTATCGCCTCGCCGAAGCTCCGCAAGCCTTTCTTAATCTTGACAGATTGCAGCCCAGGCTAAGAAAATGGAGAGTTTCAGCGTGGCGAATTAGCTCAGTGGTTAGAGCAGAGGAATCATAATCCTTTGGTCCGGGGTTCAAATCCCTGATTCGCCACCATTTAACGTTGGATAATTGTTTTGGCGCTGAAAGTTCGGCCCGATTGATACCACAACGAGCGTTTTATAAAATTTTGCTTGGGGCAGCCGCGTTGCTCGCCTTACAGCTGTGGGCTGTTGCCGGGCGCATTCTGCCCCAAAACGCCGTACCAGGTGAACTGACTGCCAGTAGCTATCCCTACGTAACCATCGGAAACAGGCAGTTTCATCTTGCTCCTGGCTCCCTAATTTACGACCAGAATAACCGCATCATTCTTCCTAATTATCTGCCTAGCAAAGCCACCGTGCTTTATAACGTCGACGCCAACGGCGATCTCCATAGAATGTGGCTTTTAACCCCCGAGGAAGTGGCGAACCTGAATAGATAAGGCGCGCGGGTGGCAAAAAAACTCTACGTCAAGACCTTCGGTTGCCAGATGAACGAGTATGACTCGGAGAAAATGGCGGACCTATTGCACGCAACACAGGGCTTGGAAAAAACCTTTGAGCCGGAACATGCAGACGTGATCCTGCTCAACACCTGCTCAGTGCGCGAAAAGGCGCAGGATAAGGTGTTTCATTACCTGGGACGCTGGAAGCATCTCAAGCAGCGGAATCCGGACTTGCTGATCGCGCTCGGTGGCTGTGTTGCAAGCCAAGAAGGCGCTGCAATCATCGAGCGCGCGTCTTATGTAGACGTGGTATTCGGCCCGCAGACTCTCCACCGCCTTCCGCAGCTGCTAGATGAGCGCCGCAGGAGCGGCAAACCGCAGGTGGACATTTCGTTCCCTGAAATCGAAAAATTTGATCACCTGCCGGCGGTCAGGGTAGATGGCCCAAGCGCTTTTGTTTCGATTATGGAAGGTTGCAGCAAGTATTGCAGTTTTTGCGTGGTACCCTACACTCGAGGCGAAGAAGTTTCGCGACCATTTGACGATGTGCTGGCAGAAGTGGCAGAACTGGCATTGCACGGAGTTAAAGAAGTCACGCTTCTCGGACAGAATGTCAACGCTTACCGCGGCCTTATGAGCGATGGCGAAATCGGCGATCTTGCGCTTCTGCTGGAATATCTCGCGGAGATCCCGGGAATTGAACGCCTGCGTTACACCACATCGCATCCGCTGGAATTCACTCAACGGCTTATCGACGCGTATGGCAACATAACCAAGCTGGCAAGCCATGTGCATCTGCCGGTGCAAACGGGATCAGATCGAATTCTGGCGGCGATGAAGCGCGGCTATACGGCGCTCGAATACAAGTCCATCATCCGCAGGCTCCGCAAAGTACGGCCTCAGATTTCTGTATCGTCGGATTTCATTGTTGGCTTTCCCGGCGAGACCGAAGACGATTTCGCCGCCACCATGAAGTTGGTGGATGAAGTGGGATTCGATTCCAGTTTCAGCTTTGTCTACAGTCCGCGTCCCGGCACGCCGGCTGCAGAATTCCCAGAGCAGGTTCCGGAAGAAACAAAACTTGCGCGGTTGGCGCTCCTGCAGGAAAAAATTGAGGCCTTTGCGCAAACCACCAGCTGCAGCATGGTCGGTAGCACGCAGCGGGTACTGGTCGCTGGGCAATCAAAGAAAAATCAGCAGGAATTGTCTGGTCGCACGGAAAATAACCGTGTTGTTAATTTTGCAGGGCATCACCGCTTGATTGGAAGCTTCGTCGATGTCACCATCAGTGCAGCAATGCCTCATTCGCTGCGCGGCGACGTTGTCGTAAATTAAACCTTGAAATCGCAGTCTATTACAATCTCGTTTACTCCTGTGGACAATCAACGCCTGTCCAATCTGTGCGGGGCGCTGGACGAAAACTTGAAACAAATCGAAGCCGCACTGGATGTGAGCATTGCCAGGCATGGCGAAAATTTTTCGCTGCACGGCAGTCCAAAACAAACCCGGCTTGCGGCCGAAGCGCTGCAGAGTTTTTACGGTAAGGCAACGCAGAACCTGTCACTTGAGGAGGTACAACTCGGGCTGATCGAAGTGGCCAACCCGCACATGGTCCTGGCAAAGGAGGAACAGGCGCCGGTACTCCTAACGCGGCGCCAGGATCTGCACGGCAGGACCCCGCGGCAGGTCCAGTATTTGCGGCAGATGCAGGAGTACGACATCACCTTCAGCATCGGCCCAGCGGGAACCGGCAAAACCTATCTGGCGGTCGCTTCCGCAGCAGATGCGTTAGAGCGCGATACCGTAAAGCGCATTGTACTCGTGCGCCCTGCGGTTGAAGCCGGCGAACGCCTGGGTTTTTTGCCGGGTGATATGGCTCAGAAAGTGGACCCGTATCTGCGACCGCTTTACGACGCACTTTATGACCTGATGGGCTTCGAAAAAGTTGGCAAGCTGTTTGAGCGTGGGGCCATCGAAATCGCTCCGCTAGCCTACATGCGCGGACGCACGCTCAACCACTCATTCATCATTCTCGATGAGGCGCAGAACACCACGCCGGAGCAGATGAAAATGTTTCTGACTCGCATCGGCTTCGGCACCAAAGCGGTGATTACCGGGGACGTTACGCAAATCGATTTGGCACGCGGACAAAAGAGCGGACTGGTGGAAGCCCGGCAAGTTCTTGAAAAAGTGCGCGGCATCGCATTCACTTTCTTCCTGTCCGAGGATGTGGTGCGGCATCCGTTGGTGCAAAAAATCGTCAACGCCTATGAGGAACACGAAAAGAAGAATACATGAACGCAAAATCCGATAAAAAGCTCAATCTTACGGTGCAATATAGGGTGCGCGGGGACAATCTGCCGAGCCGGTGGCAGTTGCGCAAATGGACACTTGCCGCGCTCACGCAGCGGGCGCAAATTACCATGCGCATTGTGGGCGAAAAAGAAGGCCGGGGGCTTAACCGCGATTTTCTCGGCAGGGATTACGCTACCGATGTCCTGACTTTTACTTATCCGGGCAGTCGACCGCTCACCGGCGACATCGCATTATGCGCGCCAGTGGTTAGGCGCGAGGCGAGCGAGCATGGCATCAGCTTGAAAGCGTGTTATGCGCATCTGGTAGTGCACGGCGTGCTGCACCTGCAAGGATATGACCATCATCATAGAGCGGAGGCGCGGAAGATGGAAAAAATGGAGGCGCAAATCATTACTCGACTGGGCTTCCCCGATCCCCATGAGCATCGCGAATGAGAAATCAGGGATGAAGAGAATATCGCGCCTGTATTTACTTGTTTCTCACTGTTCGCTTTACTCGCGTTACCGATATTGGCATGAACGAAACCGCAAAACCTAAATTGCTCGAGCGCCTAGGCGCGCTTTTGATGCGTGAACCCGAAGACCGGCAGCAGCTGGTTGAGCTGCTGCGCTCAGCATACGAACGCAATCTGCTGGACGCTGATGCGCTCTCCATGATAGAAGGCGTGATGCAGGTGTCCGAAATGCAAGTGCGAGATATCATGATTCCGCGCTCGCAGATGGACATAATAGACATCAATGACCCTCCGGAGAAATTTATTCCGTTCGTGATTGAAACCGCTCACTCGCGGTTCCCGGTAATCGATGAAAACAAGGATGACGTCATTGGCATATTGCTCGCCAAAGACTTGTTGCGCTATTACGCGGGAAAGGAATTCAACGTGCGCGAGATGTTGCGTCCGGCGGTGTTTGTCCCCGAATCAAAGCGCCTCAATGTGCTGCTTAAGGATTTCCGGAGCAACCGCAATCATATAGCCATCGTGGCGGATGAATACGGCGGGGTTGCGGGGCTGGTCACAATTGAAGACGTGCTTGAGCAAATCGTCGGTGAAATCGAGGACGAATACGACTTTGATGAAACCGAAGACAATATCATCCAGGAGCGAAACGGACGCTTCCGCGTCAAGGCAGTGACTGAGATTGCCGATTTCAATGCCGCACTCGGCTCCAGACTGAGCGACGTCGAACACGATACCATTGGTGGTTTGGTGATCAGCCGTTTTGGCCGCTTGCCAAAACGCGGTGATCATATCAGCATAGACAACCTCGACTTTCGGGTGCTGCGCGCCGACAGTCGCAGGATTCATTACCTGCTGGTGCAAAAGCTGGTCTCGCCCGTATCCAATCATCCCCCAGCCAAGGAATAAGTTTTGAATTTCCAGCTTCCCCAGTCTGTGGCCGGGAAAGCAATTGTCGGATTTGTGGCGGGCGCAGTTAGCGTTTTGGGTTTTGCGCCACTCTATGTCTATCCGCTGCCGATTGTCTCCCTGGCACTGCTGCTTTATTTATTGAATCAACTGGCGTCGCGTTTGGCCGCGTTCATGGTGGGGTTTGCCTTCGGCCTGGGGCTATTCGGCTTTGGCGCCAGTTGGGTCTATGTCAGTCTCCACGATTTCGGCGCCATGCCTGTTTGGCTCGCTGGCATTGCAACCTTGTTATTTTGCGCTATTTTGGCTCTTTATCCGGCGCTGGTCGTTACGTTTCTGGCGCCAATAAAACACTCGTTGGTCTCGAAACAACTTTTGCTTTTTCCCGCACTGTGGGTTTTGGTGGAGTGGATACGCAGCTGGCTATTCACCGGCTTTTCCTGGCTCTCCACAGGTTATTCGCAAGTTCCATCGAGCCCGCTTGCGGGCTATGCACCTCTGCTCGGCGTATTCGGTGTATCTTTTTTTTGCGCCCTAAGTGCCGGATTGCTGAACGTGATGTTCGCAAAACGCAACCTCAGAACGGCATGCGCGTTATTGCTCGTTCTGGTATGGCTTGCAGGGTTTGGGCTCAAGCAGGTCCAGTGGACCCAACCCAAAGGCGCAGCGCTTGAAGTTAGTCTGTTACAAGGCAATATTCCGCAGGAAATAAAATGGCGCGAAGACGAACTGGTCAACACGCTCGAAACGTATCGCAGATTGGTGGACGAAAGCACCGGGCGGCTCATTATTTTGCCCGAGACTGCGCTGCCGCTGTTTTACCATGACGTGCCGAAAATTTACCTGGAAAAATTCGCTGCGCACGCAAGGAAATACGGCGGCGATCTTTTGATTGGTTTGCCCGAGCGCACGGACGAACAGCATTATTACAACAGCGTGTTGAGCTTCGGCGGCTCGCCCACGCAAACTTACCGAAAATCGCATCTAGTGCCGTTCGGTGAATTCATCCCACTGCGGCCGGTTTTTGGCTGGTTGCTGGACGTACTGCAAATTCCTTTGCTGGATTTTTCCCGCGGCGGCCCGGGGCAGCAACCGCTGAAAGTCGCCGGCCAGGAGGTAGCAGTAAATATTTGCTACGAAGATGCCTTCGGCGAGGAGGTAATTCGACAGCTGCCGCAAGCGACCCTGTTAGCCAACTTTAGTAACGATGCCTGGTTCGGGCATTCGATTGCGCCCATGCAACATTTGCAGATTTCGCAGACGCGCGCTCTGGAATCGGGCCGCTACATGGTTCGCTCCACCAATACCGGAGTGACTGCAGTGATTAATGCTCGAGGGGAAATTCTGAGCCGGTTACCGCTGTTCACCACCGCGACGTTGCAAGACGTAGTATGGGGGTATGCCGGCGCCACACCTTACGTTATTTTGGGCAATTACGCAGTGCTGCTGATTTGCGTGCTGGCAATTTCCGCACACCTCATGTATTCGCGCCGTTTTCTTTCTCAAGCCGGTTAAAACCAGTAAAATCCGCTATCCACGCGGGTTTTGCCTGCATGATCACTTTCCAGCAAATCATCTTAAAGTTGCAGCAATACTGGGACAAACAGGGTTGTGCGCTGTTGCAGCCTTATGATATGGAAGTCGGCGCCGGAACTTTTCACACTGCCACTTTTTTGCGCGCAATAGGGCCCGAGCCGTGGAAAGCTGCGTATGTGCAGCCATCGCGCAGGCCCAAGGACGGCCGCTACGGCGATAATCCAAACCGCCTACAGCATTACTACCAGTACCAAGTCGTTCTGAAACCCTCGCCCGATGATATCCAAGATGTCTATCTAAAATCGCTTGTGGCCCTCGGCATTAATCCCAAGAAGAACGATATCCGTTTCGTCGAGGACGATTGGGAGTCGCCTACGCTCGGTGCCGCGGGACTCGGATGGGAAGTATGGCTCAACGGAATGGAGATTACGCAGTTCACTTACTTTCAGCAGGTCGGCGGGCTCGACTGCAAACCGGTGCTGGGCGAGCTCACTTATGGACTCGAGCGGCTTGCGATGCATCTGCAGAACAAGGAAAGCGTGTTCGATCTCATCTGGGTAGACGGCATTACTTACGGCAACGTCTACCACCAGAATGAAGTCGAGCAGTCAAAATATAATTTCGAGCTCGCCAATACCGAGATGCTGTACCAGCATTTCGGCCAGTTCGAGGCTGAAGCGAAACGGCTCATCGAGGCCCAGTGCGCGCTCCCTGCCTATGAAATGATGCTCAAGTGCTCGCACGCATTCAATTTGCTGGAAGCCCGCGGCGCGATCTCGGTCACCGAGCGCGCCGCCTACATCGCCCGCGTACGCGCAATCGCCCGCTTGGTGGCGCAAGCCTATTACGAATCACGCGAAAAGCTTGGCTTCCCGATGCTGAAACAGCCGCAAGGGATGAAGAAGAAAGCGCAGACCTGAAGATGCCCAAAAAGAAGGCTGGCAAAGACCCCGAAGTGCAGAGTCTTTTGATCGAGCTTCTCACCGAGGAACTACCACCTAAAGCTTTACTACCGCTCGCTGAGGCGTTCCGGAAAGCCCTTTGTGATTACCTATCCGATGCTGGGTTTTTAGTCGGAGATAAGGAGCCCGCACTTTTTGTTACCCCTCGGCGTTTAGCCACGCTGTTCCCTTCCGTGCGTGCGGTCCAAGAAGATCGCGAGAGCATTCAAAAAGGACCCTATATCATTGCAGGACCAGATGCTATCGAAAAATTCGCGGCTAAATGGGGCATGACTTCCGGGGCGCTAATTATGCAAAGCGACAATAAGGGACAGTTTGTAGTAGCACATAGGAAAATAAAAGGTGAGCCACTCGATCAACACCTAGCCGGAATTGTCACCAAGGCCATCAAACAATTGCCGGTGCCTAAATTTATGCGGTGGGGTTCAAGTGACGAAGAATTTGTGCGGCCAGTGCACGGCCTAATAATGATGCATGGCAAGCGGATCGTACCAGGCGAAATCTTGGGAGTAAAGAGCTCCAACCGGACGCTTGGTCATCGTTTCTTGTCACGGGGCATGATCACTCTGAAAGATGCCAAAGATTATGAGCCGGCGCTTCTTAAGCAAGGCAAAGTAATTGCAGACTTTTCAAAGCGGCGGTCCACGATAAAGGACCAGCTAAACCAAATGGAGCTAACGCTTGCCCAAGAGATCGCTCGCACTTCAACAGGCCGCACTCCAATTAGCATTCAGCCGCTTGTAATCGATACGGAACGCAAACAACAATTGCCCCGCGTCTTCCCAGGAACTGCCGACCGCGAAGCAATCGACCGCGCGGTTAGCTGCAGCGGCGGTAGTGTCCTTTTGGACGATGTCACCTCCCTCGTTGAATGGCCGCGTGCGTACTGGGGACGCTTCGACGAACAGTTCCTGGCCGTGCCGGTGGAGTGTCTGGCACTCACTATGAAGAACCATCAGAGATACTTTCCCGTTTTCAATAAATCAGCAGAATTGCAGCCTTATTTTGTTGTAATTAGCAACCTTGACGAATCAAGTCGGCGAATACAAAAAGGGCAAATATCTAAGAACATAGTGTTAGGCAATGAACGGGTCTTAGGACCGCGTCTTGCTGATGCGCAGTTTTTTTACAACCAAGATTGCAAAATTCGTCTTGAGGAACGCGTACCTCGTCTCGCGCATGTGACATACCACAATAAACTCGGTAGTCAGCGCGACAGAGTTGATTGGATAAAGCTTTTTTCGGCAAGGATTGCTCGTGACCTTGATGCAAATAGCAGTCTGACCGAACGGGCTGCGGAGCTTTCAAAAGCAGACCTTCTCACCGATATGGTAGGTGAATTCCCCGAACTGCAAGGAATAATGGGGCGCTATTATGCGCTTCACGACGGTGAGAGCGAAACAGTGGCAAATGCTATCGAGGCTCACTACAGGCCACGGTTTGCCGGTGACAAACTTCCCAATGGCTTGGTGGCATGCGCGGTCGCCTTAGCAGATAAACTCCATACGCTAGTTGGCATGTTTGCCATCGGTGAGGTTCCGACCGGCGAAAAAGATCCGTTCGCGCTGCGCAGACATGCGCTTGGCGTTGTTCGTATTCTCATTGAGACCCCCATCCGTTTGGACGCTTTCGAGTTGCTTCGCGCCGCAGAGCGGAGCTTCCCCAAAGAACTCATCAAATATAATCCGCAAGTTCTTCGGGATTTTGTTCGAGAACGGCTGCGAAGCTATTTACGTGAGCGCGAAGGAGATGTTTTGCACGTAGAAGCCGTAATCGGCCAGCTTGGCGGCTTACTATACCAAGCGCCAGCGCGCCTCGAGGCGGTGAGAAAATTTGCCAAGCTTCCGGAAGCCCAAGATTTGGCTATCGCCAACAAACGGGTGCTCAACATTATTCGCAAGAACGAGGAAATTGGGTACGCCTTCAAGCCTCCTGTGCGCTCACTTATGAAGGATCGTGCTGAGATCGCATTGATGGATGCCGTTGAACGTTTAGCCCCTATTGCCGAGCAGCAATTTAACGATGGTGACTTCGAAGGTAGTATGCGCCAGCTGGCAGGCATAAAGGAGGACGTGGACAGATTTTTTGACGAGGTAATGGTAATGGTCGAAGATGTTGAGATCCGAAACAATCGCGCCGCGCTGTTGCAGCAACTAGGAAGACTGATGAACCGCGTCGCCGACATCTCTAAACTTGTCATCGAAAAATGAAACTCGTCATCCTCGACCGCGACGGCGTCATCAATTACGACAGCGTCAATTTCATCAAGAGTCCCGAGGAATGGAAGCCGATCCCCGGGAGCCTCGAAGCGATTGCGCGCCTTAATCAGTCGGATTATCACGTCGTGGTTGCCACGAACCAGTCGGGAATCGGACGCGGACTTTTTGACATGACTGCGCTGAACGCAATTCATGACAGAATGCATAAGGCGCTTATGCCTTACGGCGGCCGCATTGACGCGATCTTTTTCTGTCCGCATGCGCAGGAGATGTGTTGCGCCTGTCGCAAGCCCAAAACCGGGATGTTTCAGGAGATCGCGCAGCGGTTCAATGCGAATCTTGCTGGTGTGCCCTGTATTGGCGATGGCTTGCGTGATTTGCAGGCCGCACAAGCAGTTGGCGCGCAACCGATACTAGTCCTTACCGGCAAAGGGAAAAGGACCAGAGACGCTGGCGACATGCCCGCGGACACGCAGATATTTTCCGATCTCGCGGAAGCGGCGCAAGCACTTACCACCTGATCATGGCTGTTGTTCGCTCGTTTTTGTTTGCGCTGCTACAAGCAGTCATCACTCCGGTTTATGGTTGCATTGGACTTTGCATTTTTCCTCTCAATCCCTTTACCCGTTATCGAATAATTGCAACCTGGTCGCGGCTCATTATCACCTTTTCGCAGGTGATCTGCGGCATCCGATACCGCGTCAAGGGAATCGAGAACATTCCCGATAAACCGTGCATTGTCATGTCCAAGCATCAATCGGCGTGGGAAACGTTCGCATTCCAAGTGATTTTCCCGCCGCAGGTAAACGTAGTCAAAAAAGAACTGTTGCGCATTCCATTTTTTGGCTGGGGCCTAGCCGTGCTTTCCCCTATTGCAATTGACCGTGGTGCCGGCTCTCAGGCGCTGAAACAAATGGAAGAGCAGGGTATCGACCGCCTCAAAAAAGGTTTCTGGGTCATCGTTTTCCCGGAGGGTACGCGAACCAAGCCTGGTGCCAGAAGCAAATATCTGCCGGGCGGCGGGTGGCTTGCCGTGCGCAGCGGTGCAATAGTCTTGCCGGTGGCCGTCAACTCGGGTCAATTGTGGGGTAGAAACGCTTTTCTCAAACGTCCCGGAACCATCACCGTGAGCATCGGCAAGCCGATCGATCCCAGCGGAATGAAAGCAGAGGAAGTCAACGCCAAGGTGGAATCCTGGATCGAACAGGAAATGGCGCGCATCCCAAATTGTTAAGCGATTCCACAAGCACTGCGCTTAACCCGCTAAATTCGTGGCGGTCCTGTGCTAAGATTCGTTTTTTGCAATCACCACAGCACAACGTGCGTTTCCTCTCATTGTTATTGTTCGCTGCGCTGCTCGTGGGTTGCGGTTACAAGGGGGCGCTCTATCTTCCAGAGAACCCTCCTTCCGAGCAACCGCAAACGGCACCACAGCCCGAGAAACCGCAGAAGCAGGATTCAGACCAGCAGCAGGGGCCGCAAGCTCAGTGACATACTTTTCTTATAAGAATAAACAGCTCCACGCCGAAACCACGCCTCTAGCGGATATCGCGGATAAATTCGGCACCCCCTGTTACATTTACTCCAAGGCCGCACTCGTTTCGTCATTCAACAGCTTCAGAGACGCATTTAAAAAGCGCGAGCACTTGATTTGCTACGCGGTCAAAGCCAATTCCAATCTTGCGATACTCAACTTGTTCGCGCGCATGGGAAGCGGTTTTGACATAGTTTCCGGCGGGGAGCTCACGCGGGTCACGGCTGCGCAAGGCGATCCGCGCAAAGTGGTATTTTCGGGCGTAGGCAAAAGGGCTGAGGAAATGCGCGCGGCGCTTGAGGCAAATATCCTGTGCTTTAATGTGGAATCAGAAAGTGAACTGCTGCGGCTAAACGAGGTAGCTGGGAAAGTCGGGAAAAAAGCGCTGTTTGGCCTGCGCATCAATCCGGACGTGGACCCCAGGACCCATCCTTATATCGCCACCGGGCTTAAGGAAAACAAATTCGGGGTGGACTATGCCGACGCCCTGGCCTTGTACCGCAAGGCTAAATCGCTGCCGCATCTTGAAGCCACTGGCATCGATTGCCATATCGGCTCGCAACTTACGGAGGTCACGCCGTTTATTGAAGCGCTTGACCGAATACTTGTTCTCCTCGACAAACTCGAAAAGTCCGGGATTACCATCTCGCATATTGATATCGGAGGAGGGCTTGGAATCCGGTACCACGATGAAGCCCCGCCGAATATCAGCGAGTACGCAGCCGCGGTGTTAGCCAAGCTTGGGAAACGTCAACAAACAATCCTGATCGAGCCGGGTCGTGCGCTGGTCGGACATGCCGGCATATTGCTCACACGTGTTGAGTATCTCAAGCACAACCGCGGCAAATACTTCGCGATCGTGGATGCCGCGATGAATGATTTACAGCGTCCGGCGTTGTACGGGGCCTACCATGACATTCTTCCAGTTTGCCAAGTATCCCGAACCTGTCGCACTTACGAAATTGCCGGGCCGGTGTGCGAAAGTGCTGATTTCATCGGGCGCGACCGCAAGCTTGGGCTGGCTGAAGGTGATCTGCTCGCGATAATGTCGGCCGGTGCATATGGCATGAGCATGAGCTCGAACTATAATTCCCGGCCGCGCGCCGCGGAAGTGATGGTCGACGATGATAAAGCCATTCTTATTCGCACGCGTGAAACACTGGATCAGCTCTTCTCAGGCGAAACGCTGCTTTCCTAATTGCGTGTTACTTCACGCCCCAAGTTTATTCTTTGAACCACGCCATTGAAAGCGCAAGAAGTCAATTCGCGTTACGTTTTGAAATGTCGCAATCGAAATAAAATTGAAAAATTAAAAAAAATGTTGTGTTTTTTTAAAAAAGTGGAATAGAATTGACGCACCGAGCATTAGTTATCGTTCTCTCGCCAAGTTTTTTGAGAGAAGCAGCAAATCACATGATAATGGTGCTTTGGGAGCGCGGAAGAAATTCTCCGCGCGTGAGAAACTAGAAAAAACCTTGAAAGGAGTCAGAAATGGCAGCCAAAAAGAAGGCAAAGAAGTCCAAAAAGAAAAAGGTTTAAGAAGAATAACTGAAATATAAGGCTGGTTTCTCGTAAACCGGCCTTTTTCCAAACAGGCGGTTATTTTGACCGCCTGAATTTTTTCCGGTTCCATCAATCGCCCCACGGCCACGCCGCTTCGCCTAGGTACCCCACACTACATGAAATCACGCCGTAAAATCCATGTTAAGCGCCGCAATCCGGTCGTCCTAAACCCGTTGTTGAAGAAAGGCGGGCCGCATGCACTGAAGACCAAGAAGGCAAGACGAGCGATACAGAAGCAACGGCTCAGAAAAGCGCTCGCCGAGGAAATTTAACGCTGGCCCAAGGGAACATCGGGCATGTTATCCTCGCTGGCGAATGCTAAGCTGTTGAAAGCCGTATTTCCGAATCGCGTGCAATTTCACGTCGCCATCTCCCAAATTCTTGGAAATGGCGCGATGGCCTCACGCCAACTTGACGAACCGCAGAGCGACCGAGTTGATGCAGTAGCGCAGGCCCGTGGGCTTGGGGCCGTCATCGAAGACATGGCCCAGGTGAGCATCACAGCGTTTACAAGAAACCGCGGTGCGAATCATCCCGAAGCTCCGGTCAGCGGATTTCTCGACGTTTTCCTCTGCAATCGGTTGCCAGAAACTTGGCCATCCCGTTCCGGAATCGAACTTGGTGCTGGAACTAAATAACGCGGTGTCGCAGCAGATGCATCGATACAGTCCCTTGTCGTGCAAATTCCAGTAGGCACCCGTGTAAGGTATCTCTGTCCCCGCTTTGCGGGTTACGGTAAATGCCAAACCTGACAGTTGGTTTCGCCAATCGGATTCGCTCTTAATAATCTTCGGCACTTCGATCGGAGGCCGACGCGTACCGTTATCCAAAAACGGTACGATCAAGACGTTCTGCGATGCAGACCCCGGCGCTCCCGCTGCCTCGGTCTTGCGTATTGACCACCACACGTAGCCACCAATCAACGAGGCGACTGTCATCAAGAAGGCCCGCCGACTGTTCAACGATGGCACGCTGCCAGACCTTATGTGGATTGTAGTTTGCGCAGGCCTAATATTAGTCTGTGTCTCGATTGCCATACAAAATCCTAAATTTAGTTCACCAGCATACGTCGCGCAGAAGCTTGAATCCTTACAGCGCGCACGTTCCAGTTTCGAAGCTTTGACCCCAATCGGTGTCTTGAGTTCGTCGGCGTGGCAGCGCTTCGAGAATATCAGCGGCTGGTTTTCGCGGCTCAAAGACTAAGGCGCTTCGACCGTATTCATTCTTTCCAAAATGATTTCGGTTTTACGAGTTAGCCACGTAGTGTTGCGATAGCGGTCGTAAAAACGGGGTTTAGGCACCATGGCGGCAAGCCGGGCCGCCTGTTCCCTGGAAAGTGCCGAAGCAGAGACTCCGTAGTAATGCCGCGCCGCAGCTTCTGCGCCGAATATGCCGTTGCCCCATTCGATGCTGTTGAGGTAAATCTCTAAAATGCGCCTCTTGTCCATCATGAATTCTAGCATCAGGGTAATCAGCGCTTCTTGAGCCTTGCGCAACGGCGTGCGGTTGCTGGACAAGAACAGATTTTTCGCCAGCTGCTGGCTGATGGTCGAACCCCCGGCGACGATTTTGCCTGTTCGGAGGTTTTTCTCATAAGCTTGTTCTATACTTTCCCAGTCAAATCCCTCATGCTCCAGAAACTTGGCGTCCTCGGCAGCGATCAGCGCGCGTTTCAGGTGCGGCGAAATGCGGCTATACGGTACCCATATGTGCTTCAGCTCACCGTGTGGATTGTTGCTTCGCAGATCTTCCAGCCGTGATTCCATGAACGCGGTGTTCTCCGGGTTATGGTGCACCCAGTACCAGATATGCAACAAAAACCACAACTGATAGGCCAATACCACTGCAATCAGCAAAACGGTCGCCCGCAATAGCCAGCGCCAAAATAGCTTTAACATCGTGCGGTGTGACGGGTGAGGATTAAGCGGTAAAAAAACTGGCGCGCCAAAGCCGCATTGAGTCTTTGAACTTATCGCCCTTCACTCATTACTCCTTGCCCTTAAGCATGGCGATGACCGGGCGGGTATCGGGGCGCACTCCGCGCCATATCAGAAACGATTCGGCGGCCTGCTCGACCAGCATCCCAAAGCCGTCGGCTAATTTGGCAACGCCATGTTCCTGCGCAAACCGCAAAAACGGTGTAAGTCCCTTGCCGTACACGAGGTCGTAGGCCAGGGCCCGCAGTCCGAATATCCCTGTTGGCAAGGGCGGCAATTCATCATTCATGCTGCTCGAGGTGGCGTTGATTAGCAAATCGTATTCACCGCCGCTTAAGCCTGGGTAATCGCTTACTCTGAGATTTCTCCATTCCGTGAACCAGTCTGTCAATTCGTGTGCCCTGTTGATGTTGCGGTTAACGATGGTAAGCGTTGCCGGACGCCTGTTCAACAGCTCTGGCAGTACACCGCGGGCCGCGCCACCCGCACCCATCAGCAGCACCCGCTGGTCTGCCACCGGAAATCCGAGATTGACTTCGATATCGCGCAACAGACCCACTCCGTCAGTATTGTCGCCAATGACTTTGCCCTCCTTGAATATCAGCGTGTTGACCGCCCGGGCAGAAGCAGCGCGCGGAAGGATATCAGTTGCCAGATATTTCCATGCTTGTTCCTTGAACGGTATGGTGACATTCATCCCCTTGCCGCCCTGTCCGATGAAGTCCATCACCGTGCTCACAAAACTTTCGCGTGTGGCGAGAAGAGCAGTATAAGAAATATCTTGGCCGGTCTGTAGCGCGAATTCGGCGTGAATTAACGGGGACTTGCTGTGCGCGATCGGGTTGCCAATGACGGCGTAGCGGTCGGTCATATGCGTCGCTGATTTAGCGCATCGCTGTGCGCAGGTTCGGAAACCGTGTTTATTCCTCTCCGCTGAGACGGTCGCTGCGCGTGAAGGTCCAGGTTCGGGTAATGCTTAAAATATCGACCTTCTTGCGCATTTCCTCGGAAAACGGCGCAAATGGACTTGCCAACTGCACGATGCGCATCGCGGCCGCATCCAGCACTTTTTGCCCCGATGAGCGGTTGATTTCCACGTATTCAACTGTGCCATCGGCCCTGATCGATACGGTGAGCACAAGGCTGCCATAGATTTTCTGGCGCCTCGCCTCTTCCGGGTAATTCAGATTCCCGACGCGCTCCACTTTGATGCGCCAGTCGTCCACATAACGGGTAAAGGCGTATTCCTTGGCACGCGCGCCGATAAACATTCGGCGCGGCCGCTTTTGGTATTCTTCTTGCTCCTTAGCGATTTGCGCTTCGAGCCGCGCGGCATCTAGACCGCTTTGAATCAGGTCCATGGCGTTCGGCGTTTCCGTCTTTGGCTTCTCGGTTTCGGGTACGCTTTCCGGTTGCTCGATCTTCTTTTCAGACGCCGCCTGAGTCGTCAGTTTGTGAGCTTTTGCTTCCAATTTCGCCAAGCGGCGTCGCGTCTGGGCAAGTTGATCTGGCGAATGCTCGTCTTTCTTGAGCACTGGCAGTGGACTCTTGGCGCGGCGTTCCAAATCGGTGTTGCCGCCGCCATCCAGGTTGGTTTGCGCCAACGCGTCCGGCTGCAGCGGCGCTGAAACAGTTTTGCTGTTGACCAGCACCACCTCCAGCGGCAGCCCATCATGGATGCGCCTGCTCGATTCCGGGAACTTGAAGTTGACACCCAGCAATAAAATCGAATGCAGGGTGAAGGAGAGAAATATTGCCAGTTGCAAGCGCGTGGCAACATCCATCATCGTTATCTTGCTCCCAAGCGATGCGGATGGGTGTTTCAGCGCTGTAATTTCGAAATGCACTCCTTGGCCCGAGGTAAAAACCGATTTGGCATTTTAAGCAACAAACTACGTCCTGTCACTGCGTATCTAGCGTGCGTTTATAGCGGCACACAAAACTGAGTTCCAAAAAATCCACGTTGGAGATCTCAACTTCCACTCGGCTGGCGGCGGGCAATTCGGGCAAAGTGGTCACGCGGGCGAACAGCGGCAGCTTATCCAATTTCAGCAAATTTTCCCTGACCACCGTGGCTGGTATGAGCTTGACCGATTCCTGTTGCAGCCAGCGCAGGCACCAGTAGCGCTCCATCGCGCGCTGGAAGAGATTATAAGCCTCGTATGCCAGCTCAAAGTCGCGCATAGCGACCAAAAGGCGTTCACTGTTTTTTTCATAAGGAGGGGAATCGCCATTAAGCCACGCAAGCAGTTGGCGTTGATTCACGAGGTCCACATAGCGTCGCAGCGGTGAACTCGCCCAGATATACTGGCCGACGCCGAGTCCCTGATGTTCTCCGGGAGCCGTGCTCATTTTTACCTTACCGTTTCCCTGCGCGCGGTAAATAGCCGCAATTTCGTTGTCCGCAAGCAGCTTGCCCCACGCGGTGTTCACATAAATCATCAGCTCCGAAACCAGTTTATCGATCGGCGTGCCACGTCGGCGCTCAGTAATAGTGACGCGCCCGTTCTCAATATAAAAATTGTAGTCGAGCTGAGGCACGGCGCCGGATTCAGATTTCCCGCGCGACTTTTCCAGAGTTTCGGCAAACTGCCAGAGCAGTTTCAGTTCGCTGGCGTAGGAGAAATCCGCTGTGCCGCTCGAAAGAGTGGTTTCATTGACATTTTTCTCAAGCGCGCTGCGCCACAGATTCGCGTCAATCTGCACCCGCTCAACCCGTGTTGACGAAGAGACCACTGCCAAGCCGCCCCCTCTCACTTCCAAATACATCGAGACTACCGGACGATACGTTTTCTCTTTCAGGGTGAATTTTTCAATCGCCGCGTCCGGAAGCATGGTGATTTTGCTTCCGGGGAAGTACACCGTGGACAGCCGCCGCGCTGCAATCGAATCGAGCTTGGAACCGGCTACGAAGCCCAAAGCGGGCGCTGCAATATGCACGCCGATTTGAAAATTACCGCCGCGAAGCTGCGCAACCGAAAAAGCGTCGTCGATTTCTAAGGTAGTGATATCGTCAATACTGAATGCGGCAGTTTTGGCAACAGGCAGTCCCTGCGGTTCAGTTATTTCGCCGAAATCACCAAACCCAGTGCCTTGGGGGAAATGCTCAAATAAGAAACGTTGCAGGTGAAAATCGTGTGCAGACGGGATCGCGCCACATTTCTCCAAAAGCTGGGCGTCGGTCAAGTGCGTGGCCGCTGCTGCAGCTTCGAGTGCCTTGAATTCCATGCTGGCGCGTTCCGGCTTGTAGAGCAATCCGGGAAGCAGCGGGACAAATTCCCCTGGCAAATTGAAATGAACCAGCTGTTCGACATAGTTTGCCTGTTTTGCAGCCTGTACGCGCTTTTTCTCAACACTTGCCAGTGCCGCCTTGAGGGCTGGGGGCGGTGCCGCTTTATAGCGGCCCCGCCCTTTCTTGTAAAAATACATCGGCGCGCCATTCAACCGGATGAGCAGACCGGCCGCCTCGACCGGGCTCGGCTGGCGCCCAAAATATTCGCGCGCCAACGACTCGTAGGAGAATTCATCTTCGCCGCAGCAAGACCACAGGAAATCGGTATCAATGCTTGATGCAACCTGTTGTGCCTGGTCCATGAAGTGTAGCTTTTCGGAATCGTCAAACCTGAACAACAGCCAGCTGGCCTTGATTTTGCCGCGCTTGCCGTGTGCGCCCTCAATCTGCAGCGTGCTGACGTTATCGGCGAGGATGGTTCCGACCTTGAACGCGCCGTCTTCTTCGTAAAAAACGTTCATCGGATTGCACAGGCCGGTGCCGTGAACAACAATATGGGATTAGAGAATTATAACCTAGGCAGGATTTTTCATTCCCGGCTGAAACAATTTTTCCCCAACAAACTCCAGAATCATGGAAATGTAATCGGGAAAATGCTGGAACCCGTGGTCTCCGCCTTCGATCACGATCTGCTGTGCACCGCGGTATTTTTCGACCGCCTGTCGGTAATCCAGCACCTCATCCCCGGTTTGCACCAACAGCAGGTAACGACCGGGACGAGTAATCGCACCGACGTTATATTGCTCAAGCTCACTGAGGTGCTGCCGCGTAAATTGGTATTGCTCACCGGTGTAAACATTCTTCTGCATGCCCAAACACGGCGCAAGCAATAAATGCGGATTTACCACAGGATTCACAAGCACCGCGGGAAAGTCATATTTCTCTGCAAGCCAGGTCGCATAATGGCCGCCCAGCGAGCTGCCGCTTACTGCAATTTGACTGGCGCTGTGCGCTGCTATTTCCTGCTCGAGCTTTTGCATCGCCAGGCTGGGCAAGGAAGGCAAGTCGGGTGCAAGAAAATCATGTCCGCGGTTTAAGCGCTGCAGTTCTTCCCGGAACGCGCGCGCCTTGATTGACGCCGACGAACTGTTAAACCCGTGGATGTACAGGAATTTCACTGAATCGGCCCAACGCCTCGAGCAATTTTCCGTGGATATTGCCAAAATCCCCGTTACTCATTATCAGCACATGATCTCCGGGACTCGTGTTTCCAACCACGGCGGCAAGTAGTTGCTGCAAGTCGTTAAACGTTTGGGCACGAGCGCCCAGCGGCTGGAGTGCGGCTGCCGCGTCCCAACCGAGATTTGCAGCGTAGCAAAATACTCGGTCGGCAACAGCGAGGCTTGCCGCCAGAGCGTCTTTCATCACGCCCATTTTCATGGTGTTGGAGCGCGGTTCAAGGACCGCGATGATTCGCGCCCCGTCTACCTGGTCGCGCAATCCTTCCAGTGTGGTACGAATCGCGGTCGGATGATGGGCGAAATCATCGTATACCGTTATGCCGTTTACCACTCCTCTTATTTCCATGCGCCGCTTGACGCTTGAAAATTTCTCCAGTGCCTCGATTCCGGCTTTAACCGGTATACCGACATGGCGCGCCGCGAGCAGCGCGGCGAGCGCATTCATGCGGTTGTGCTCGCCGAGGAGATTCCACTTGACCGCGCCTATGGTCTCGGCTTTGTCGCTAATGATAAAGCTCCGGCCGGCACCTTTGGCCTGCCATCCGTCTTCTACGCCGAAGTATTCGACCGGCGTCCAGCAGCCGCGCTGCAACACGCGCCGGATGCTTGCGTCGCAGCCATTGGCGATAATCTGCCCGTTAGACGGCAGTGTGCGCACTAAATGGTGAAACTGGATTTCTATTGCAGCCAGATCCGGAAAGATGTCTGCATGGTCGAATTCCAGGTTGTTGAGAACGGTGGTACGCGGACGGTAGTGCAAAAACTTGGAGCGTTTGTCAAAGAAAGCGGTATCGTACTCATCGGCTTCAATAACAAAGAATTCTGCATCGGACAATCGCGCGGAAATTCCGAAGTTCTCAGGCACCCCACCGATTAAGAAACCCGGTTTCAATCCCACGTGCTCCAGTATCCAAGCCAGCATCGAAGCGGTGGTAGTCTTACCGTGTGTGCCGGCGATTCCCAGCACCCATTTGCCCTGGAGCGTGTGCTCAGCCAGCCATTGCGGCCCGGAAATATAAGGCAGCCCGCGGTTGAGGATTTCCTCGACCAGCGGATTACCCCGTGTGACCACATTGCCGACTATAAAGACATCGGGTTTGAGTTTGACTTGATCTGCGGTGAAACCTTGGGTGAAGGGGACGTCCTGCTCTTCAAGCTGATTGCTCATCGGGGGGTAGATATTGGCGTCGCAACCCGTGACTTTGTATCCAGCCTGTTTGGCAAGCACGGCGATGCCGCCCATGAAGCTGCCGCAAATACCGAGGATGTGAATGTGCATTATGAATAACGCGCGGAATTATGAATGTAGCCCGCGTCGTTGTCGAAACCGCGCAACGCGCCCAGCCGCGGCGCTTGGTTTACAGCGGATTCCAGCTCATGTTTCTGGTGTAATGCATGTAGCCGACATTTATCCCAAAGCGCAGGCCCACCCCCAATCTTATCGGGGCCAGGATGATATTGTCACTTTGATGATAATTGAGGCTCGTGCCGCCAATAAAGTAAAGGCTTCCATCCACAGCAGGGAATCGCTGATAAATATCATCCAGTTTCTGCAGGTTGTAAACCAGCACAAATACCTTGGACGCATCTGCGCCCACATCAAAGCCAACCGACGGTCCTTGCCAGTTGACTTTGTAGGTGCCTTTATTCTTGAGCGTTAGCGTGCCATCACCATAACGCAGGCCGACGATAAACGCCCCGCTGGCTTCTTCGCCCTTGATGTAGCCGTTGGGCCGGCCATGGTCCTTGAAAGCTTTCTCAACCACCTTCGCAATGCCCTCCGCGCCTTTGCCAAAATAACCCGTGACCTCGCCGATGACGGTATCCTCATCGTAGGTGTCGTTGCTACTTTGTTCGTTGTTTTTATGCTCCACCGCGCCTGCAGTAACGGTAAACAAAAAACTAAGAGCGGCCGCAGCCATATAAAGAGAAATTCGGTTATTAAGCATGGTCAACTCCTAACAGACTAATTGGCTTGAATTATACGCCAGCTTTCGTCTCGTTGGCTGTGCGGTTGCAGCAAAATTGTGCAAAGCACACAGCCAGTCACATGGCTATTATATATGTCATAAAATGATGCTACGGAGTAGATAGGGCGGGATCCGGAGGAAATAATCATGGCCTCTCTACCTGCAACTGATAAATCGGTTTCATTTCCGAGCGGCTCAAGGCTAGCCGGTTATCTGGCACTGGCTTATCTAGTCCTTATCGTCTACGCGAGCTTGATCCCTTTTTCCGGATGGCGCGTTCCGGGCGTGGAAGTTTGGTCATTTCTGTTCGCTCCCTGGTCGCGGCATATCCGCCCCTTTGACTTATTCATCAACTTCCTGGCTTATCTGCCACTCGGCTTTCTGCTAGTGCTGGCACTTCACTCACAATTGAGCATGAAGGGCGCACTCGTTTTTTCCGCGCTGTCCGGATTCGCACTGAGCCTGGCAATGGAAGCGGTGCAAATGTATTTGCCTTCCCGCACCAGCTCCGGGCTGGATGTTCTAACCAACGGGCTGGGTGCCTCGGCGGGCGCTTTTTTTGCGTCACGCCGAGACGTGCGCAATTTGATTACGGACCATCTCGCAGATTTTCGCGACCGGTGGTTTGTTCCAGGGAGTGTTGGCGATATGGGATTGGTGTTGTTGGGTCTGTGGTATGTCAGCCAATTAGATCCCTCGCTGCCGCTCTTGGGAACGATTTTTTTCGCGAATAGCGGCGGCCCGAATACGCACGATTTTAGTCTGCTCGGCATGCTGTCAGCGATGTGTAATACGGTTGCAATCGGTCTGCTCTTCGAGCTGCTGACGCGCACTGCCAAAGCCGCCTTTATCGCATTATTGGTGCTGCTATTGACGGCCTCCGTCATTAAACTTTTGACTGCTGCGGTGCTGCTTAAGCCACAGGCACTACTACAATGGCTTGCCGCCGAGTCGGTCATTGGCATCGGTTACGGCTTGGTTGTGGTCGCAGCTTCGCTGCTGTTAACCCTGCGACGGGTAATCCTGCTTTGCGCTCTTGCCCTTGCGGTCGGCATTGTCGTCTCACACTTGCGTCCGAACAATGCACAATCGGCGCTGACGCTGTTTAGTTGGCATTATGGGCATTTGCTCAATTTCACTGGCCTGGCGCGCGTAATAGCAGAACTGTGGCCGTTCGCCGCACTGGGTTATCTTGGTCTGTTCTTCCCAAAGCTCCGTACGCAAATCCGGCATCGAGTATAATGAATTGAACTGCATTTGTGCCTGTCCGGGTCCGTGAGCCATTATCGTAAGCATGTGTTTTTCTGCTGCAATCAGCGTGAGCCGGGTGAAACGTGCTGCAATAACCACCATTCCCGCGAGATTCGCGGTTATGCTAAGGATAAAATAAAGGCCCTCAATCTCAGCGGCAAAGGCAACATCCGCATCAACTCAGCGGGATGCATGGACCGTTGCGACGAGGGTCCGGTACTGGTGGTGTACCCGGATGGCGTTTGGTATACCTATGTGGACAAACACGATATAGATGAGATTATCGAAGAGCATCTGCTGCACGGGCGCGTTGTAACGCGTCTGAAGATTTGAAGCGCTTTCGGCTGCTTGCGTCATTCCACGTCACAAGAAATACTCATTGAGGGTCCAGCAGGCAAGCTGGAAGCTGTGGTTAACGCTCGTGGCGAAGAACACCGCGGTATCGCGCTGATCGCACATCCGCATCCGCTGTTTGGAGGCACACTCGATAATAAAGTGGTGCATACGCTCGCCAAAGCCTTCGTGGAACTAGGTTACGTCGCGCTGCGGCCCAATTTGCGAGGCGTAGGAAAAAGCCAGGGCAGTTTTGATGAGGGTAAGGGCGAAACGCAGGACATGCTGGCTGTCGCCGAGCATGCAAAAGAACGATTCGGCAATTTACCGCTGGTTCTCGCAGGATTTTCCTTCGGCGCCATCGTGCAATCTCGTGTAATAAATCGGCTGTCCGCTGAAAAACTGGTGCTGGTCGCACCGGCGGTGACGCGCTTCGATGTCGCCAATGTTCCCGCGAACACGCTAGTCATTCACGGCGAGCAGGATGAGGTGGTCCCACTGGCCGCGGTATTGGCTTGGGCGCAGCCGAAGGAACTGCGGGTTATAGTCCTGCCCGGCGCCGGCCATTTTTTTCACGGGCGTCTGACGGAGCTTAAACAAATTGTGCTCGACGAGTTCCAGCCTTAAGCTTGCAGAACCCGCCCGAAATCTGCGCTACGGCGGGATCGTATAGCTGCACGAGAATTGCGCGCCGACAGGCGCTCAAATAATGATTAATCGATGTACTTGGAATTGTCATCATGCTCTGGATTAAAGCGTTTCACGTGATTTCCATGGTGACTTGGTTTTCGGGGTTGTTTTATTTGCCGCGTCTGTTCGTCTATCACGCGGAAGCGGATGACAAGGTAAGTCAAGAGCGCTTCCAGATCATGGAGCGGAAACTTTACTTATACATCATGACGCCCGGGGCGGCGCTGACACTGCTGTTTGGCTTCTGGCTGCTGGGTTCCGTCAAATCCGGCATGTGGCTGAATATCAAGCTGGGGCTGGTGATCCTGCTGATTCTTTTTCACATGTATTGCGGGAAGCTGCTGATCGACATCAAGAACGACCCCAAAAGCTACAGCTCAAGATTCTTCCGCTGGATAAATGAATTTCCTACAGTGATTCTTATTGCTGTGGTAATTTTGGCGGTGGTAAAACCATTTTAACCCGCACCGCCGTAAGTTTTTTGGATTTCTGCATTGAATTTCTCGTTTACTTGCCTGCGCTTTACTTTGAGGGTCGTGGTAAGCAGGTTGTTTTCTATGGTCCACGGTTCTTTGAGCGGAATTACGCGGCGCACTCTGATATAGCGCGGGAAGCTATTGAGTTTCTCGTTGGCGCGTTTGACGAGTTTACTGCTATCTGTCTCCTGCGTCACTGCTAGCAGCGTCAAATAAGCACGCCCTTCCCCCACCAGCATCACCTGCTCGAAAATTCCATCGGTCAGGATAGCGGTTTCTACTTCTTGCGGCGATACTTTTTCTCCGTTGGAGAGCACAAGAATATCCTTGGTACGGCCCTTGATGTAGATTTTCCCGTCGTGGATTTCAACTTGGTCGCCGGTATTTAGCCAGCCGTCCTGATCTAAAATTTCCCGTGTGGCTAGATCGTTGTGCCAGTAGCCCAGCATCACCGAGGGTCCGCGCACCAACAGCTGGCCTGCTTGGTTGACCCTCACCTCCACATTCTCCAGAGGCGCACCAACCGAAGCGAGGTCCCTGTCACCATCGCGGTTGCCAGCAATCACCGGCGAGGTTTCGGTGAGTCCATAACCTTGCGTGATGCGCATTCCCAAGCCGATGAACGAGCGCCCCAAGCGCTCATCCAGCGCCGCACCGCCCACCACCACCATGCGCAGTTTCCCTCCAAGCCTGGCTAGGATCGGACCCGCGACCCATTTTTTCAGCAACCCGTACATCATACGTTCCAGTGCTGTGGCTCGCTGTTGGTAAACCCGCCAGCCGATTTTAACTGTCAATACATACAGCAGGTGCTTGAAAAAGGAGGCGGCCAGCTTGTCCTCAATGCGCGCCTGAAAGCGTTCCAGCACGCGCGGTACCGTGATCAGAATAGAGGGCTGTTGCGTCGCCAAATCTTCAGCCAGCTGCTGGATGCCACGCGTATAGATGACTTGTACTCCAACATAAAGAGTTAGGTAATAACCACAAGTGCGTTCGAACATGTGAGAAAGCGGCAGCACCGAAAGTACGCGGTCACTCGCATGAAGCGCAACTGCCTTGTTTACGGCGTGGACATTGGAAAGGATGTTGCCGTGCGATAATTTTACGCCTTTGGGGGGACCCGTTGTGCCTGACGTATAAACGATGGTTGCCAAGCTGTTAAACTCGACTTCCTCGACCCTAAATTCATCTCCGGCGCTCGGCAGCCAGCTTTCGACCGTATTTACCCGGGAATCGGCTTCGATGCAAACGATTGGGGGCAATTGATTGCTCGCGCGGCGCACAGCATCCAGCATGCGCGCATTTTGCAAAACCAACAGCTTCGCTTCGGAATCGGTTACGCACCAGGCGATATTTGCGGCGTTGTCGTTGACATACAGGGGCACTATCACTAGCCCCATCCCCAATGCGGCCATGTCTATTGCCACCCAGTTCGTGCCGTTTTTAAGGCATAGTGCGACGCGGTCGCCTTTTTTGAACCCCTGTGTGCGGAACGCCTGCTGCCAGCGCGCTGCCATACCCGCAATGTCTTGCCCGGAGAATGAACGCCAGGCACCGTCAACAAACTCCCGGTAGAGCGGCAATTGCGACGCGCGGAGCTGCTGCTTCAGCAAATTAGCGAGGTTGTTCAAGGAAGACCGTTTGCCTGTAGTATTTTATTATCCGACCTAGTTTACACTTATGGAAAAATTTTTCGCTCCTTGTCCGCGCGGCCTGGAATCAGTACTAGCGGAGGAACTGCGGGCCCTTAATGCCGCAGAAATACAAGCGGCCAATGGTGGCGTGCAATTCAGCGGTGATTTCGGGCTCAGCTACCTGGTCAACCTGCACAGCCGCATCGCCAGCCGGGTATTGTGCCAAATCGCACATGGCCGCTATCGGACGGAAAAGGATATTTATCAGGCAGCTTCCTCTGTACCGTGGGAAACTCGGTTTGACCCAGCGCTCACCATCCGCGTCAAAGTGGATGCGGTCCAGTGCGCACTCAAGAGTTTGGACTTCGTCACCCTCAGAATCAAGGACGCGGTGTGCGACAGATTTCGGACTCACCTAGGCAAGCGGCCCAGTGTCAATACGACTGCGCCCGACATTCGCATCCATGCTTTTCTTGACGCCCGTAACGTCATTTTGTACCTAGACACTAGTGGTGAGCCGCTTTTTAAGCGCGGCTTGCGCAAGCAGACAGGAAATGCCCCGCTGCGTGAAAATCTGGCAGCGGGAATACTGCATTTGAGCGGCTGGTCTCCTAGCATACCGCTGCTCGACCCGATGTGCGGCAGCGGCACCCTCTTGGTGGAAGCCGCATTGATAGCGCTGGATATCGCGCCGGGTACGCAACGGCATTTCGCTTTTGAGAAGCTGAAAAATTTCAACGCGCACGACTGGAAAGATATTCGCGAGCAAAGCATCAGGCGATGGAAACCAAGAGTTTCTCTGCCGATTTATGGAAGCGACCTCCACGGCAGCGCGATCGAAGTTGCGCGCGCCAATCTCGCGTCTTGCGCGCTCGACGGAACCGTGCATTTGAAGCAGGCCAACATACTGGAAATTTCCGCGCCTGCCCCCCAAGGCATCATGGTCACCAACCCCCCTTATGGGGAACGCATGGGCGAAGGCAAAATGCTTGAGGAGTTTTATCCCCGGCTCGGGAACGTGCTCAAAAAGAAATTCGCTGGCTGGAATTGCTACATTTTGAGCAGCGACATGCAATTACCGAAATTAATCGGGCTTAGCGCTTCCAAGCGGACGCCGCTTTATAACGGCGCGCTCGAGTGCCGGCTGTTCGAATATAAAATCGTTACTGGCAGCATGCGCAAGAAAACACGGGACTGAATCAGCGAACGCAGGGCGAAACCAGTATTCAGATTATAGACGAGGCGCGAGCCTGGCCCGAAGCTGAGTGTATATGCCAATACATGGGCATTCGGGACAAGCGAGCAACAAAGTGTCGAAGCCTAATACGACGTTACGCTAAACGATGTTGAGGTGGTCAAGGCCCGACATGACATCCTTGTCTTTGGCCTCGGCCCCATGCAGCTTAATCCTCAACCGCAGGTCATTCACCGAATCGGCGTTCCTCAGGGCATCCTCATAGCTGATTTGGCCCGCTTCGTAAAGATCAAACAGGGACTGGTCGAACGTCTGCATGCCCAGCTCGCGCGACCTCGACATGATTTCCTTAATCTCTTGCACTTCGCCCTTGAAAATGAGGTCGGAAATCAATGGTGAGTTCAACATGATTTCGACCGCCGCGATGCGCCCTTTCCCCTCTTTTTTCAGGATCAGGCGCTGGGAAACAAAGGCACGGAGATTCAACGACAAATCCATGAGCAACTGTTGCCTGCGCTCTTCGGGGAAAAAATTGATGATTCGGTCCAATGCCTGGTTGGCGCTATTGGCGTGCAGGGTGGACATGGTTAAGTGGCCGGTCTCAGCGAACGCGATCGCGTACTCCATCGTCTCCCGGTCGCGGATTTCGCCGATAAGAATCACATCCGGGGCTTGGCGCAGGGTGTTTTTCAGCGCCGAGAACCAGTTATCGGTGTCTACTCCGACTTCGCGTTGCGTGATGATGCAGTTTTTGTGTTCGTGCACAAATTCCACCGGGTCTTCGATGGTAATAATATGCCCGTAGCTGTTTTCGTTACGGTAGCCGACCATCGCCGCGAGCGAAGTGGATTTGCCGCAGCCCGTGCCACCGACGAAAATCACAATTCCGCGCTTGCTCATTGAGATATCTTTCAGCACCGAAGGCAGGTTAAGTTCCTCAAACTTCGGTATTACCGTCGTAATGGTACGCAGCACCAGTCCGACCCGGGCCTGCTGGACAAAAGCATTGACCCGAAAACGCGTAATTCCCGGCGGGTTGATCGCGAAATTGCATTCCTTCGTCGCTTCGAATTCCTGCGCCTGCCGATCATTCATAAGCGCGCGTGCAAATTCCTGGGTATGCTGTGGCGTCAGCGTTTGGTTGGAAACCGGCTTTACCTTTCCGTCCACCTTAATGGCTGGCGGGAAACCCACGGTAAGAAACAGATCGGACGCCTTTTTGGTAAGCATGAGGCGTAGCAGATCGTGCATGAATTTTATCGCTTGCTCTCGCTCCATCATCTGCTCCTTGCGAAAGTATGCCGGCTGTTACGCATAAAACAGATCCTTGTTCGCTGCCTTGCTACGCGCTTCGCCTGGGGTCACGACATTACGCTTGACCAGTTCTACCAAACTCTGATCAAGCGTCTGCATGCCTACGTTCTGCCCGGTTTGAATCGCGGAATACATTTGCGCCACCTTGTTTTCGCGTATCAGGTTGCGTATTGCAGGTGTGGCGATCATGATTTCATGCGCCGCTACTCGCCCGCTGCCGTCCTGGGTCCTGAGTAGCGTTTGCGAAATCACTGCACGCAGCGATTCCGAAAGCATGGAGCGCACCATTTCCTTTTCCTCCGCCGGGAACACATCAATTATGCGGTCTATCGTCTTCGCGGCGGAACTGGTGTGCACGGTGCCTAACGCCAAGTGCCCAGTTTCGGCCGCGGTCAACGTTAGACGGATGGTTTCCAGATCGCGCATCTCGCCGACCAGGATGATATCCGGATCTTCGCGCAAGGCTGAGCGAAGCGCATTGGCAAAACTCAAGGTATGCGGCCCGACTTCGCGCTGGTTGATCAGGCACCTTTTGCTCTCGTGCACGAATTCAATTGGATCTTCTACGGTCAGAATGTGCCCATAATTGTTTTCATTGATGTGGTTGACCATGGCGGCGAGTGTGGTGGACTTTCCGCATCCAGTGGGGCCGGTTACCAGGATAAGGCCGCGCGGTTGGTCAACGATATCCGCAAAAATTTTCGGGAAATGGAGCTCTTCAAGGGTCGAAATTCGAGTAGGAATAGTCCGCATGGCCGCGCCAGCACCACGGTTCTGCACGAAAGCATTTACTCTGAAGCGGGCTAGATTGGGAATTGCAAACGAGAAATCGCACTCGAGATTTTCTTCATAGAATTTGCGCTGGCTGTCATTCATGATGTCATACATCATGTCGTGCACTTCCTTGTGATCCATCGGCGGCAGATTAATGCGGCGGATGTCACCGAGCACGCGAATCATTGGCGGCAGACCCGCCGACAAGTGCAAGTCGGATGCTTTGTTCTTGACGACAAAAGCCAGCAATTCCGATATATCCATTATAATCCCTTGAGATGTAAACGCAGGAGACAATCACGGGCAGCGAGCCCGGTTTATTCTCCTTTATTTATGAAGCATTATGACCACAATCGCATTGGCTTTGCAAGCCGTGAAGGAGCGCATCGCAGCATGCGCTACAGCTGCCCGCCGGGCGCCGCAAGAAATCCAAGTGGTCGCCGTAAGTAAGGGCTTTCCGGCGAGCAAAATCGAGGAAGCATATTTAGCGGGACAAACGTCTTTTGGAGAAAATCATGCGCAAGAAGGCGTTGAAAAAATTCTCGCGCTTGAGAGCTTGCCGCTGGAATGGCATTTCGTTGGTCCAATTCAGAGCAACAAAACGCGGGTAATCGCTGAGCATTTTTCATGGGTTCACGGCATAGAGCGAAGTAAAATTGCCGAACGCTTGTCACTCGCGCGTCCGAAGGGACGCGCGCCGCTGCAAGTATGCATCCAAGTTAACATCAGCGGCGAAGCCAGCAAGAGCGGTGTTACGCCGGACGAACTACCACACCTTGCAAGATACGTGCAGACATTGCCGCGCCTGCAACTGCGCGGACTAATGACGATTCCACAGCCCACGGCTGATTTCGACTTGCAGCGTCGCCAATTTAGGCAATTGCGTGAACTGAAAGATGCATTGGCAATCGAAGGGATCCTGCTTGATACGTTATCCATGGGTATGTCGCAGGACCTGGAAGCAGCGATCTTGGAAGGCGCGACCATCGTACGCGTTGGCACCGCTATTTTCGGAAAACGCAAATCCCCAAAAGATCAGACGCTATAATGCTTGCGTAACACCTGCTTCAAACCCTATACTCGTGACGCCCTGGATCATAACCCAGCTTAATATGGAGCCTCACAAATGAAAAAAATCATTACACCACTACTGGCCCTTTTCCTGTCGTTGCCGCTAATCAGCCTAGAGGCAAAAACACCGAAATCGGTCAAACTGCCTTGGCTGACCGTCACACAAACCATCGAAATCAGCGCCGCGCCTGAAACAGTGTGGGGCAGGATCAAAGATTTCAATGGGCTGAATACCTGGCACCCTGCAGTGGCGAAAAGCGAGATCTTGAGCGGGACTAACAACCAGAAAAATGCCGTGCGCCTGCTCACCCTGCAAGACGGTGGAACAATAAAGGAAAAACTCCTGCGCTATAACAATAAGGGCATGAGCATCAAGTACAGCATTATTGAGGGCGTGCTTCCGGTGAGCCATTACGTTTCCACGATAAGGGTGAAACCCGGTAAGAACGGCGGTTCCTTGGTCGAATGGTACGGCAAGTTCCAGCGCAAATCCCCGCTGGCTAGTCCCCCCTCCGGCGAAGACGATGCCACCGCAACCAAAACCATCAATGCGGTGTACAAAGCCGGACTGGAAAATCTGAAAAAACTCGTGGAAGGCGACTGACCGCGCAATTAGCCAAGCGGGCGCTCGTGTAATCCTAGAAAAAAGCCGTGAACGTCTCCTTTATCGGCGGCGGCAACATGGCAAGCGCCTTGATTGGTGGGCTGCTGCAACAAGGCCGAGCTTCTTCTTCATTGCGTGTGGTCGATGTTTCTTCAGATGCAAGAAACGCCATACAACGCCGCTTTGGGGTCACCGCTTTCGCAGACCTGAGTCAAGGCTGTGCGGAAAGCGACATCATTATTCTTGCAGTTAAACCGCAGCAACTTCGCGAGGTTGCGCTGGGGCTCAAAGCACTGCTGCGAAACCAAATTGTAATTTCAATCGCTGCGGGTATCCGCGCTCGCGATTTATCGCGCTGGCTGGGTGGCTATAACCGTATAGTGCGGGCCATGCCCAATACACCGGCACTAGTGGGCGCCGGAATCTCGGGGCTTTACGCTATGCCCAAAGTCGCGCAAAGAGAAAAAAAACAAGCCGAGACGATTCTGTCCGCAGTCGGTTCAATCTTGTGGCTTGAACACGAAGAACAATTGGACGCGATGACCGCAGTATCCGGCAGTGGCCCGGCTTATGTTTTTTATTTTATTGAAGCGCTGCAAATCGCGGCGCAAGAACTCGGCTTTGATGCGCAACAAGCTAAACGGCTAAGCCTGGATACTTTTGCCGGCGCAGTGAAACTCGCGAAGCAGGGTACTGAGGATGCGCAAACCTTGCGGCAACGCGTCACTTCCAAGGGCGGGACAACAGAGCGCGCGATTTCCTCCATGGAGCAAGCACAGCTGCAGCGGCACATCGTCAGTGCCGTCCGCGCCGCGCAAGAACGCTCGCGAGAACTCGGAGATGAATTCGGCAAGGCGGATTAAACATGTTCAGCCAGGCTTTGCAATTTCTCCTGGAAACAGCGATCGGACTGCTTACGTTCGCACTGCTTCTGCGCTTTTACATGCAGCTGCTGCAATCGTCGTTTCGCAACCCAGTAGGCGAGTTTGTGGTACCGCTCACCGACTGGCTGGTTCGCCCGGCGCGGCGCGTGATTCCCGGTTTGTTTGGCCTGGATTTGGCAAGCCTTGTTTCCGCCTGGGGAATGCAAACCCTGTTGCTGCTGCTGATTTACTGGATCAAAGGCTTCGTTTTCGAAGGCGCGCCGGGAGTGGCTACTGGCGTCTTATTGATTCTCGCCCTTCTAGAAATCCTGAGATACAGTGTTTACTTGCTGATTGTTTGTGTTATCGTTCAGGTATTGATAAGCTGGACTAATCCTTACGCTCCACTTGCACCCCTGTTCAACAGTCTCGCGAAGCCGTTTCTGCGTCCTTTCCAGCGCCTCGTTCCCCCGATCGGCAACGTAGACCTGTCACCACTCTTTGTTTTGGTCCTGGCCCAGCTCGCTCTGATTATCATAGATCATGGCTACCATGCGGTGGCCGGCATGTTTTAACTGAATTCGCTCCGAGCCGCTGAGCACCACAGCTAAATTGACGGCTTCCAGAGCCGCCGCTATACGTCGCTAATTGAAACGCGGTAACTACACCAACACGATATCGTACTTTTCCTGCGAGTACAGCGTCTCTACCTGCAGGCTAATCGGCTTGCCTATGAAGGCGCCCAGCATCGCGAGACTCTGCGATTCCTCGTCAAGAAATAAATCAATTACTTCCTGCGAAGCGAGAATTCGATATTCACCAGCACTGAACTGCCGCGCCTCGCGGAGCAGCTCGCGCAGTATTTCGTAACAAACGGTCCGTGCTGTCTTCACTTCGCCGCGCCCTTCGCAGGTAGGGCAAGGCTCGCACAGCACATGCGCGAGACTCTCGCGGGTACGCTTCCGGGTCATTTCCACAAGTCCCAGCGTGGTAAAGCCGTTCACCGTCTTGCGCGTGCGATCCCGCGAGAGCGCTTTCCTGAACTCAGCAAGCACTGCGTTTCGGTGCTCCTCACTGTCCATGTCTATAAAATCGATGATGATAATGCCGCCGAGGTTGCGCAGCCTCAATTGTCGCGCGATGACATGCGCCGCTTCCATGTTAGTCTTGAATATGGTTTCGTCGAAATTGCGCCCGCTGACGAAACCGCCGGTGTTCACGTCCACCGTGGTCAGCGCTTCGGTCTGGTCGATAATGAGATAACCACCGGACTTCAAATCCACTCGTCTGGCTAGCGCTTTTTCGATCTCGTCTTCTACACCATGCAGATCAAAGAGCGGGCGTTCGCCGGTATAATGCTCCAGCCGCTGTTTCGCATTGCTCGCGTACTCCTCGGCGAATGCGCACATTTTTTGGAAGGTCTCTCGCGAATCCACCACAATGTGCCCCGTTTCCTCGCTGACGAAATCGCGCAGTACGCGCAGGCTTAGAGTCAGATCCTGGTAGAGCAGAGTACGTGGCGGCGCAGTTTCTGATTTTTTCTGGATATCGCTCCACAGCTTGCGCAGATAATCAATATCGGAATGCAGCTCGCGCTCGCTCGCGGTTTCCGCCATGGTGCGGATGATAAACCCACCGCTGCTCCCCTGCGGCAACAATTGCTGCATTTTCTGCCGTAAAAGCTCCCGCTCTTCTTCGTCCTCAATTTTTTGCGAAATACCGATATATGATTCCTGCGGAAGATAAACGAGCATTCGGCCAGCGATGCTGATCTGGGTGGAAAGGCGGGCTCCCTTGGTGCTGATTGGATCCTTGACTACCTGCACTAAGAGATTCTGGCCTTCGCGCAACAGTTTTTCGATAGGCTTGTTGTGATCGCCATCGTGTCTCTGTTTCCAAATATCGGCGACATGCAGGAACGCCGCGCGCTCCAGACCGATCTCGACAAACGCTGACTGCATTCCTGGCAGCACCCGGCACACTTCGCCGGCATAAATGTTGCCGACCAATCCCCGGCTGCTGGCACGCTCAATGTGTAGTTCCTGTACCACTCCCTGCTGCATTACTGCCACACGCGTTTCCTGCGGTGTGACATTAATCAAAATGTCTTCGCTCACAGCACGCGGTACCCAAAATTCCGAAGCAATTGCGCGGATTCGAATAATGGCAAACCCATCACCCCGGAATAACTGCCGTCGACCCCCGCCACGAACGCGGCAGCCAATCCCTGTATTGCGTAACCGCCGGCTTTATCCAGTGCTTCGCCCTCTGCGGCATAGCGAAGGATTTCTTCGTCGGTAAGCTGCTTAAAACGCACCAAAGTGGTGGACAAGCTAACGTCCATTTTATCGTCGAACTTGATCGCCACCGCTGTGAGCACTCGGTGCTCTCTTCCTGAAAGCTCGGTCAGCATGGCTGCAACATGGTCACGTTTGCTCGGCTTGCCGATGATCTTTCCTTCCAGCGCCACTGTGGTGTCGGCGGCCAGCACCGGAAAACGACGCAGTCTGCGGTGTACCAGACAAGACCAACCTGCTTCTGCTTTCGCGCACGCGATGCGTTTTACGTAGTCTTCCGGGAGTTCGCCGGCGAGCGGTGCCTCGTCCACGTCGGCGCCACGCGGCAAATACTCGCGGAACTGCACCACTTCAAAATTCACCCCGATCTGTTTCAGCAATTCGCGCCGGCGCGGGCTGCGCGAAGCGAGGTAAATGCGCTTGACATCGAGCGTCATGTTTAAGGAATCCCTGATCAAGTCCTCGCGAATTGCGTTGCTGCCAAAATGCGCATGGATGCAAGGCGCGCGACGAAGGTCGTACTCCACGTACGACACCGAGGAGCGCAACGCTGCAGATACCGCATTTTACCGCAACCCGGAGGGACCGCGGCTTTCCGGGCGGTCTGCTTTGTCACTCGGCTTGCCAAGGGGATCGGCCATTCGCTGCGCCTCCTTTCGCGCATCCCATCCCGGAAACCCGCCGTCGCAACCGCGTGGGACTCGATCAGGGGTTCCTTAGCTAGCTCGGTGATATGGATGGTTGTTCAACAAGGAGATGGCCCGGTATAGCTGTTCTGCCAGCATTATGCGCGCCAGTGCGTGCGGCAAAGTCATCGCCGAAAGCGACAAACGGGTGTCTGCATTGTTCTTGAGTTCTTGGTGTAGCCCGTCGGGGCCGCCAATGACGAATGCTACATCACGCCCAGCCTGCATCCAGGCGGCAAGTTTTTGCGCAAGCTGCTTGGTGCTCAAAGCCTGCCCGCATTCATCCAGCACCACTTGTCGGCAGTTGGGCCGCAAAGAAGCGGTTATGCGCCCGCGCTCAGCTTCTAGGATCTGATTCAAGGATTTCCCTGCACTGCGCTTTTCCGCCTTGATTTCGACCAAGCGCAACTTGGTTTCAGGAGGCATTCGCTTCGCGTAATCTGAGAAACCCATGTCAACCCAAGCAGGCATTTTTTTGCCCACTGCGATAATCCACAGCTTCATCGTTACCCGCTAGCTGCGGGCGGCCTTACGGGCGCGACGGACCGTCCGGGGGCCGCCCCACAATTGCTCCAGGTTATAAAACTTACGCACCGCGGGCTGCATGATATGCACCACCACTTCACCTAGATCGACCAGCACCCATTCACCGCTTTCCTGCCCCTCCACGCCTCTTACTTCTGCACCGAAGGATTTCAGCTTTTCGCGCACGTTGTTGGAAAGCGCTCTTGCCTGTCTCGCTGAGTCCGCACTGGCGACAACCATCCAATTAAATAAACTTGTTATGGGACGCACGTCGAGCACCACAATGTCCCGCGCCTTGATGTCTTCCAGCGCCGCAACCGTGGCCTTGACTATTTTAGCGAGTCTCATCCGCCCCCATGATATAAACCCTGTTCCTGAATATAATCGAGAACCAAGGGCGGAAGCAAATTGCGAGTACTCTTGCCGCTAGACAGCCTCTCCCTGATCATCGAGGCGGAAATATCCACCGGCTTGACCTTCAGCAGAATAATGCTGCCACTTGGTTTGCTGAACGCCGCGCGCGGGGATTTTGCCCTGCGTTTTGCCAATTCTTCCTTGAGCGGCGATCGCAGATTTCTAAGATGGTAACCGGGACGTTGCACAACCGCGATGTGCGCCAATTCAAACAGAATATTCCAGCGGTGCCACGAGGCAAGGCCTGCAAAAGCATCCGTTCCCATGAGCAGGCACAGAGGCCTTTCGCCGCCTTGTTCGGCGCGCATCGCATTCAGCGTGTCCACCGTGTAACTGGTACCTTCGCGCAGTAACTCACGTTGATCCAAAACGAAAAGTGGATTGCCGGAAATTGCAAGCTTCAGCATTTGCACACGCTGCTTGGCCGAAGCCTGCGGTTGGCCGCGGTGCGGCGGCAGGTTGGCCGGCACAAATCGAACTTCGGCGAGATCAAGTCGGTCTGCGGCCTCCTTGGCAAGCCCCAGATGACCGTAATGCACCGGATCAAATACGCCGCCTAAAACGCCGATGGGCTTTAACTCGCGGGCCACAAGAGAGAATTAAAGGAGCAGGCGGCGGATGTCGGATAGCACCGAGCAAAGATAACTGGTGAAACGCGCCGCGGCAGCGCCATCGATAACCCGGTGGTCGTAAGACAGCGCCAGCGGTAATATCAGCCTGGGCACAAACTGACCATCTTTATATACGGGTTTGACGTGCGCTTTGGATACGCCAAGTATCGCCACTTCGGGCGCGTTAATTATGGGCGTGAATCCTGTCCCGCCGATGCCACCCAAGCTGGAAATGGAAAAACAGCCGCCCTGCATTTCAGTAGAAGAAAGTTTCTTGTCGCGCGCGCGTTTGCTGACAGCAGCGAGTTCGCGCGCCAGATCAAAAACACCTTTGCGGTCACAGTCGCGGATCACCGGCACCACCAGACCCTCGGGCGTGTCCACCGCTACGCCGATATGGTAATACTTTTTCAAAACCAGATTTTCGCCGCTTTTGTCGAGCGAAGCGTTAAACGCCGGATGAGCTTTCAGCGCCGTCACGCACGCCTTGATTAAAAACGAAAGCATGGTGAGCTTGAATCCCTGTTTTTCGGTTTCGGCGCTACTGGACTTGCGAAATGCTTCGAGGTCAGTGATGTCAGATTCGTCGTGCTGCGTGACATGCGGAATTCCAACCCAGTTACGAAGCAGGTTGGCGCCTGCAAGCTTCTTGATACGTGAAAGCGGAACTGATTCAATCGCGCCGAACTTCGCGAAATCCACCTGAGGCATCTCGGGAAGCATGAAACCGCCGCCTGTGCGTGGCCGCGCAAGTTCGCCCTTTACGTACCCTTGCACGTCTTCCTTGAGAACGCGGTTTTTCGGCCCGGATCCGGTAACATGGGCGAGATCAACGCCAAGTTCACGGGCGAAACTGCGCACCGAAGGGCTTGCGTGCACAGGCTGCGCGCGCCCCGGCACTTTCGGAGTTATAGGCGGTGCCTGCAATTCCGCAGCGCGACTTTCCGCCTTAGTAGCGGCAGGAACAATCTTCTCTTGCTGCGCGCTGATAGAAGGAGAGGATGCGGGCGTCACGGCCATATCCGCTACTTTAGACGCGGCAGGCTCCGCAACCGCAATGTCTGCGCCCACCTCGATGGTAAGCAGCGGCGAGTTTTCTGAAACCTTGTCGCCTACTTTGATCTTGAGCGCCTTCACCACCCCGCTGTACGGGGAGGGAATATCCATGGTGGCCTTATCCGATTCAAGCGTAAGCAGTGGATCTTCCTGCTTTACCGCATCGCCCGGTTTAACCAACAACTCGATGATGGGAACATTCTTGAAATCGCCGATATCCGGCACCAAGACGTCTTTTACTGTTCCCATTTTTGTCGCTCAGCGCGCCGATTACAAAGTCACCGGGTTAGGTTTATCAGGGTCGATGTTGTATTTCTTGACGGCTTGGATAACCACGGTGGCAGGCACTTCTCCCTCGTCAGCGAGCGCTTTCAGCGCAGCAATAGCTACATAATAGCGGTCCACCTCGAAAAATTTGCGCAACTGCTGGCGCGTGTCGGAGCGGCCGAAGCCATCGGTGCCAAGGGTCAGGTAGCGTTTCGGTAAAAACGCACGAATTTGGTCGGAGTAAATTTTCATGTAATCCGTTGCAGCAATTACCGGCCCTTTGCGATCCCTGAAGCAGGTTTCTACGTGGCTAATACGCGGCTTCTGATCGGGATGGAGCATATTCCAACGCTGCACATCCAAACCATCGCGCCGCAGCAGATTGAAGCTGGTGGCGCTCCAAATGTCCGAAGCAACCCCGAAATCCTGCTTTAGAAGCTCAGCAGCTGCAATTACCTCGTGCAGAATGGTGCCGCTGCCCAGTAGCTGCACTCTTGGTGTTTTCTTGTCCGCCTGCCCCTCGCTGAATAGATAAAGGCCTTTGAGGATCCCTTCTTCGGCTCCTTTCGGCACGGCCGGGTGCGGGTAGTTCTCGTTCATCAAGGTAATGTAATAAAAAATATCTTCCTGCTCTTTGTACATGCGGCGCAGTCCGTCGTGCAGAATCACGGCAAGCTCGTAGCTAAAAGTAGGGTCGTAGGAAACGCAGTTAGGAACGCATGAAGCGAGTATCTGACTTTGCCCATCCTCGTGCTGCAAGCCTTCGCCGTTGAGTGTAGTGCGGCCCGAAGTGCCCCCAAGAAGGAAACCGCGTGCACGCGAGTCGCCGGCCGCCCATGCCAGATCGCCGGTGCGTTGAAAACCAAACATTGAATAGCAGATATAAAATGGGATCATCGAAACGCCGTGCGTGCTGTAGCTGGTCGCGGCGGCAATCCACGACGACATCGCGCCGGGTTCGCAAATACCCTCCTGCAAAATCTGCCCATGTTTGTCTTCTTTGTAGAACATCAATTGATCGGCGTCCTGGGGCGTGTACAGCTGCCCTACCGAGGACCATATTCCGAGTGCCCGGAACATGCCCTCCATACCGAAAGTGCGCGATTCGTCCGGCACGATGGGCACAATGTGCTTGCCGATATTTTTATCTTTCAGCAGGATGTTTAAAAGGCGCACAAAAACCATGGTGGTTGACGCTTCCCGTCCTTCGCCCGATGCCTTCATCAGCGAATCGAACGCGGAAAGCGGAGGAATTTCCAGCGGCTTGGCCTTTCTGCGACGCGCGGGCAAATAACCGCCCAGCGCCATGCGGTGCCCGCGCATGTAATTGAGCTCAGGTGAGCCTTCCTCGAATTTAAGATAGGGTATTTCCTCGATTTTGTCGTCGGGAATTGGCAGCTTAAACCGGTCGCGGAACGCCTTCAGTGAAGTCGTCCCCATCTTCTTCTGTTGGTGCGTGATGTTTTGCGATTCGCCCGCCTCGCCCATCCCGTAACCCTTGACTGTCTTGGCGAGAATCACTGTGGGCTGGCCCTTATTCTTAACCGCGGCGCTATAGGCAGCATAGATCTTGTGCGGGTCGTGCCCACCGCGGTTCAGGCGCCAGATGTCATCGTCAGTCATGTTGGCGACCATTTCAAGCAGCTCTGGATATTTGCCAAAGAAATACTTGCGCACGTAAGCCCCGTCTTTGGACTTGTAAGTCTGATATTCACCGTCTACACATTCATCCATGAGCTTCTGCAAGAGTCCCTTGCTGTCCTTGGCAAGCAACGGGTCCCAGTAACCGCCCCAGACGAGTTTAATCACGTTCCATCCGGCGCCGCGGAAATCCGCTTCCAGTTCCTGGATGATTTTGCCGTTGCCACGCACTGGACCATCGAGCCGCTGCAAGTTGCAGTTCACCACGAAAATCAGGTTGTCGAGCTTTTCGCGCGCGGCGATACCGATGGCTCCCATGGATTCAGGTTCGTCCACTTCGCCGTCACCGATAAAACACCAGACCTTGCGCCCTTCGGTGTTGACCAATCCTCGATCGTTCAGGTATTTCATGAAGCGCGCCTGATAGATCGCCATCAAAGGGCCAAGTCCCATAGACACCGTCGGAAACTGCCAGAACTCGGGCATCAACCATGGATGTGGATAGGAGGACAAGCCTTTGCCGCTTACTTCCTGGCGGAAATTATCGAGCTGTTCCTCGCTAAGCCTGCCCAGCATAAACGCACGCGCATATATTCCAGGCGCAGAGTGACCTTGTACATAAACTAGATCACCGCCGTGTTTCTCGGAAGGCGCATGCCAAAAGTGATTGTAGCCGACATCGTACAGCGTGGCTGCAGACGCAAAGCTCGCGATGTGTCCGCCAACGTTGGTATTCTTGTTGGCGCGCAACACCATTGCCAATGCATTCCAGCGCGCGTAAGAGCGAATGCGGTGCTCGATCTCATGGTCACCCGGTGAGCGCTCCTCTTTTGCCGGCGGAATGGTATTGACGTAAGCAGTGTTGGCGCTGAACGGCAAATACGCGCCGGAGCGCCGCGCCATTTCAATTAGCCTCTCGAGCAGGTAATGGGCGCGGTCGGGACCCTCTCGTTCCAAGACAGCCTCCAGCGCATCCAGCCATTCCTGCGTTTCCTGGGGATCGTGATCGGGAAATCTGTCCATGGTCGCCACCTTTGCTTAAGGATTGTCGGCGCTTTGCAACAGTGTGGGGGAAACAGAAGCAAATTTGATTATATCACCAACACATCACGGTATAACGCGGAAAACGAATCGATACTAAGCTGCTCACAGATGACTTCATTACGCCTTAGTACGGAATGGCAACCGAAGGAATGAACTCAAATTGTTTTCTGAAGCCACAGCTAATTGTTGAGTGACGAAGGCCTGTTCCTTACGCGAAGTAAGTGACCCTTCTCACCTGAGAAACCGGCGCAATCGCGAGCGGGCGGCGCCTAACCGGATGCCAGCCTATGCATACTAGCAAAAAACCAAATCGTTCCCGCTAGGTAGATTTGTTATGCAGATGCAACTTGACGTAAGAACCTGGCGCATCTTCGAGTGCCTTCAGCCTGCCCCTGCCGGGAAGGCGAGCAAGCACTTTTTCACCCCCGTAAGCCGCGATCCATTTACGCCAGTCCGTCCACCAGGAACCATCGTTATGCTTGGCGCCATTGAGCCAGGAATTTGGGTCAGTTGGGGTTTTGGCGTTAGTGCGGTAGCCGTATTTGTTGGCCGACGGCGGATTAATTACGCCGGCGATGTGGCCCGAGCCGCCGAGCACGAACTTCGCCGGTCCGCGGAGCAAACTCGTTCCCGCATAAGTGGATTTCCAGGGCGCGATGTGGTCCTCCACGGTGGAAAGGAAATACGCTGGGGTTTTGACTCGGCTTAAATCAATTGCTACTTTTGCGAGCGTCAATCCGCCTGGCTTTTTCAAGAGATTTTTAATGTACATGTTGCGCAGATAGAAGCTGTGCATTTTGGCTGGCATGCGCGTGGCGTCGGAGTTCCAGAACAGCAAATCGAACGGGAATGGGTCCTTGCCCAGCAGGTAGTTGTTCACCACGAACGACCAGATAAGATCATTCGAGCGCAACATGTTGAAGGTGGTGGCCATTTCAAAGCCTTCGAGATAGCCGCGCTCCTCCATGCGTTTTTCGAGAGCGCTTACCTGCTGCTCGTCGACAAACACACCGAGTTCTCCGGGTTCGGTGAAATCAATGAGAGTCGCCAAAAAAGTGGCGCTGGCGATGCGCTCGTTACCCTTCGCGGCCAGATAACCCAGCGTCGCGGCGAGCAGGGTACCGCCAAGGCAGTAGCCTATGGCGTTCACTTTTCTTTCTCCGGTGGCCTTTTCGATTGCATCAAGCGCCGCGAGCGATCCTTCGAGCAAGTAATCCTCAAAATCCTTATGTGCAAGTTTCTCGTCTGGATTGACCCAAGAAATCACGAATACGGTGTGTTCCTGATCTACTGCCCATTTGATGAACGAGTTGTTTTCGCGTAAATCGAGGACGTAGAACTTGTTGATCCACGGTGGAATGATGAGCAATGGCAGCCGAAATACTTCTTTGGTAGACGGCTGATACTGGATGAGCTGCATCAGCTCATTTTGGTAAACCACCTTGCCCTTGGTAGTGGCAACGTTAGTGCCCAGCTTGAATGCTTCCAGATCGGTCATGCGAATGCGCAGTTGCCGGTGATCACCTCGGTCGAGGTCCCTGAGCAGGTTTTTGAGTCCCTTAATCAGATTCTGCCCGCCGGATTGCACCGTCTCGCGCAAAACTTCGGGATTGGTGAGAACAAAATTACTGGGGGACAATGCATCGATAAATTGCCGTGTGTAGAATTCCACCTTCCTGGCAGTTTTTTCGTCGAGTCCCTCGACATTGGACACCGCGCCGTGCAAATGCCGTGCCGCGATGAGATAGGACTGCTTGATGTAGTCAAACAGAAAATTTTTCTGCCACGCGTCGTCCTTGAAGCGTTTGTCACTGATGTGCGGCTCGACAACCGGAGGCCGGTTTTCTTCCCCCATCATTTTCATCACCGAACTGTGCCACAGGGCCAAGTAGTCCTGCCACAGTTTCCACTGCGTTTCTGCCAACTTGAACGGATCACCGAGCATTCTTGTAGTCATTTCAAAAAAAGCCTCGCTGATATTTAGCTCGCGCGTCATGCCGAGCGCACCGGCGTGGCGTTGGAGGAATTCCGCCATCAACTGCTGGCTCTGTTTCGCCACCTCGGTGTAGGACTCGGAAAGCTGCATCAGATCATTCTTCGGTACAGTTTCTTCATTGCTCATAGATCGGTAACTCGATTGTCGAAGCCGCGCATCATACCGTAAAGTGGGACATAATTCAGGCTTGAATTTGGTCGGTGTTTACGTTTACGTAAATTGGAGTATATTATAGCTATTTGTTGGTTATCAAGGCGATATACGTGACGACCTTTACCATCACCGAGCTCGCGCAGGAATTCAAAATTACGACTCGCGCTATACGCTTCTATGAAGATCAGCAACTTCTGGCGCCAATCCGCAATGGACATCGCCGGGTTTATAGCAAGCGCGATCGGCTGCGGCTCAAGCTTATTTTACGTAGCAAACGGCTGGGATTCTCCCTCAGCGAAACTAAAGAGCTATTTGACCTCTATGATTCCACACTGGTAGGAAAAGTACCACAGGTCCAATTTCTTAAAGTACTTGCTGTAAAGCAGGCGCAGCTCGAAGAAATGAGAAATGACATCGACGGGATGCTGTCGGATATTGCTTTCTTGGAAGCACAACTTAACCGAACTTAGGGAACGTTGCGACTCGCGGATGAATAAAGCGTCTTACGTTTACGTAAACGTGCAATATTCAGTTCTTAGGAATATATTTCAGTGGTATCTCAAGAAGTTAAATCACCCATTATCAACGGCGATGACGCATGAGACTTCCTGAATACGTAAGAATGGTCGAAGTAGGCCCGCGCGATGGGCTGCAAAACGAGCAGGCTCATGTTCCCAAGGATATTAAAATCGGCCTAATTCAACGACTTGCTGAAACAGGACTCACGGTGATCGAAGCCACCAGTTTTGTGTCGCCGAAGTGGGTTCCGCAGATGGCAGACAGTGCAGAAATCATGGCCGGCATCCCAAAAAGGCCCGGGGTGAGTTATCCGGTGCTAGTGCCGAATATGAAAGGCTTTGACGCGGCGCTTGCCGCCGGTGCGCAGGAAATTGCGGTGTTTTCGGCAGCCAGTGAAACGTTCTCGAAAAAAAATACCAACTGCTCGATTGCTGAAGGACTGGACCGACTCAATGCGGTATGCGAAGCGGCGCGTTTACGAGACATCCGAGTGCGCGGTTACATATCCTGCGTGCTCGGATGCCCTTATGAAGGCGCGGTTGCCCCGGCCAAGGTTGCCAATGTCGCTGCATTGCTCTACGGCATGGGCTGCTATGAAATATCCCTGGGCGATACCATCGGAGTCGGTACTCCTGGCCAAACCAAGGCGTTGATCGAGGTAGTCACTGAACGAGTACCAGTGGGTAAGCTGGCCGGGCATTTCCACGACACTTATGGCCAGGCGTTGGCCAATGTCTATGCCGCGCTGGAATGCGGCGTATCCACATTTGACAGTTCGGTTGCAGGCCTTGGCGGTTGCCCTTATGCGCCCGGGGCATCCGGCAATGTCGCGAGCGAGGACTTGCTCTATATGTTAAACGGTTTGGGGATCAAATCCGGAGTTAATCTCGATCTGCTGATAAATGCGGGACAATTCATATCTGATTATCTTGGCCGAGCCGCTATTTCAAAAGTCTCGCGCGCGGTCACAGCAAGACGTCTTCAAGATCAGCAAGGTATTGCAAGTTAAAGCGATATTTTCTACATCGCTCTCCCTTAATTCCCGGCGTCATATTCCTGTAACAGTCGGCAATTAGCATCTAATGGTTATTTCATCGGTAAACGGAGGAAAAACCATGCGTGAATCAAAACGATTTTGGGCACTGATTGCCTCGGCAAACTTGCTGATAATCAGCGTTTCGGCGTTAGCTGTCGAAATCACCGGAGCGGGGGCTACCTTCCCCTACCCCGTCTACGCCAAGTGGGCGGAAGCGTATAAAGGCAAAACCGGCAATGAACTGAATTACCAGTCGATAGGATCAGGAGGTGGAATCAAGCAAATTCAGAACAAAACCGTTGATTTTGGCGCGAGCGACATGCCGCTGAAGCCCGAAGATCTCGATAAAAACGGTTTGATGCAATTTCCGACCGTGATTGGCGGTGCCGTTCCCGTGATCAATCTCAAAGGC
>DASPRE010000094.1:0-2651 GCA_035624615.1 Burkholderiales bacterium | reverse complement strand
CACGATGTAGGGCACCCCCACCTGGCGCGCGAGCAAAATGTGCTCTCGCGTTTGCGGCATGGGCCCGTCTGCGGCAGACACCACTAAAATCGCCCCGTCCATTTGCGCCGCCCCGGTAATCATGTTCTTTACATAGTCCGCGTGCCCCGGACAGTCCACATGCGCATAGTGGCGCTTGGCCGTTTCGTATTCCACGTGCGCCGTATTGATGGTAATCCCCCGCGCTTTTTCCTCCGGCGCCGAATCAATCTGGTCGTAACTCTTCGCCTCGCCTCCGTACTTCTTGGCCAGCACCATGGTCATCGCCGCGGTGAGCGTGGTCTTGCCATGATCCACGTGCCCAATCGTCCCCACATTCACATGCGGCTTGGTCCGCTCAAATTTGCCTTTTGCCATTTTAGTTTCCTTTTCCTTAATTCCTACATCTGCCAGATTCAAACTATGGAGCCCATGACCAGGATTGAACTGGTGACCTCTCCCTTACCAAGGGAGTGCTCTACCACTGAGCTACATGGGCAAGCATCGGTCTGTAACTCGAAGGTGGAGCGGGTGAAGGGAATCGAACCCTCGTCATAAGCTTGGAAGGCTTCTGCTCTACCATTGAGCTACACCCGCTAGACTAGCCGGATCACGGCATTCATTAAAAAGCCTTCTTGCAATGCTGCCTCGGTTGCATTTGGTTCGACCGCTTCCGCCCTCGAAGTAAACCGGTGGAGGGGGAAGGATTCGAACCTTCGAAGGCAGAGCCGTCAGATTTACAGTCTGATCCCTTTGACCGCTCGGGAACCCCTCCTTAATGAAACCCATAATTATCCTAACTCACCGCCAAAAAGTCAACGAAGTTCTTGATTTACGCGCGTTAAGTCTGTGAATGAAACAAAAAATTTTCGGCAAGTTGCGGACACGGACGTAAAAACCGGAGAATTCGGGTCCTTATTTCGATAGAATTCACGTTTCTCGAAAGAAATTCACCCGTCAGCGCCAGACTCATGGATGACATACCAACACTGCGACGCATACTCAAACAGAACAAAACTGTGGCCATAGTGGGGCTCTCCGCAGATTGGTACCGTCCCAGCTATTTTGCTGCGAAATATCTGCTAGATCATGGCTTCACAGTAATTCCGGTAAATCCAACTCATTCCGAAGTGCTGGGGCGCAAATGCTATCCGAGTCTGCTCGAAATTCCGCAAAAGCTGGATATCGTCGATTGCTTCCGTAAGGCCGAAGACATTCCGCCGCTCGCCGATGCCGCGGTCGCAATTGGCGCCAAGGTACTGTGGATGCAGCTCGGTATCGTCAACGAAGCCGCCGCGGAGAAAGCACGCAAGGCCGGGCTGGAAGTAGTGATGAACCGCTGCATCAAGATCGAATACGCGCGGCTCTTCGGGGGTTTAAGTTTTGTGGGTGTGAACACCAAAATCATTTCAGCTAAGCGGCCGTTATGGCTGCCCTATTGATCCGAGTTTTTCTGAACTTATTGATCGTTCTTGCCTGCCCGGTGGTTTACGCGGGCGACGAGTATACGCTGCGCCGCCAGCACATGGTCGCTGAGATCCAAGCGATGACCGTAGAAACCCGGGCTGAAACCGGTAAAGCGGCGCTTGACGAGCGGGTGCTTGCAGCGTTGCGAAAAGTCGAACGCCATAAATTTGTGCCGGCGAACGAGGTCGCCGATGCCTATCAGAATCGCCCGCTTCCCATTGGCTACGGCCAGACCATCTCCCAGCCCTATATCGTCGCGATAATGACCGAACTTATGCGAGTGGGACCAAGCGATAAAGTGCTTGAAATCGGCACCGGCTCGGGATACCAGGCGGCGATCCTCGCCGAACTGAGTAAAACAGTCTGCACCATTGAAATCATCGAGCCGCTCGGCAAGCAGGCGCGGGAACGCTTGCAGGATTTGGGTTATCGCAACGTGCAGACCAAGGTAGGCGACGGCTATTACGGTTGGGAGCAGTGCGCGCCTTTCGATTCGATTATCGTGACCGCAGCGGCGAGCCAGGTTCCGCCGCCGCTGATCAAGCAGCTCAAGCCCGGTGGCAGAATGGTGATCCCAGTGGGCGCGCAGTTTCTTACCCAGTACCTGATGCTGGTGGAAAAAAACGCCGACGGCACGATTTCAAGCAAACAAATTCTTCCGGTAAGTTTCGTCCCGCTGACCGGTGGACACTAAGCCGAGCCTTCGCCCTCCGTTATTTTCCATTTCGCTGCTCTCGGCCGCGGTGCTCGGCTATGAGATCCTGTTGACGCGGCTGCTGTCGATCATCCAGTGGCATCACTTCGCCTACATGATTATCAGCGTCGCTCTTCTGGGTTATGGGGCCAGCGGCGCCCTGGTGAGCCTCGCACAAGAGAAACTTAAGCAACGCTTTGCCGGCGTCTTTGTGACTTGCGCCGTGCTATTCGGAATTTGCGCAGTCGGGTGTTTCTTGCTGGCACAGCGGGTGGCATTTAATCCCCTGGAATTTTTCTGGGATCCGCGCCAGCCGTATTATCTGCTGCTCGTTTACCTGCTGCTCTTTCTTCCGTTTGTATTCGCCGCAACCTGCGTCTGCCTTACATTCTTGGTATTTCCGGACTACATTCATCGCATTTACAGCTTCGACATCCTCGGTGCTGGCGCGGGAAGTCTTGGCATCGTCGCA
>DASPRE010000088.1:0-53556 GCA_035624615.1 Burkholderiales bacterium | reverse complement strand
TGCGGAAGACCCGGTGGAAATCACCCAGAGAGGCCTGCGCCAAGTGCAAATGAACCCGAAAGCCGGGTTGACGTTTGCGGTCGCGATGCGGTCATTTCTGCGTTGTGATCCCGACGTAATCATGGTAGGTGAGATGCGCGATAAGGAGACCGTTTCCATCGGCATCGAGGCTTCGCTCACCGGCCACCTGGTCTTTGCCACCTTGCACACCAACAGTGCGCCGGAATCCATCATTCGTTTGCTGGACATGGGGATGGACCCGTTCAACTTTTCCGATGCGCTGCTAGGAGTGCTGGCGCAACGCCTTGCCAAGCGCTTGTGCACCAAATGCAAAAAACCGCGGACCGTGAGCCGGAATGAATTGAAGCTCTTGCTCATGGAATATTGCGAAGAATTGAAAAATACCAAATCCTGGCAGAAAGACCCCAGCGCAGCATTCAAGCAGGTTCACCAGGATTGGGTTAGGCTGTTCGCAGATTCTGGAGGGCAATTCACCCTTTATGAACCCGGGAGTTGCCAGGAGTGCGATGGCTCGGGCTACCGGGGGCGGGTCGGTCTCCATGAAATGCTGGTCGGCACCGATGCTTTGAAAAGGAATATCCAGGAGCATGCGCACGTTGCCCAAATGTTTGCCACCGCTCTGGAAGACGGCATGCGCACTTTGAAGCAGGATGGTATAGAAAAAGTATTAATGGGGCTCACCGACATGCACCAGGTACGCGCTGTTTGTATTAAATAGGGATGACCCGCCACCGGGATGTTGGTAATCTAAATCAGCGAGGATTAAGGAGAAGCAAATGGCAGTCGCAGCGACCGCACGAAAAGACGTCAAAGTAAAAGAATTAATGTTTTCTTGGGAAGGCAAGGACAAAGCCGGCAAAGCCGTATCCGGCCAGATGAAAGCCGGTGGGGAAGCCGTAGTCAGGGCCCAGTTGCGCCGCCAGGGTATCCAGGTATTCAGAGTCAAGAAACAGCGCGGTCGCCGCGGAAAAGTTACTGAAAAGGACATTACCTTTTTCACCCGTCAGCTCGCCACCATGATGAAATCCGGTGTGCCGCTGCTGCAGGCCTTTGATATCGTCGGCAAGGGACACAGCAATCCCGCTGTGGCGAAGCTATTGCTCGACATCAAGACTGATGTGGAAACCGGCAGTAGTTTGAACCAGGCTTTTAGAAAATACCCTCTCTACTTCGATAGTCTGTTCTGCAATCTTGTTGGGGCGGGGGAAGCGGCCGGTATTCTCGACACTTTGCTGGACAGACTAGCAACCTACAAGGAAAAAATCCTCGCCATCAAGAGCAAAATCAAGTCCGCGTTGTTTTATCCGACATCGATTATTGTCGTGGCTTTTGTCATTACTTCGATAATCATGATTTTTGTCATTCCGGCATTCAAGAGTCTGTTCGAAAGTTTCGGCGCCGATCTTCCTACACCCACTCTTGTCGTCATGGCAATTTCGGACTACTTCGTGAAATACTGGTACGCAATATTTGGAATAATCGGTTTCATCATCTGGTTTTTCTTTTATACCTGGAAGCGTTCCGAGAAAATGCAGTTCTTCATGGATCGGCTGATGCTGAAGATACCGGTGATAGGTCCGGTGATCGAGAAAGCCACGATTGCGCGCTGGGCCCGCACGCTCGCCACCATGTTCGCGGCAGGGGTGCCGTTGGTGGAAGCGCTGGATTCGGTGGCCGGGGCTGCCGGCAATTACGTCTATTACGAGGCGACCAAGCAGATCCAGGGTGAGATCAGTACCGGTACCAGCCTCACCGTAGCGATGCAAAATAGCAAAGTTTTCCCCAGCATGGTGCTGCAAATGGTGGCGATCGGCGAAGAATCCGGAGCATTGGACAACATGCTTAGCAAAGTAGCGGACTTTTTCGAGGGGGAAGTGGATGACGCCGTGGACGCGCTGAGCAGCCTGATGGAGCCGGTAATAATGGTGGTGCTCGGCACGCTGATCGGCGGCCTGGTGATCGCCATGTATCTACCGATTTTCAAGATGGGTCAGGCAGTATAAGACAGCCTAAAAGAATCTCGCGCTCCCTGGCCACCCGCGCGTGCAGTTCAAGTTTTCGCAGCAAGCTTGCTGCGCTGCTTGCGCATTTTTTAATTCAAGGCAATGTCATCATTTCAATTATTGCAAACTACGCCATACTTGTTTATCGGACTTTGTCTGATTCTGGGCCTGATGGTAGGCAGTTTTTTAAACGTGGTCATCTACCGCCTGCCAAAAATGCTGGAACGGGAGTGGCGCAGGCAGTGCGCTGAGTTCAAAGGCGAGCCGCTGGCGCCTGCCCCGCGCTTTGACCTCATTGTTCCGCGATCGGCCTGCCCACATTGCGGCAAACCCATCAGGCCGCGGGAAAACATGCCTATATTGAGCTACCTGATACTCAAGGGGAAATGCTCGGGCTGCGGCGCCCCGATCGCCAAACGCTATCCGCTGGTAGAGGCATTAAGCGGCATGTTGAGCGCGGTCATCGCTTGGCGCTTTGGCTTTGGGATGCCCGCGCTTGCGGCAATGTTGTTCGCTTGGGGCATGATCGCGCTTGCCTTTATAGATCTCGACACCCAGTTACTGCCGGACAGTATTACCCTCCCCCTATTATGGTGCGGCTTGCTGCTTAATCTGGGGGCACTATTTAATGATTTGAGATCAGCAGTCATCGGTGCGATCGCGGGATACCTCGTGCTATGGTCCGTTTACTGGCTATTCAAATGGGCGACCGGCAAGGAAGGAATGGGCTACGGCGATTTTAAACTGCTGGCCGCAATTGGCGCTTGGCTTGGCTGGAAAATGCTGCTGCCGGTGATTTTGATTTCGTCGTTTGTCGGCGCGACCGTCGGCATCACCCTTATTCTCACCAAAGACCAAAACCGCAATATTCCGATTCCGTTCGGTCCATATCTGGCGGCAGCCGGTATGATTGCGCTGATATGGGGAAACCAACTGTGCCACGTCGACTTCATCGGCACGGTGTTATGCCCTTTACGGTAGGTTTAACCGGGGGCATTGGCTGTGGCAAGAGCAGCGCGGCTCAGATGTTCGCCGATCGCGGCGTTCGGGTTGTGGACACTGACGCCATATCGCATCGTCTCACCGCGCCCGGCGGACCGGCTCTTGCGGCGATTCGCCGTCACTTTGGCAACAGCGTTTTCACAAGCGACGGCTCATTGGACCGCGCGCAGCTGCGCAAGCGTGTTTTTTCCGACCCTCGCGCGAAAAAAAAACTCGAAGCATTGTTGCACCCGCTAATTCGCGCCAAGGCACTACAGCAACTAGCTCGCTGCACCACTCCCTACTCGGTGTTAGTGGTGCCGCTGCTGCTTGAAACAGGCGAATGGCGCAAGCTGGTACAGCAAGTGCTGGTTGTGGACTGCAACGAAAAGCAGCAAATCGTCCGCGCCATGTCGCGCAGCCGCTTGAGTAACGCCGAGGTGCGCGCCATCATGGCAACGCAATTGACCCGTGCCGCCAGGCTCAAGCTTGCGGACGATGTTTTGTCAAACACCTCAAGCCTTGAGGAGTTGCAAAAACAAGTCAATACATTGCACCGCAAATATCTTAGGCTGTCGCAGCGCGATACCACCAGGGCCTCGTGACGAGTGGTTTGTCAAACCCGGGTTAATGAGTGAGAATTGAACTTTAAGTTTTTTGATGCACTGTGATCAGCTACGAATATCCACTTAATGAGCGTATTCGGACGCTTTTGCGGCTGGAGGATCTTTATCGTAAGGTCGAGTATTTCTCGGCGAAGTCCGAGGCCATGGAAAATCACACGGCATTGTTGTTTCTTTTCGAAATGCTTGAAGTGACAAGCCGTGCGGATTTGAAATCAGACCTGCTGCAGGAATTGGAAAAGCAAAAGCAAAATCTCGATGCGTTGCACGGCAATCCTGGGGTTTCAGAGCGCGCGCTCGATGATATTTTGCGGAACATCGATCAGGCGACACGACAATTACGAGACATGCCCGGAAAGATCGGCCAGGACATGCGCGATAACGAATGGTTGATGAGCATTAAGCAGCGCACCATCATCCCGGGCGGCGCCTGTGAATTCGATTTGCCTTCCTACCATTATTGGTTACACCAGGATGCGGCCAGCCGCAGGCAGCACCTTGCACAGTGGCTCGCGCCGTTCGTGCCAATCCGCGACTGCATCACGATTTTGCTTAAGCTTTTGCGCGAGAACGGAAAGTCCAGCACACATATTGCGTACCAAGGCATGTTTCAGCAAATCCTAACTGGAAAACCGGCACACTTGCTGCGCATCCGGCTGCAGGAATATTTACATTGCATTCCTGAAATCAGCGCCAACCGCTACGCGCTCAACATCCGCTTCACTACCCAAGAAGGAGTGCAGCGGCCGCGCGCCTGCGAATCAGATGTGGAATTTGAGCTGACTTTCTGCAACCTGCAATGAAACGATCGCAACCGCATACCGTGAACTGCCCGCAGTGCGGGAAAAGCATACTGTGGGACGAGACCAATCGTTACCGCCCGTTTTGCTCGGAACGTTGCAAATTGATTGATCTCGGCCAATGGGCAGCGGAAAGTTACCGAATTCCTGAACAGCAGAAAAAAGACAAGTAATCTTAAGCAGACTTCCACGCGCCGCGCATCATCGCTAGGCCGTGCGCACCATGCGACCAGGCTGTGTTCAAATACTGTTCGCGCATCCCTCCCAATGCATACACTGGAAGACTGTATCCTTCGATCATTTTCGCGAATGACTGCCAACCGATTCCGGGAGCACCCGGGTGGCTTGGAGTTGGCAATACCGGGGCAAGCACGGCGAAATCCGCTCCCAGATCTGCAGCACGACGCAGCTGTTCGCGGTCATGACAGGACGCGCCGCACCATTCGATTTTCGGGCGCCGCTCAAGCGTCATGAGCTGATTCGATGTCAAATGCACCCCATCTGCGCCAAGTTTCTGCGCCACCCGGATATCGCCGTTTACCAATACCTTCGACCGATAACGGCGCGCGGCGCTGATCACCGCAGCGGCGAACTTCTCAAGTTCGTCCTGCGGCATGCATTTTTCCCTGACCTGGATCAAGCGCAAACCGTTTTGCAGCCCCTGCTCCAGACGCTGCATGAAATTCTCTTTGCCCAATTCCGCGGCGTTGCTGATGGCATAGACATTCGGCAGGCCGAGCGCGCGCAGCACAGGCCCGTTCGCCGGTAACAGCGGTGCAACGACAACATTTTCTGCGCTTTGCCAGGACAACTGCTGATTTTCTTTGCCATGCGGCTCGCCGCTCCAGCTCATTACGCGGTGAAAAAACAGCCTGACCGTCGCATGCGGATAACGGTAGACCTGCGTCAGCCACGGGTAGATTTGCTCGGCGCATATACCCAGTTCTTCCTGTAATTCGCGGCGCAGCGCTTGTTCGCCCGATTCGTGCGCCTTAACCTTGCCGCCAGGAAATTCCCAATAACCGGCGTAGGGCTTGCCGGCTGGTCGCTGCGCAAGTAAAAACTGCCCGTCAGGTTTAAGGATTACCGCTGCGGCAACATTAAGCGGATTGCCGCTGTATAAATCGCTCTCTGATAACTGCGGCAGGCCGCGCTCCGCGGAAATGCACTTCATTCCGGCTTAATACCGTGCCTTCCCGCCCAGTCGCAGGCGAACTGCCATGCCACGCGCCCTGAGCGCGAGCCTCGCGACAGGGCCCACTGCAAGGCGCTTTCACGAATTTCGCTAGAAACCGGATTGCGCACACCCAGGTAACCCAGCCAATGCTCGACAATGCGCAAATAATCGTCCTGATTGAAAGGGTAGAATGAAAGCCACAGTCCGAAGCGCTCAGAAAAGGAAATTTTTTCTTCCACTGCTTCCCCAGGATGCACTTCTTCACCAACGAGGCGGGCCGCCAGATTTTCCTGCATATATTCAGGCATCAGATGACGCCTGTTGGAGGTCGCGTAAATTAGCACATTTTCTGAAGCCGTTGCGATCGAACCGTCCATCACCGCCTTGAGTGCTTTGTAGCCTGGCTCATCCGATTCGAACGAGAGATCATCGCAGAACAGCAGGAACCGCTCCGGGCGCCGGTAAACCTGCTCGACGATGTCCGGCATATCAATGAGATCATGTTTGTCGACCTCGATGAGGCGTAGCCCTTTTGTCGCATATTTGTTGAGCACCGCTTTTGCGAGTGATGATTTCCCAGTGCCGCGTGCACCCGTCAGCAACACGTTGTTGGCCGGATAGCCTTCCACAAATTGCCGGGTGTTTTGATCAATAAGATGTTTTTGCTGCTCGATACCCAGCAAATCCTTGAGGCGAATGCGGTGCGGATGGGAAACCGGCTGGATATACCCGCTGCCATTGCGCTTGCGCCAGCGAAACGCGATTGACGATTTCCAATCCGGCTCGCCAGGCGGCAGCGGCAGCCAGCGCTCAAGCTTGTCAAGCAGCCCATGAATGCGCTCCAGGAGTTCAGGCAGTTCTTTCATATTTGCCGCCGACATCGGGCTAAAGCCACCGCGTTACGGATTTTTAATTCCCTTAGCTACAGCCATGGAGCGCTAGGTTCGGTATTCAGAATTGATCTTTACATATTCGGGCGAGAGATCGCAGGTCCAGATTTTTCTCTTCGCGGACCCGCGTCCGAGCACCACGCGTATGCCGATTTCCTGCCTGCGCATCACTTTCTGCCCATCCGCCTCATTATAGCGTATCGCGCGGCGACCGTTTTCCGCTACCAGAATCTCATCCAGATACACGCTGATCCTGTTTACATCGAGGTCAACAATTCCAGCATACCCGACCGCGGCAAGAATCCGCCCGAGGTTGGGATCGGACGCGAAAAATGCGGTTTTGACCAGAGGTGAATGCGCGATGGCAAATGCCACTTTGGCGCATTCTTCTTCGCGCTTTCCACCTTCGACGCTGATGGTTATGAACTTGGTCGCCCCCTCCCCATCGCGCACCACGGCCTGCGCCAGCCATTGCGCCATATCAGTGACCGCGTCACGGTAGACATCCGATTCGCGGCTTTTGACACGCGCGATTTCCGGCATCTGCACCCGCCCGCTGGCGATTAGCATAAAGGCATCGTTGGTCGAGGTGTCGCCGTCGACGGTAACGCAATGAAACGAATTCTCGACCGCGTGGCTTGACACGCTTTGTAGCACTCGCCGGCTGACGCGCGCGTCGCTCGCGATGAATCCCAGCATAGTAGCCATGTTGGGGCGTATCATTCCCGCGCCTTTCGCGATGCCCGTGATGGTCACAGTTGCCCCGTTTATTGCCACCTGCTTTGATAGCGCTTTGGGCACGGTATCGGTAGTCATTATGGCCTGCGCCGCGTTGAGCCAGTTATCCTCACGCAGACCGGCGACGCATTGCGGCAGGCTGGCGACAATGCGCTCCACAGGCAGTGGTTCCATGATTACTCCAGTGGAAAAAGGGAGAATAGAATGCGGTTCGCAGCCCAGCAATTTTGCCAGCGCAGCGCAGCTTTGACGGGCGTGGTTGATGCCCTCGTCGCCGGTGCCGGCATTGGCGTTGCCGGTGTTGACAAGCAGCGCACGTACCGCTGATTTGGCCTGCAGGTGTTCCCGCGAAACCAACACCGGGGCGGCGCAAAAACGGTTCTGGGTAAACACTCCCGCGATTTTCGATCCCCGCGCAAGCGAAATTACTAGCAGGTCTTTGCGACCCGGTTTTTTTATCCCGGCTTCGGCAACACCCAGCGCGACCCCTTTTACGGGCAACAATTGTTCAGCTTTCGGCGGAGTCAAGTTAACTGGCATGGATGTTTCTGGTATGCGGTGCGGGCGCGAAACTTATTTGCCAAAAAACACAACTTTGGATTTCCCTCCGCCCTGTATTTTTGCCTGATACATGGCACGGTCCGCTTGCCGCACCAGCGTTTCGACAGACATGCCGCGCTGATACACAGCTACCCCGATGCTCACGCTGAGACCGAGGGTCAGGTTTTGGCGAACCTGGCAAGGCTTGGATTCGAGTTCCGTCAGCACCCGATTAAATACCAGGTCGGTTTCAATGTCCGGCTGATACACGGCGAGCACGAACTCGTCCCCGCCCCAGCGTGCGCACCAGTCGCCCTTGCGCACGCTATCCGCCAAGAGCGATGCGAAATGGATGAGACAGGCATCCCCCGCGTCGTGGCCATGCTGGTCATTGATCTGCTTCAGGAAATTGAGGTCGATGAACGCCAGAAGGAAACGCTTGTTCTCCCGTTCCGCCCGCGCGATTTCCTCCGAAAGTCGGTGTTCCCCGGCACGCCGGTTGTACATGCCGGTCAAATGGTCGGTAAGCGAGATATTTTCCAGTTCGCGCAGTGTATTATCCAGACGCGAAATGACATATTGGGCATCAGCCATGAGCTGTCCCGCCTCATCCGCATAATCGGTGGGCAGGCTCGGCAAGCTACGCTCGGACAGGTATTTTTTGAGGCTGTCCGAAGTCTGGCGAACTGGTTTTAGCAAGCCTCCCAGAAACAAGATTGTAATGACGGTTCCGACGACGATTACCAGCAAAACGGCGATAAGGATGGGCAGCGCATTCGCCAATCCACGAGGCTGGGACAATACAAGATAGATCACGAGTGCGATAAGCGGCAAGTAGGCGCCGATAAAAACTACCAGCATGAATTTGAGCAAGTAGCTGGTGCGCAATAAGCCTAAGTGGTTCATGAATCGGTATACGCGCAAATTTTGTAAAGACATTACCAGCCTCCCTTGCCGGTATTTGTCAGTTCAGAATCGGTAAGCTTTTATGCCAGCTTACCATGACAATGCTTATATTTCTTTCCCGAGCCGCACGGGCAGGGATCATTGCGTCCGATTTTCTGCGAGCCGCGCACAAAAGGCCGCGTCCTGGATTCGTTATTCGACTGCGCAAGAGCCTCGTCATAATCGGCATGGTGGTATTGCACGTTTGCCGGTGTTGACGGCGTTTCTGCGGCTTCCGCATCTTGCTGGCTTTTGATCTGAACCGTCATCACGGTTTTGGTGACTTCAGTCTTAATAAGTTCGAGCATGTAGGCGAAAAGCTCGAATGCCTCGCGCTTGTATTCCTGCTTGGGATTTTTTGCCGCATAACCCCGCAAGTGTATCCCCTGGCGCAAATGGTCGAGCGCGGCTAAATGTTCGCGCCAGTGTGTATCCAAGCTTTGCAGCATCACTGCGCTCTCGTACTGGTGCATTACTTCGGCTCCGACCAACTCGACCTTGCCCTGGTATTGCGCTTGAGCCGCTTCAATGATGCGGCTGCGCAAGGTTTCCTCATGCAGCTCGGGTTCCCGCTCCAGCCAGTCTTGTAACAAAAGCTGCAGGTGCAGTTCAGAAGCAAGTGTCTTTTCGAGCCGCGCCACATCCCATTCTTCTTCCATGCTTTCCGGCACTATGTGCTGGCTGACTAATTCGTTCACCACGTCCTCGCGCATGGCGCGTATGGTGTCTGAAATGTCCTTGGTTTCTAGCAATTCGCTGCGCTGCTGGTAAATCACCCGGCGCTGGTCGTTGGCAACATCGTCGTATTCCAACAACTGCTTACGGATGTCAAAGTTTCGCGCTTCCACCTTGCGCTGCGCATTCTCAATGGCGCGGGTCACCCACGGATGCTCGATCGCCTCGCCTTCCGGCATGTTGAGCCGCTGCATAATGGCGGCTACCCGGTCGGATGCGAAAATTCGGAGCAACGGGTCCTCTAGCGAGAGGTAAAAACGGCTGGAACCCGGATCACCCTGGCGGCCTGAGCGCCCACGCAACTGATTGTCGACGCGCCGCGATTCATGCCGCTCGGTACCGATGATATGCAAGCCCCCTGCGGCGACCACCTGTTTATGCAGCTTTTGCCACTGTTCGCGGATCAGCGATATGCGAGAATCTTTTGCCAGCGCATCAATACTGGCGTCGCCGCGCGTGCGATTGATTTCCGGTTCAGGATTGCCGCCCAGCACGATGTCCGTGCCCCGTCCTGCCATGTTGGTGGCGATGGTGACGGCTTTCGGCGCCCCCGCCTGTGCCACGATTTCCGCTTCGCGCGCGTGCTGTTTGGCATTCAATACTTGGTGCGGCAGCTTTTCCTTGGCCAACAGGCCGGACAACAGCTCAGAGTTTTCAATTGACGTGGTGCCGACTAAGGCGGGCTGACCGCGCGCATAACAATCTTTGATATCGTTGATCACTGCGCGATATTTTTCCGCTGCGGTACGGTAAACCTGATCCTGGCGGTCCTCCCGGATCATCGGCATATGCGTAGGGATCACCACGGTTTCCAGTCCGTAAATCTGCTGAAATTCATAGGCCTCAGTATCGGCTGTCCCGGTCATGCCGGCGAGCTTTCGGTACATGCGGAAATAATTCTGGAAGGTGATCGATGCGAGCGTCTGGTTTTCGCGCTGGATTTTTACACCTTCCTTGGCTTCGACCGCCTGGTGCAAGCCATCCGACCAACGCCGCCCCACCATCAAGCGCCCGGTAAATTCATCCACAATAACCACTTCGTCGTTCTGCACTACGTAGTGCTGGTCCCTGTGAAATAGGGCGTGAGCTTTTAGCGCGGCGTATAAATGGTGTACTAGATTGATGTGCGAAGCATCGTAGAGGCTGCCGCTCGGCGGCAGCAACCCGGCGCGAGCCAGCAAGCCCTCGGCACGCTCATGACCCGATTCCGTGAGCAATATCTGATTGTTCTTTTCATCAACGCTGTAATCGCCCGGGCCGTTCTCCTGCTGCTGGCGAGTGAGCTTCGGCACCAGGTCGTTGATCCGGTAATAGAGCTCGGTGGTGTCGTCCGCCTGACCGGAAATGATGAGTGGAGTGCGCGCCTCATCAATCAGAATCGAATCCACTTCGTCCACGATGCCGTAATGCAAGCCTCGCTGCACGCGTTCCGACGGGTGGTACACCATATTGTCTCGCAGGTAGTCAAAGCCGAACTCGTTGTTGGTACCGTAGGTGATGTCCGCCGCATAGGCCTTCTGCTTGGCCTCATGGGGCATTTGCGAGAGATTAACGCCCACGCTTAGGCCCAAAAAGCCGTATATCTTCCCCATCCAATCTGCGTCGCGCTGCGCCAAGTAGTCGTTGACAGTCACCACGTGCACGCCGCGTCCGGTGAGCGCATTGAGATAGGCCGGCAGAGTGGCAGCTAAGGTCTTGCCCTCCCCAGTTCGCATTTCAGCAATCTTGCCGTGGTGGAGCACCATGCCGCCGATCAGCTGCACATCGAAATGCCGCATGGCAAGCGTTCGCTTACTCGCCTCGCGCACCACAGCGAACGCCTCAGGCAGCAATTCATCCAGAATTACCGCCTGCTCGCGGCTGTGGTCGGCCTCAAGCACCGGTCCCTTCCCGCCATCACCATTAGCTTTGTTTTGGATTTGCTTAAGACGCTGCTGCAGACGGCCGCGGAATACTTCTGTTTTGGCACGCAACTCGTTATCCGAGAGCTTTTCAATTCCCGGCTCCAGCGCGTTGATTGCACGCACCGTGTGGCCATACTGTTTGAGCAGCCGCTCGTTGCGGCTGCCGAATATTTTTCTAAGCAGGCCGGATAGCATGAAGTTGGTAATTGTTCAATCTTAGAAAACACAAGGGGCGAGGAGTTTTCCGCCCCGCCCCTCACGTCACGCAAAAAAAAAACAGAGTTCAGCCGGCCTTTTGCAGAAACCGCACCGGGTTTTGCGGAACCCCCTTGTAACGCACCTCAAAATGCAAATGCGGGCCGGTGGAGCGGCCGGTGTTCCCCACCTCGCCGATTTTCAATCCCCGCAGCACCACATCCCCAACCTTGACTAAGCGCTTGGATAAGTGCGCGTAACGCGTGGTTAATCCGTTGCCATGGTCAATTTCGATCATATTACCATACTCGGGGTGATTGTCCGAGTAGACCACTACTCCGCCGGCGGCAGAAACTACCGGACGTCCCGTTTCCGACATGAAGTCCACGCCTTCATGGAAAGCATTCTGTCCTGTAAATGGGTCAATGCGCCAACCAAAATTGGAAGAAAACCAGCCGGTATTAACTGGCGGCACCGACGGTACTAGTTTCTTTTTCAAGCGGTCCTGCATGAGCGCCGATTCAAGAATTGCCAACTGATCAGTGCGGTCGTTGAGGTCCCTGGCCAACTTGTCCATCTGGTCGCCGAACTCATTCAGTGAAAGCTCGCGTTGCGGGAGACCGGACAGAGCACCGCCTCGGCCAGGAGGTTGATCGAAACCGAATTCCTGGGGCTTAAAGCCCGCCTGTTTAGTCAGGCGATCGCCTAAAGCCTCAAGACGCAGCAACTGTGCCTGCATCTGCCCAAGTTTGATCGCCATAGCGCTCAAGTTTTCGCGCAGGTAGGCTTCGCGCTTGCGGTTTTCCTGCTCTTGCACGGACAGCAACAACGTTTTGAGATAGGGGCTCTTGACCGCCGCGGCATGGCGCAAAGTCAAATAATGCAAGACCACCGCAAATACCAGGATTCCCACTATCATGAGGACTGTAAAAAATACAACCTGCGCATGGCTCAGAGTCAGCGTCCTAGACTTCCCTAAGCTGCCCGAAACGAGAATAATGTTCACTTATCCGTCTCTCCCTGTTAAGCCTCCTCCGATGCCAACACGTAAAGTCGGTTCTTATTTCGATTCCACACCTGCCATCCAATCACTTATCAAGCAAGTTCAATGCCTGATCGACATGCAGCAGGTATTTACTGAGATTGCGCCGAAGCCTTTGGCGCAATCCGGAAGGGTAGGCCGGTTCGCGCACAGTTCGCTGTTATTGTTTGCGGACAACGGGGCCATGGCCGCGAAACTGAAACAGCTAACCCCAAGTTTATTAATTAATTTTCAGAAACGGGGATACAAGGTTACTGCAATTCGGGTGGAAGTGCAACCCCCACACCCGCGGACTCCACTTCCTAGAAAAACTGGCTTAAGCGGCAAGGCTTTAAACCATGTGCACGAACTCGCGGCGAGACTTCCTGACTCGCCTTTGCGCACCGCGGTGCAGAACATGCTTGCGCGCGCATCAAATAACGAGGATCAGCCTCTCGAGCACAAACAACACCATGGCCACCAAGAGAAAAATGACGAAAAATTTGAATAACTGCCGAACAAAGTTCAGGTAACGGGGGTTTCGGGTAAATAGCCACATCGCTAGGGAAAGCCCGACGGCGATCAACCCCACAAACGCCATGAATCTGATGATGACCAGACTGCACCCGTTTCGCCGAACCTAGTTACCGACCGATTCGGTTTGCCCGCTGTCGAAAAGTCAGTGTAGGAAAATCAGGCGAGTTGCGCCTGCAATCTGAGAAATGCCGGCGCTTCCTCGCTGCGCTCAAAACTTACAAATTCCCAAGCCTGGGAGTCTGCGAGCAGGCGACGCAGTAACGCATTGTTCTGGGTATGCCCGGACTTGTGGCCGCTGAATGAGCCGATCAATGGGTGCCCAAGCAGGTACAGATCGCCGATGGCATCCAGCACTTTGTGTTTGACGAATTCGTTTTCATAGCGCAAGCCGTCGCTGTTGAGGACCCGGAATTCGTCTATGACAACGGCGTTATCCAAGCTTCCGCCCAGTGCGAGCCCCATCGAGCGCAGGTTTTCCACGTCCTGCATAAACCCGAATGTGCGGGCGCGGCTGACTTCTTTTACGTAAGACGTGGTTGCGAAATCCACGGTGACCGACTGGTTTGCCCCGTCAAAAACCGGGTGATCGAAATCAATGCTGAAATTGACGCGGAAACCGTTATACGGCTCGAAGCGCACCCATTTATCGCCGTCTATAAATTCCACGCACTTCTTAATGCGGATAAACTTTTTGGGTACGTTTTGCTCTTCGATTCCGGCCGATTGCAACAGAAACACGAATGGCCCGGCGCTACCATCCATGATCGGCACTTCCGGTGCGGAGAGGTCCACATAAGCATTATCAATCCCCAGCCCGGCAAAAGCCGACATCAAATGTTCAACCGTAAACACCTTGACACCGTTTTTCTCAAGACACGATGACAGGTGCGTATCTCCCACCTGATGTGGATCCGCCTTGATTTCCACCGGTTGTGAAAGATCGACGCGGCGAAATACGATTCCCGTGTTGGGCGCGGCGGGACGCAAAGTTAAATAGACTTTCTCTCCAGTGTGCAGACCGACACCCGTTGCACGTATGATGTTTTTGAGCGTGCGTTGATTTATCATCTGTCAAGAACGCTTTCGAAATAAACAGTTAATCATATAGCGGGATACATAATGCTATCATGATGCGCTGCGATATGCCAACCCCGCCAGCCTCGACTTTATTGCGTTTTTCCGACTTAATCCGCCTGCTTGCGTAAGAACGCCGGGATGTCCAGCATTTCTACACCGGATTGACGCATCGCCTCGATGGTAGCATCGCGGTTGCGCCTTCTTACCACCGCCGGCGTTTCAAGCTCAGCATAATTCACAATTTCCGCCGCATCGGTTCCAGTTTTGACGACGCTCAACGGCTTGTCCTGCTTTTGGTTGACGGGCGCATTGAGGCCCGTGGCGACAATTGTGACCCGAATATCGTCCTTCAGATCATTATCATAAACGGCCCCGACAATCACAGTGGCGCTCTCAGCCGTAAAAGCTTTGATGGCATCCATCACATCATACAGCTCCTGCAACTCAAAGCTTGCTTTGCTCGCGGAGATGTTAACCAACACCCCCCGCGCGTCGGAAATATTTACTCCTTCGAGCAGCGGGCAAGCAATCGCCTGTTCCGCGGCGAGCTCAGCGCGGTCCGCGCCTGAAGCCTTTGCACTACCCATCATTGCCATTCCCATTTCTGCCATTACCGTCCTCACGTCGGAGAAGTCCACGTTGATCATGCCCGGACAACTTATGATTTCCGAAATCCCAGCGACTGCTCCATGTAGCACATCATTGGCTGCCTGGAAAGCGGCATCCAGCGTGACTTTGTTGCCCAGCACTTGCATCAGCTTGTCGTTCGGAATCACGATCAGCGAATCCACGTATTGCGCCAGCGCTTCAATACCCTGCTGCGCGACGCGCATGCGCTTGCCCTCAAATGCAAACGGTTTGGTCACCACCGCCACGGTGAGGATGCCCAAATCTTTGGCGATTTCCGCAACTACCGGCGCGGCGCCGGTACCAGTGCCCCCGCCCATGCCGGCGGTCAGGAACAGCATGTCGGTGCCTTCTATCAGCTCGGCGATTCGCTCGCGATCTTCTAGCGCGGCCTCGCGCCCGACGTCCGGATTGGCTCCCGCGCCGAGGCCCTTGGTGACCGAGGCACCCATCTGCAGCTGGATTTTCGCTTGGTTGCGCTTCAATGCCTGCACATCGGTGTTGGCGCTGACAAATTCCACGCCTTTTACTCCCTGATTGATCATATGATCAACGGCGTTGCCTCCGCAGCCACCGACCCCTATTACCTTGATTACTGCTTCATGCGACTGTGTATCAACGAACTCAATCATGCGCATCTCCTTTATAACGACAATTTGAATTGCAGTAAGACTACCCTTGAATTCCGATTTCCCCCCGTAATTTCCTCCATTTTTTCCGTGACTTCGATCATCAGAAATTCCCCTGGAACCAATGCTTCATGCGGTCGAATACCGGCCGCAACGAGCCGCTTTGCAGCTTGACCAGCTCTTGGTGCTGACGCTGCTGCATGCCAATGAGCAGCAAGCCCACTCCTGTGGAAAAACGCGGATGCCGCACCACTTCCGCAAGGCCGCCGACATAGTGCGGCATGCCAAGCCGTACCGGCATGTGGAATACTTCTTCGCCCAGCTCCACCATGCCCTGCATTGCGCTGCTGCCACCGGTAATCACAATTCCGGATGACAGAAGTTCCTCAAAGCCGCTTCTGCGCAGCTCCGCCTGCACCAGTGAATAAAGTTCCTCAACGCGAGGCTCGATGACCTCAGCAAGTGTTTGCCGTGATAATTGGCGTGGGCCGCGGTCACCCACACCGGGGACCTCCACCATTTCATGCGGATCAGCGAGCTGCCGCAGCGCGCAGCCAAAGCGCCGCTTGATATCCTCGGCGTCTTTGGTTGGCGTTCTCAAAGCCATTGCGATATCGTTGGTGATTTGATCGCCCGCGATCGGGATTACCGAGGTATGGCGGATCGCGCCATGAGTAAACACCGCGATATCCGCAGTGCCGCCGCCAATATCCGCTAGACATACACCCAAATCCTTTTCATCTTCGGACAGCACCGCTGTGGCGGACGCTAGCGGCTGCAATACCAAATCGCGCACCGAAAGTCCGCAGCGCCGTATGCACTTCATAATGTTTTGCGCTGCCGAAACAGCTCCGGTCACGATGTGCACCTTCACTTCCAGGCGCACTCCGCTCATGCCCAGTGGTTCGCGCACGTCCTCCTGTCCGTCAATAATGAATTCCTGATTGAGAATGTGCAGAATTTGCTGATCGGTCGGTATGTTCACTGCCTTAGCTGTTTCCACAACGCGCTGCACATCGATCTGCGCAACCTCCTTGTCCTTGATTCCCACCATGCCGTGCGAATTGAAGCTCTTGATGTGGCTGCCGGCGATGCCGGTATACACCTCACGAATCTTGCAGTCGGCCATGAGCTCCGCCTCCTCCAGCGCGCGCTGGATCGCGTTCACCGTAGATTCGATATTTACCACCACACCTTTCTTCAGGCCGCGCGAGGGTGCGCTGCCCATACCAATGATCTCCAGCCCGCCCTCGGGCCGAACTTCTGCGACAATTGCGGCGATTTTCGTGGTCCCGATATCAAGGGCCACTATGAGGTTCTTGTTTTCCTTCCCCCGGCTCATTGGCATCCTCTATAACTCCCCTTGCTCCGACCTGCGTTTTTCTTGTTTGCTGGGTTCATTGCTCTGTCTCACCGCCTGAGGCGCTCGCAGCGCGAAACCGTTGTCGTAGCGCAAATCCACGTAGGAAGGCTGCCATGGAAGCCGGCCTATGGTGTCGTGGTATACGGCGACAAATCTCTCCAGCCGAGCCTCACTGCGCTCTCTGCCGAGCACCAGCAGCAAGCCGTTGTCCAGCCAAAGCTGCCAGGCACGTCGCTGCGACATTTGCACCACTACCGCCCGCAGGTTAATTGGCGCCAGATCGCGGCTGAACAACAGATATTGCCTCGTAATATCTGGCGCGCTTCCCTCGGGACCGGAAAACAGCGGCAGATTCAGGCCTGTCTCGCCCGGAAAAACCTCGCCATACGTATTGACCAGCCCGCCGCCATCCCAGCGCGCCAGCGGTACCTGCTCTTGCAACACCACCTCCAAACGGTCCGGCCAACGGCGGCGCAAATTGACGCTTCTCACCCATGGCAGTTTTTCGAACCCGCTCATCGCCTGATTCAAGTCCAGTGTGAAAAAATTTCCTTTCAGCTGTCGTACCGCCTGCTGCAATTGCTCGCGCGTGACGTGGTCAAGCTCCCCGCTCACGACCACCTCTCGCAGTTCAAACCACGGAAGACGGATTGCCGCGTTAAACCCCGCGGAAAGCGCCAGTGCCCCAGCAAACGCATAGAGCAGATTGGCAGTCCACAGCATTAAGTAGGGTCTATTCCACATGCGCCGAGTCCAAAATCCTCATCACCAGTTCTTCGAAGCTTATGCCAGCTGCGCGCGCCGCCATCGGTACTAGGCTGTGGTCAGTCATACCTGGCACCGTATTCACCTCTATAAAATAGGGCACCCGCCCCGTGTCCAGCATCAGGTCGACTCTGCCCCAGCCACTGCAGCCCAATATCCGGAATGCCTGAAGGGCTTTTTCCTGAACTTTTTTTTCCTGTTTGGCGCTGAGCCCAGATGGGCAAATATAGCGTGTGCTGCTGGCAAAATATTTCGCCCGGTAATCGTAAAAAGCCCGCGGCGTTTCTACGCGTATCAGCGGCAGCGCCCGGCCGTCAAGAATGGAGGCAGTCAATTCGATGCCTTTGATGAATTTTTCCGCGATCACCACGTCGTCAAGCTTTGCGGCGCGTCGATACGCCGCGCGCAATCGTTCCGCCCTCAATACCTTGCTCATGCCGATACTTGAACCCTCTCGTGACGGCTTTACCATCAAGGGAAGCCCTAGTCTTTGGGCCTTTTTTTTAAAATCGCCGTCTGCATTCAGCAGTTCCCAGCGCGGCGTCCTGATTCCCGCCGCTCGCCATACCAGCTTAGTGCGCCATTTATCCATCGCCAGCGCGCTCGCCATTACCCCGCTTCCGGTATAAGCAATCCCCATCATTTGCAGCGCTCCCTGAATCGTGCCGTCTTCACCAAGCCGACCGTGCAGCGCGATAAATGCGCGGTCGAAACCCTCGCTTCGCAGTTGCTCCAATGGCCGCTCTTTCGGATCAAACGCGTGCGCGTCAACTCCGCGGCCCTTGAGCGCAGCAAGCACCGCCTTGCCGCTTATCAGCGAAATCTCTCTTTCAGCTGAGCGGCCACCCATGAGCACCGCAACTTTGCCAAACTGACTCATAGCGCTTTGCCATTAGTGAAAAATCCCTGCGGGTGGCCGCCGCTTCGCCTCCCCGCTCCACGCTTCGCGAGTCCGAGTCCGGCTCGCCCACCCATGATCGCCGGGAATTTTCCAATTGTGTTACTGCCCAAGCCTTACTCCTCACGCTTCGCCAATAATTCGCACTTCGGCTTCCAATTCGATTCCGCATTTCTGCCGCACCGTAAGACGTACTTTTTCGATCAACGCCTCAATATCTGCAGCCGTAGCCGCGCCGGCATTGACGACGAAATTGGCATGTTTCGCCGAGACTACGGCGTCGCCAACGCGTTCACCTTTTAGCCCGCATTGTTCAATCAACTGCGCGGCAAAAACGCCCGGCGGATTGCGGAAAACCGATCCAGCGTTTGGCTCATTCAGCGGCTGGCTCATGATGCGGCGCTTGAGCAATTCCCTGACTTTTTCCTGCGCGGCAATGCTGTTCCCGCGCGGCAGTTTCAGCCATGCTGCGGCAAACCATTCCTCGGCCTTGGAACGCAGCGCTACTGAGCGGTATCCGATGTCGTAATCCGCGGGGCGTCGCAGATTGAGTGCTCCGTTGCGGCTGATGCTCAGCACCTGGGCCACGATTTCCCAGATTTCGCTGCCATAACAGCCGGCGTTCATGGCCAATGCGCCGCCTACCGTGCCAGGAATTCCCGCGAGAAATTCGGCGCCTTGAAAACCATTCACTGCGGTGAAACGTGCCACCTTGGGACTAGCCACACCGGCCTCCGCGTAAATCATTCCGTGCTCCTGCGCGCCGGGCTCCAACCGCAGTTGTTGCAAAGCCCCGTGCAGAAGAATAACCGTGCCGCGCACGCCGCCGTCACGCACCAGAAGATTGCTGCCAAGCCCGACCATATATATCGCTTCGTCCTCGCCGCAGGTCTCCAAAAACACGGCAAGATCAGCGAGATCAGCGGGTAGGTAGGCGCGGTCTGCCTTGCCCCCGGCGCGCCAACTCACATGGTCCGCCATCGGCTCGTCGAGGCGCAGAATTCCGCGTAATCCTCTGAGATCATCTTGCTCAATCATCTTCATAAATTTCGATTCTGTTTCACATCCTTAAGTTATGCGGCGTTTTGCATGAGCATTGCCGGCACACTCCCGATCGAGCCTGCTCCCATTGTCACCACCACATCCCCGGACTGAGCAGACTTGCGTATTGCCTGCGGAAGTTCAGCCACTGTTCCCACGAATATCGGCTCCTTGCCACGCAGCCGAATCGCCTGCGTCAAAGCCTTGCCATCCGCGCCGGCAATCGGCTTTTCTCCGGCGGGATACACCTCGCACAACAAAAGCAACTCCACCGTCGACAGCACTCTCGCGAAATTTTCAAACAAATCTCGGGTTCTGCTGTAACGGTGCGGCTGAAAGGCCAGCACGATGCGCCTGCCGGGGAAAGCGCCGTGCACTGCGTCCAACGTCGCTGCGATTTCCGCCGGGTGGTGTGCATAATCGTCGAGCAGCATAAAGCTGCCGCCGCCTTCAAGCCGGATTTCACCGTAACGCTGCAGGCGCCGTCCCACGCCTTTGAACCCCGCGAGTGCTTTAACGATTGCCGCATCCGCTACACCCAGTTCCATTCCCACGACTATCGCAGCAAGCGCGTTTTGCACGTTATGTACGCCCGGCATGTTCAACGTGACAGACAAATCTTTGCCGCCAGGGCGTATAACGCGGAACTGCATTTTTCCATCGCGATGGGTGACGTCGACCGCGCGCACCTGCGCCACCTCGCCAAGCCCGTATGTTGCGACAGGTTTGGTAATGAGCGGGATGATCTCCCGGACTCTGACATCATCGATGCATAACACTGCAGTGCCATAAAACGGAAGATGTTGGATGAAGTCGACGAATGCCTGTTTGAGTTTTCCGAAATCGTGGCGGTACGTGTCCATGTGGTCGGCATCAATATTGGTTACCACCGCCATTATTGGCTGCAGATAAAGGAACGAGGCATCCGATTCGTCGGCTTCGACCACGATAAATTCGCCGCTGCCCAGCCTGGCGTGCGAGCCCGCTGCCTCGAGCCTTCCCCCGATTACAAAAGTCGGGTCCAGTCCCGCTTCCGCCAGAACGCTGGCAACCAAGCTGGTGGTAGTGGTCTTACCATGGGTGCCGGCAACGGCAATACCTTGGCGCAGGCGCATCAATTCCGCCAGCATCTTGGCGCGCGGTACTACCGGTATGCCGCGCCTGCGCGCCGCGCCGACTTCAGGATTTTCTTCATTGACCGCTGTTGATACGACCACCACATCGGCACCTTCTACATACGCTTCCGCATGCCCTTGGTGGATTTTGGCGCCGAGCATATTCAGACGCTGGGTGGCGGCATTCTCTACAAGATCCGAACCGCTCACCCGGAATCCTAGGTTGAGCAACACTTCGGCGATGCCGCTCATACCCGAACCGCCGGCGCCGATGAAATGCACATGTTTGACTTTATGCCGCATGCGCCAACTCCATGCACGACCGCGCCACAAGCTCGGTGGCGTCGGGTTTCCCAAGCTGGCGCGCACGGCACGCGACTTGCAGCAATATCTCGCGGTTAATTCCATGCAACAGATCGGCAAGCGAGCGCGGGGTCAACTCGCTTTGCGGCAGGATCCATGCCGCGCCTCGGTCCAACAGAAACTGCGCATTGTGCGTCTGGTGATCGTCTGCCGCCCACGGATAAGGCACTAGGATGCTGGCGATACCAGCAACAGCGATTTCGGCAATGGTGAGCGCGCCGGCGCGGCAAATCACCAAATCGGATTCCGCATAGCACCGCGCCATGTCGGCGATAAACGCTTCGACCCGGGCCTCGACACCAGCGTGCGCATATTCCTTATTGAGTGCGGCAAAGTGTTGCGCGCCTGATTGATGAGTAACTATTGGCCGGGCCTCCGCGGGCAACAGCGCCAACGCCTGCGGCACCGTTTGGTTGAGCACCTGCGCTCCCAAGCTTCCACCCACTACCAGCACACGTAGAGGTCCGCTGCGCTTGCTATAACGCGCCTCTGGACGCTCGATACCGATGATTTCACCGCGCACCGGATTTCCGGTGATTATTTGTTTAGCCGTTTTTTCGGCACCGAATGGTTCGGGGAACGCCGTCAGAACTCTGTCCGCGAGTTTAGCCAGCACTTTGTTGGCCAACCCGGCTATCGAATTCTGCTCGTGAATTAACAGCGGCCTGTTTAGCAAGGAGGCCATCATTCCTCCCGGAAACGCCACATAACCGCCCATGCCGAGTACCACATCCGGCCGATAGCTGAATATAGCGCGGGCTGACTGCCAGAACGCCAGCAAAAGTTTCATCGGCAGCAATAAAAAACGCAGCGCGCTTTTTCCTCTCACCCCTGAAAAACTCACCCATGCCATTTCATATCCGTGTTGCGCAATCAACTTTGCCTCCATGCCAGCGCGCGTGCCCAGCCATACCACGCGCCACCCCTGCTTCCTGAAATACTCCGCCACGGCTAGACCGGGAAACACATGACCGCCGGTGCCTCCCGCGATAATCAATATCGTGCGGCTCATCTATACGGGTTTCCCCCGGACGAGATCTAATTTTGGTTCCGGCATAACGTTGGCCATCACCACGTTAGCCTCCACCGAAACCTGCCAGCTCATACGGGCTTCCCCCGCATGAGCTGGCGGTTTTCCCGGTCCACTCTTAGCAGCAATGCAATCGCAATGCAGTTAGCAGCCATGCCACTGCCGCCGAAGCTCATGAGCGGCAAAGTCAAACCCTTGGTCGGCAGCACGCCCATGTTGACCCCAATATTGATAATTGCTTGCACCGCCAGCCAAACTCCAATGCCTTGCGCTACCAGCGCAGAAAAATAGCGTTCTAAGTAGGTGGCTTGACGGCCAATGGCGAACGCTCGCGTCACCAGCCACGTAAACAATGCGATGACCGCAATGACGCCAGCGAACCCAAGTTCTTCGGCGATCACTGCGAGTAGGAAATCGGTGTGCGCTTCAGGCAGGTAAAGCAGTTTTTCGACGCTCCCGCCAAGTCCCACGCCCAACAACTCACCGCGTCCGAAAGCAATAAGCGCGTGGCTCAATTGATACCCGTTGCCAAAGGGGTCCGCCCAAGGATCCATGAATCCGGTAATGCGCTGCATGCGGTAGGGCGAAGTCCAGATCAAGAGCAGGAAACCGACGACCAGCATGAGGATTAGTCCGGCAAACAGCTTCCAGTTCATTCCGCCCAGAAACAGGACGGACATGGCGATCGCGGCAATCACTGCGAATGCGCCGAAATCCGGCTCTTGCAGCAAGAGTCCCCCGATCAGCAGCATCACCAGCAACATGGGCAGGAAACCCTTGCGGAAGCTGTGCATGTAGGCAGCCTTCCGTACCGTGTAATCAGCGGCGTAAATAACCACCAGCAACTTCATGAATTCCGACGGCTGCAGGTTAACGAAAAACAGCGGGAGCCAGCGCTGGCCGCCGTTGACTTCGCGGCCTATTCCGGGTATCAGCACTAATACCAGCAGGCCCGCACCGAGTAGGAACAGATAAGGGGACATGCGTTGCCAAAGTTGCATTGGCAGCTGAAATGCAGTTGCTCCCAGCGCGATGCCGATCCCGATAAACAGCGCATGCCGCATCAGAAAATATGTCGGCTGATGCCATTTGCCCGCTTCGGCAATCGCGATAGAGGCTGAATACACCATCACCAGCCCCAGAGCCAGAAGCGACAGCGTCACCCAAGCCAGCGATTCATCATACGCCGGGAGCGGTACTCGTTTTTTCTGCAACGCGTATAACATTCAATTCGCTCCGACCTTGGACTGCGCTTGCAAGCCTTGGACGGCGCGCATAAAAACGTCTGCTCGATGCTGATAATCGCGGAACATGTCAAAACTCGCACAAGCGGGTGAAAGCAGCACAGCGTCGCCGCGCTGCGCTTTGCTAAAACCCAGTAGCACCGCGTCTTCCATGCTGGCCGCACGCAGAAGCGGTACGCCGCAGCCGGCAACGGCTTTGGCGATTTTGTCCGCGTCGCGGCCGATGAGCACCAGCGCCCGGGCATGGGCGGCAATCGCAGATTTAAGCGGGGAAAAATCCTGGCCTTTGCCGTCCCCCCCGGCAATCAGCACCACTTTTTGGGCCATGCCGGTGAGCGCTGCGATGGTGGCGCCAACATTGGTGCCTTTTGAATCGTCGTAAAACACCACCCCGCGGATTTCAGCTACCTTTTGCACGCGGTGCGCCAGCCCTGTGAATTTCTTTAGCGCTGTGAGCAGAGGCGGGTATTCCGAGCCAATGGCCCTGCACAATGCCAACGCGGCCAGTGCGTTAGCGGCATTGTGCAAACCGGCAAGCGGCAATTCCTTAAGCGGCATCAATCCTGTTTCCCCTTGCGCTAGCCATGGCTCCCCACCTAAATCAATCATTCCCCATTCACTGTTGCCACTGGGTTTTTCCAAGCCGAAACTCAGAACTGTTCGCGCGGGATCAGCAAGGCGCCGGCTTATTTCGTCTCCGCGGTTCACAACTTGCACACCGTGGCCTGAAAAAACACGCGCCTTGGCCTCTGCGTAATCTTCCATGCTTTCATAACGGTCCAGATGGTCCTGGCACAGGTTCAGTACCGTAGCGGCATTGGCATCCAGGCTATAAGTGGTTTCCAACTGGAAGCTGGATAGCTCGAGTACGAACAAATCCGGCGCATTTTTCCCGTAGCTAAGTTCCGTTTCCACTTGCGTCAACGCATCCAGTACCGGCATGCCGATGTTTCCCGCAACTACGGTACTGAGGGCGGCGGTGCGGCACATTGCTCCGACCATGCTAGTCACGGTGCTTTTTCCGTTGGAACCAGTTATGGCGATCACTTTTGTCCCGGCAAATGATTTGACCGCCTGCGCGAAAATTTCTACGTCGCCTACAACAAGAACCCCGGCGTTAAGAGCCTCGGAAACCCGAGGCTCCCGGAGGGCAACGCCGGGGCTTATAGCAATCATGTCAATTCCGCTGAAACTGCTACTGCGGAAAGGGCCGCATTCCAATGGCACTAGCGGCATTTCATCGGCGAGTTGCGCCGCATGCGGGGGATGTCTGCGGCTGTCGGCCACACGCACTTGCGCGCCTTTACGGTGAAGCCAGCGCGCCATGGACAAGCCACTGTCACCCAGCCCCAGCACCAAAACTTTTTTTCCCGATAGCTCCAAATTCATTTCTGTTACCGAAGTTTCAGTGTGGAAAGACCGATCAAAACCAGCATCATGGTGATGATCCAGAACCGCACCACGACTTGATTTTCTTTCCATCCCTTTAATTCGTAGTGGTGGTGCAGCGGAGCCATGCGGAATATGCGTTTCCCTGTCAATTTAAATGAGGCTACCTGCAGCATCACTGAGAGCGTTTCCACGACGAACACGCCGCCCATGATGAACAGCACGATTTCCTGGCGCACGATCACCGCCACCACGCCGAGAGCGGCACCGAGTCCCAAGGCACCCACATCGCCCATGAACACTTCCGCCGGATAGACGTTAAACCATAGAAAAGCCAGACCCGCACCTGCCAAGGCCGCGCAAAATACTGTCAATTCTCCCGCACCGGAAATGAAAGGAAACCCGAGATATTTGGAAAATACGGCGTGACCGGCAACGTAAGCGAACACACCGAGTGCGCTGCCCACCATTACCGTTGGCATGATGGCTAGACCATCCAGACCGTCGGTGAGGTTCACCGCATTGCTTGATCCCACGATAACCAGATAAGTCATGAAGACAAAACCGACAGTGCCCAACGGGTAAGCGACGTGCTTAAAGAACGGCACGATGAAAATGGTCTGCGCCGGCAGCGTGGCGCTGAACGCAAGAAACAGCGCCGCGGCAAGCCCGATCAGCGACTGCCAAAAAAATTTGGCGCGCGCCGATAATCCGTGTGGATCGCGCTGCACTACCTTTCGATAATCGTCCACCCAGCCGATGAGGCCAAAGCCCAGGGTAACCAGAAGCGTCACCCATATAAAACGATTGCGCAAATCCACCCACAACAAACTAGTCAAGGCGATTGAAACCAGAATCAAAGCACCACCCATGGTCGGTGTACCAACTTTGCTCAAGTGCGAGCTCGGGCCATCGTCACGCACCGCTTGCCCGATTTTGTAGGCGGTGAGTTTTTTGATCATCGCTGGGCCAAGGACGAAAGAAATCATCAGTGCAGTCAGCGTCGCCAGCACAGCGCGCAACGTGATGTAATTGAACACATTGAAGGCGCGGATGTCCGGAGCTAGCCACTGTGCTAACGCAAGCAACATATACCATTTCCATTTTTAGGCATTAAATCGCTGTCACAATCCATCATTCAGCGGCAAGCCTTTCCACTATTCTTTCCATTCGCATAAAGCGTGAACCCTTTACTAGCACCGTGACACCCGGAGCAAGCAGTTTCTCAGCTGCGCCGAGCAATTCTTCGATTCCCGTGAAATGCCTAGCCCCTTTGCCGAATTGCCGCGCCGCGTCAGCCGAAAATTCGCCCAGCGTGTACAGCACGTCGATTCCAGCTTCCTTTGCCTGCTTGCCGATTTGCATATGCAATGCGGGCGCTTGCGTGCCAAGTTCCCCCATATCTCCTAGCAACAAAACTTTTTTCCCCGCTTCGGCGCGCAATACCTCTATCGCTGCGCGCACTGACTCCGGATTGGCGTTGTATGTATCATCAATCAATACCGCTCCGTTTTTGCCGGGCTTGCGCTGCGTCCTCCCCTTTACCCCAGTAAACACGCCAAGCCCGGCGCAGATTGCTTCGCGGTTGACACCAAGCGCGAGTGCACAGGCAGCCGCAGCAAGCGCGTTTCTCGCGTTATGCAATCCGGCAACCCGCAAACTGATGTGCATTTCACCCGAATCGGCTCGCACTGAGATTTCAAGTCCAGTAACCTGCAGCACGCAGCTCCCGGACACCGCTGCGGGGTGATCCAGGCCAAAATCAAGAACACGCTTGCCGGCGCACAGCTTGCGCCACAAATCCGCGTATTCATCGTCGGCGTTGATCACTGCCACCCCGTTTTTGGACAATCCTTCAAAAATCTCGCCCTTGGCATACGCCGCCTGCTCAAGTGAACCTAATCCCTCGAGATGGGCAGGGGCCACGTTGTTCACCAAGGCCACATCGGGTTTGGCCAGGCTTGTCAAAAAGGCAATCTCTCGCGGATGATTCATGCCCATTTCAATAACCGCGTAACGATGCTGGCTGCGCAATTCCAGCAAGGTGAGCGGCACGCCGATATCGTTGTTGAGATTGCCCCTTGTCGCCAGCACCGACTGCGGCGACCCCGTAGCCTTGCGCAAAATATTCGCTAGCATTTCTTTCACGGTGGTCTTGCCGTTGCTGCCGGTCACGCCTACCACGGGAATGTTGAAACGGCTGCGCCAATAGGCAGCGAGTGCGCCGAGCGATTTGCGTGCATCTTTTACGACGAGTAGCGGAAAATCCGAGGGGGCGGCGAGAGCCCCCGCAGTGTCTGCGGATTGCGGTTCCGTAACCAGCGCTGCGACCGCGCCTTTTTCTTTCGCCTGTGCCAAAAACTCGCGTCCGTCGAAATGTTCGCCTTTAAGCGCGACGAACAATGCACCGCTATTCAAAGTGCGCGTGTCCGAGCTCACTCCAGAAAATGTCACGTTCTTCCCTCTCACGGTTGCATTTAACACGGCTGCCGCTTGCTGCAAATCAAGCATTGAGCGTCTTAAATCTTTTGGCGCAGTGCGTTTTTCGCCACCTCGACATCGCTGAACGGCAATTTCACCCCGTTAATTTCCTGGTATGTTTCATGTCCCTTGCCGGCGACCAGCACGACGTCACGTTCGTTTGCCTCGGCTATAGCCCGGTAGATCGCCGCAGCGCGGTCCTCTACCACGCGGTAATTGGGCTGCATTCCGCTTAAAATTTGTTCAATGATCGCGCGTGGCGCTTCGCCGCGGGGATTATCACTTGTAACAATCGGCAGGTCCGCTAAACGCGATGCCACCTCTCCCATCAGCGCGCGCTTGCCACGGTCTCGGTCACCGCCGCAGCCAAACACGCAAAAAATTTTCGCGCCGCTGCCGGCGTTCAAAATTTCACGCAGCGCCTGCAGCACTTTTTCCAGTGCGTCGGGGGTGTGTGCATAATCAATAACCACTGTCGGCTTGCCCTTTTCGCTCAACACTTCTAGCCGTCCACGCACTGCCTGTACCTGCCCTAGCACTGTTACCGCATCCGCCAGAGGTGCTTCGCTCGCCAGCAGCGTCGCAAGCACCCCCAGCAGATTGCTGGCGTTAAAAGCGCCAAGCATGCTGCTTTGTAAGGTCGCCGTGCCCCAGGAGGTAACAATTTCTAGGGTCAGCCCATGTTTGCTCAAATTCAGCAGGTGGCCGGAAATTTCGCCTTTCCCGAGTCCGTAACCAAGAACCGTTACCGGCGATTGTTGCAAGCCGGCGGCCAGCTCCATGCCGAAACGATCATCCATATTGATGATGGCGTATTGCAAACTGGGCCAATGAAAAAGTCTGGCCTTTGCCGCAGCATAAGCCTGCATGTTGCCGTGATAATCAAGATGGTCCCGTGAAAGATTGGTGAACAGTGCGATATCAAAATCCACGCCGTTGACCCGCCCCTGTACCAGGCTGTGTGAAGAAACCTCCATGGCCACACACTGTGCGCCCTGTTCCACAAATTTCGCCATCTGCGCCTGCAGCAACACGGCATCTGGCGTTGCATTAAGAGTTGGCTCCAGCGCCCCGAGAAAACCGTTGCCAAGCGTTCCGACTACTGCGGTTTTTTTTCCCAGCCTTGTCAGGCATTGCGCTATCCAATGGCTGCACGAAGTCTTGCCGTTGGTGCCCGTGACTCCGATTACCCAGAGTTTCTGGGACGGCTGACCGTATAGGTAACTTGCAAGATCGCCAATCTTGTCTCGCAATCCTTTGATACCGAGATTCGGCACCTGCCACTCACGATTCCATGCAAAGTCCTCGCTTTCCCACAGCACCGAATTCGCGCCGCTGGCGATTGCTTGCCCAATGAATTTGCGCCCGTCTAACGTTTCACCTGGGTAAGCCAAAAATGTGTCGCCTGCTTGCACTTTGCGGCTGTCGCTGGCCAGACGCTGCACAGTTACGCCCAGGCGCTTAAAAATACCTGTACCCATGTGCGTCGCATTGCCTGATCCGGAGCTCAAGCTTCCTCCTTGATTACCGGCAGGTTCGTCGGCGGTAAAACCGTATTGCCCGGCGCATCAGGCGGAATATCCAGCATGCGCAGTGCTCCGGCCATTACCTGGCTGAATACCGGCGCCGCCACAATCCCGCCGTAATATTCCCCAGCCGAGGGTTCATCCAGCATCACTGCAACGATCAAGCGAGGAGCTGAGGCAGGAGCCATCCCAATAAACGAAGACACGTAGCGATCACCGATGTAGCTTCCATCTTCCAGTTTATGCGCGGTTCCGGTTTTCCCAGCGACGCGATAGCCGAGCACCTGCGCGCGCGGCGCGGTGCCGCCGGGTTCCACTACCAACTCCAGCATGTTGCGCACTGCGCGCGCGGTTGCAGCGGATATGACAAGGGTGCCGCTTGGCGGCGAATTGAGCTTTAGCAGGGACAGAGGTAGCAATTTGCCGTCCGTAGCAAATACGGTATAGGCTCGCGCAAGCTGTATGAGGCTCACTGAAATGCCGTGCCCGTAAGACATGGTGGCCTGTTCAATCGGTCGCCAGGTCTTATAAGAGCGCAGTTTTCCCGGTACCTCTCCGGGAAAACCGGAACGCGGCAGTGTCCCAAACCCAACACGGTTGAAAATGTCCCATAGCGATTGCGAAGTCAGCGACAGTGCAATTTTCGCAGCGCCAATGTTGCTTGATTTCTGTATGACTTGCGCCACGGTTAGCGCCCCTTCGCGGTGCGCGTCGTGAATGGTCGCGTTGCCGACGTTGAATTGCCCCGGAGCAGTTTCAATCACACTGTTCGGTGTGACGATCCCCGCTTCCAACGCAGCCGCTATGGTAAACGGCTTGAGCGTGGAGCCTGGCTCGAATAAATCGGTGATAACCCGGTTGCGTGTGCGTTTCGGATTAAGTTTTGTGCGGTTATTGGGGTTGTAGGAAGGCACGCTTGCCAGCGCCAGTACTTCCCCGGTTAATGCATTGAGCACCGCAATGCCACCAGCCTTGGCGCGCTGCGCTTCGACAGCCTGTTTGAGCTCGCGGTACGCGAGATACTGGATTTTGCTATTTATGCTGAGTTCGAGCGTGCGCCCTTCCTGCGGCACCTTGATGCTTTCTACGTCCTCAACGATCTGCCCGAGCCGGTCCTTGATGACGCGGCGGCTGCCCGGCTTGCCGCCAAGCCAATCTTGAAACGCAAGTTCTAGGCCTTCCTGGCCGTTATCATCAACATCGGTGAATCCCAATAAATGCGCCATGACTTCACCGGCCGGGTAGTAGCGACGGTACTCGCGCTGCAAATACACCCCCGGAATTCCCAGCTGCACGACTTTAGCGGCATCGTCCGGAGAAAGCTGGCGTTTCAGATAAACGAATTCCCTGTCACTTTCGTGTAAGCGCTTGCTGATATCCGCGCTTTCCGTTTCAAGCAGTTTTGCCAACTGTTTTTGTTTGTGCGGCGTAATCTCGATATCCGCCGGGCTCACCCAAACCGACTCCACTGGCGTACTTATCGCCAGCGGCTCGCCGGAACGATCAATAATCATGCCGCGGTGGGCAGGGATCTCGATCACGCGGCTGTAGCGGGCGTCCCCTTTTTGTTGCAGGAAATCGTTGTGCATGCCCTGCAGGTAGAATGCCCGCCCTGCCAACCCGCAAAACCATAACGTCAAAGTAAGCAATACCAGGCGCGAGCGCCACGCCGGTAGTCGTAGTTTCAGGGCCGGGTTAGCGTGGCTGTTCATGTGCTCTGTCCGTCGCCGCGGTCTCCGGTGTCACCACTTGGCTGTGCTTGACATCAGGGACACGCATTTGCAAGATTTCGCTGGCAATTTTTTCAATCCGTGCATGTGTCGCCCAGGTGCTCTGCTCGAGTTGCAGTTGTCCCCATTCCACATCGAGTTGAGTCGACAATTCCTGTTCCTGCTGCAGTTTCGCAAACAACTTACGTGCCTTGTGTTGTGATGTCACAACACCCAGTGCGCATGCTATTAATGTAAGCGCCAATAGAAAATTCAGTCTCGTCACCGGTGACATTTCCCCCCGACGTCACCCAGGCCCGCTGCGCTTCGGTTTCTTGTTGTTTCAATACGTTCGGCAATGCGCATCACCGCGCTGCGCGCGCGGGGGTTAGCCCGTATTTCTTCCTCGCTTGGCTTGATCGGCTTGCCGACCAGGCGCAATTTCGGTTGCGCCGCATCAGTGGCTCTTACCGGCAATTTCTCCGGTAACGATTCCGGTTTCGCCATCGCGCGCATAAAGCGTTTTACCATTCGATCTTCAAGCGAATGAAAACTGATGACCACCAACCTCCCTAGCGGCCGCAGTAAATCCACCGCTCGTGGCAACACTATCGACAACTCCTCGAGTTCCTGATTGATGTGAATCCGTAAAGCTTGAAATGTGCGTGTCGCCGGGTCCTGGCCTGGCTCGCGCGTGCGAACGGCTTTTGCCACGATCTGGGCAAGTTGCCGTGTGGTGTTAACAGGTCCCCACGCTCGAGCCGCAATAATCTTTCTTGCAATCTGTTTAGCAAACCGTTCCTCGCCATAGTTCTTTATGACCTCCCCGATTTCCTTTTCTGAAGCGCTGGCCAGCCACTGTGCGGCGGTTTTCCCATGACTTGTATCCATGCGCATGTCGAGCGGCCCGTCAAAACGGAAGCTGAAGCCGCGTGCCGCTTCCTGCAGCTGCGTTGCAGACACCCCAAGATCCAGCAACACTCCGTCCACCTGAGACACATTTAGCTCCCGAAGCACTTCGCGCAATCTGCCAAAGTTGCTGTGTGCAACGCAAAAACGGGCGTCAATTACCGCACGCCCTGCCGCTACTGCTGCCATATCTCTATCCAGCGCAATAAGACGTCCGTTAGCCGAAAGCTTTCCCAGAATCGCCCGGCTGTGGCCGCCTTGGCCGAACGTGCAATCCACATACACTCCGTCAGGCCGAACATTCAGCGCCCCGATTGCTTCATTCAACAAAACCGTTACATGCCGTGAGTTCATTCACGAACTCACAGCGAAAAATTCTCCATGCCTGGTGGTAGCGTGTTGTTGTCTTGAGCCGTAATTTGCTCCAGTTGTTTATTCCAGGCTTCCAGGTTCCAGATCTCAAAATGGCTGCCTTGGCCGACCATCATCACGCGCTTTTCGAGAGCGGCAAAAGAACGAAGCTCGGGAGAAATCAGCACGCGTCCTGCCGCGTCAAGCTCCACTTCTTCTGCAAATCCAACCAGCAAGCGCTTCCAGAGACTTGCCTGGCGGTCGAGGCTTGGGAAACCCATGACTTTTGCTCGTATCGGCTCCCAGGCTGCATAGGGATAAAGCAGGAGGCAACTGTCGGGGTGAGCGGTTAGCACGAGTTTCCCTGCGCCTTGATTTTGCAGAGCGTCACGATGCCGCGTCGGCACGGCGAGCCGGCCTTTTGCGTCCAAATTGATCGTTGACGCTCCCTGAAACATACTCCCCCCAAATATGATTCGGATTTTGCAAGCAAACCCATCTTTTACTACTATTTCCCACTCTAGAATAAAAAAAACACAAGGTCAAGCACAAAATCAAGCCTTTTCTTTTTTGGGACAAATACTTAAGTGATATTTCTTGGAATTGATGTAATTCTTCTTAATTTATAATTAGATAGCGAAGAATTAGCAGAAGAAAAGACGAACAGCTGCAAAGCAGCTATGGAGCTGACGAATTAAATACACCGGGAATTGGAGAGAAGCTGGCCTATAAGCCGGGTTCTGTTAGGGATATTGATCCCTTGACAGTCATTTCTCTAGGCATGCGATTACTCACACGCTCAAGCAACCTACCCGAAAGCTACGCGAGCCGCGTCAACGCTTCCCTACTTGGTCTTGCTCCGGATGGAGGTTACCTCGTTTCACCCGCAGCGACGCAGCTAGCGTCGGCTACGACTCGTCTCTGTGGCCCTATTCATCACCTCACGGCGTCCGGCAGTTAGCCGGCATCCTGCTCTGCGGAGCCCGGACTTTCCTCTATACATATGGAAGATACGTACAGCGACTGTCTGGCCAGCTTCACATTTAATATTAACACGGAAAAGCTTCAAAGGCGGTAAGACACGGGCTTCTGGGTGCGCCAATAGCGTGCAACTTTTCGCCCGGTCGGACAATCAAAAGGAGGTGCTTGAGACATTTGCAACCTACAAACAGGAGGTTCAAATGAGAAGAAGGCTTTATTTTATCCTCCCGGATGTTGCCAGCGCCCAGCAGACGATGAATGATCTCTTGCTGGCTCGTATTGAAGAAAGTCATATCCATTCTCTGGCGCGGCGCGGTACTCCATTGGAAGATCTCCACGAAGCTAACGTCCTGCAAAAGACCGATATTGTGCACGGCGCGGAACTGGGGCTGATCCTGGGCGGTACCGGGGGTGCGGCGGTCGGCATTTTGATGGTGTTCGCGCCCCCAGAAGGTGTGACCCTGCAATTGGTTACAGTGTTGATTGCCACATTGTTGGGCGCCCTGGTAGGCGCTTGGATATCCAGTCTGGTCGCTAGCGCGGTACCGAATTCGAAGCTGCAAATTTTTGAAAAGGACATCGAAGAGGGCAAAATTCTGATGATGGTTGATGTCCCAGCGCGCAAAGTGGAACAAATATACGAGCTCGTTGAAAACCGTCATCCTGAAGCAGTTCCGCACGGCATGGAACCAACTATTCCAGCATTTCCATGAACACGTGCGGGGGCCGAAATCTCGGAAAATTATTTGTACACGCCGCTTGGTGCTGCGCTGGACGACGAGGCGCACAATCTGGCATTACGCGAGGCTTTTGACCGCCGCAAAATGTCCGCCTAGATCACCCGCCATTTAACGGCTTCACCTGCTCGCAACGGAATGAGGCTGCCTTTTCCGAAACGTAGGGCGCGAGGTACTTTCCAGCTGCGCCGGGCAAGCTCGATTTTATCGGTATTTCGCGGTAGCCCGTAAAAATCAGCACCGTGGAAACTCGCGAATAATTCCAGTTTATCCAGTGCCCCGGCTTGTTCGAACGCTTCCGCGTACAGCTCGATTGCGGCGTACGCGGAATAAATGCCAGCGCAACCGCACTCCGCTTGTTTGGCGCTTTTTGAATGCGGCGCACTGTCGCTTCCAAGGAAAAATTTAGGATCACCGCTAGTCGCCGCCTTGATCAGGGATTGCCGGTGGGTTTCTCTCTTTAAAAGAGGCAAGCAATAGTGGTGCGGACGGAGGCCGCCAGAAAACATGGCGTTGCGATTGAGCAGCAGGTGGTGAGCAGTAATCGTTGCGGCAATATTGGGTGGCGCGCTTTTAACGTAATCCACTGCCTCGCGCGTCGTGATATGCTCGAATACGATTCGCAGCCGCGGAAAGCGCTGCGTTACCTGCGACAACACGCGTTCAATAAATACTTTCTCGCGGTCGAAAACATCCACTTCAGGATCAGTTACTTCGCCGTGCACCAAAAGAGGTATATCCTGCTTTTGCATTTCCTCCAGCACCGCAAAACATTTGCGCGGGTCGGTGATGCCAGAAGCGGAATGGGTGGTGGCGCCGACGGGGTAATATTTCACTCCATGAATAATCCCGCTTCGTTTGGCTTTGACGATCTCCTTCGGTTCGGTTTCGCCGGTCAAATACAAGGTCATCAAAGGTTCGAAACTTGATCGCCTCGGAAGCGCGCCGAGAATACGGCCGCGGTAAGCCATCGCCATTTTCGCGGTTGTTATCGGCGGCTCGAGATTGGGCATGACGATGGCACGCGCAAAACGGCGTGCCGTGTCCTTAATCACAGCCCGCAGCTCATCTCCATCGCGCAGATGTACATGCCAATCGTCCGGGCGAGTGAAAGTTATGCGCTGCAATTGCCCGATCCTCTTATTTTGATTTTTGCATTATACCTTCAAGGGTTCCCTTTGATTTGCAGGGCCGCAGCATATAGCGTTTTCCTGCTCTTGCCGCTAATTTGCGACGCAAGTTTCACTGCCTGCTTGAGCGGTAGCTCGTGCAGCAAAGCCGTCAACAAACGATTCGCGTCGTCCGAAGATGCAGTCTGTCTTCCGGTCCCCGAAACCACCACAACGAACTCGCCTTTCTGATGATTCTGGTCCTGCTTCAACCATTCAAGCGCCGTGCTCAGACTCCCACTGTAAATATTCTCGAACAATTTGGTGAGCTCGCGCGCAATGGTGACGCCGCGCTCGCCGCCAAATACAGCTTGCATGTCTGCAATGCTTTCCAAAATACGATGCGGCGCTTCATAAAATATCAGCAAAAAAGGCAGGCTCTCTAGATTTTTCAGCTCACGACGACGTGCCGAGGGTTTGCTCGGCAAAAACCCATAATATAAAAAATGCGACACCTCGTTCCCGGAAACCGAAAGGGCGCTGACTGCGGCATTCGCGCCAGGCACGGGAACGACGCGGAATCCGGCCCGCCGCACCCGGCTTACCACAATGGCGCCGGGATCGCTTATCGCCGGTGTTCCCGCATCGCTTACTAACGCGACTGATTTCCCCTGCTGCAACAACGCAACTATCTTTTCGGCGGCGTGCTTTTCGTTATGCTCTTGCAAGACCATCATTGTTGCGGTTATTTGAAAATGCTTAAGCAGACGTGAAGTAACGCGGGTGTCTTCCGCAGCTACGATGTCCACCTGTTTCAATACTTCCAGAGCGCGCCGCGTGATGTCCTGCAAATTTCCAATCGGCGTAGCAACTACATATAATAGAGGCTCACCCGCTTTGTTGTGTATTCGATGCAACGCCTGCCGGCCTTTCTGCTAACGCTGTTAGCAATACTATACGGATGTGCCATAGCATTTGCCACCCGCGCCGAAACTGGGGTGCCATCAGCAGGGCAGACCTCGCCGGCCAAGCCGCTTGATCCCAATGCGCAAACCAGTCCGCCCAAGCCGAATATTGCTTTAATCCTGCCTCTAAAATCGGATTCTTTTGGCGCCGCCGCAGAAATCACGCGTCAAGGGTTTATTGCCGCCGCCAATCGCCAAAGCGGCGGCCGCCTGCCGGTCAGGACCTATGCAACAACCGAGCAAACGGACGAAATTCTTGCGACCTATCAGCTCGCGCTGGCCGCTGGAGCGCAAGTCGTAGTGGGCCCGCTCACCCGGGAAGCTGTCACCGCTTTGGCCGTCAGCGGCATGGTGCGCGTTCCCACACTCGCACTCAATGTTCCCGAAGATTCCCCGGAGTTGCCGCCGGATATGTTTACCTTCAGCCTGCAAGTTGAAAACGAAACGCGACAAATTGCTAGGTTGGCTTGGCATGATGGCAAGCGCAAAGCGCTGATCATCAGTGCCGACACACCGCTAGACAACCGCATGCAGCAGGCATTTACAGAAGAATGGCAAAAACTGGGCGGGGTTATCGTGAGGCAGCTGCTTTTTACCGGCGAGCAGAACAGCTTGGTGACGCTTAGACAGGCAGTGGAAATAAGCGAAGCTGACATGATTTTCCTCGCGCTTGAGGCAAAAAATGCGCGTCAAGTACGGCCTTACATCGATTTGACTGTGAACATTTATGGCACCTCGCAGATCTTCAGCGGAAATGGTCTGGGCACTTTGAATCTAGATCTTAATGGTATACGCTTCGTTGATATGCCGTGGCTACTGCAAACCGACCATCCAGCGGTAATGATCTATCCGCGTCCAAAAAACGTGGTTATGGTAGACCTCGAACGGCTCTATGCCTTGGGCATAGATGCCTTCCGTATTTCCCAGGATTTGTCTAGCATTGACCCCTACTCCGGATATACTCTGGACGGCGTAACCGGACAAATTAGCCTTAGCCCCGATCACCAGTTCGTGCGCGAACTTACCCCGGCTATGTTTTATCGAGGCCAAGTCGTAGTGCTGTATGAACCGAAGCACTGAAGGCCTAGCGGCGGAACGCGTAGCCGCGACCTTTTTGCAAAGCCACGGCTTGGAATTGCTGGAAGCCAACTATCGCTGCCGTTTCGGCGAGATAGATCTTGTTCTTCGCGATGGTGATACGCTGGTGTTCGCAGAAGTGAGGTTGCGCACGAGCGCCAATTTCGGCGGCGCCGCAGCAAGCATTACCGCCAAAAAGCGCGAGAAGCTGGTTAAAGCCGCACGTCATTACCTGGCTTCCAGCAGAGATACGCCGCGTTGTCGTTTTGATGCGGTATTGCTGAGCGGAATGCGCGAGCGGGATATACAGTGGATAAAAAACGCGTTTGGAGAATAGCCGCGAAATGACGCACAATATGTTATGCATAAGTCAAATCGTGTGGGTAAATGGACTTAATCGCTAGAATCAGCGGGCATTTCTCCGACAGCGCGCATCTCAAATTGCAAGCAATGGACGCGTTGGCAATCCCGATTGCCGGCGCCGCGGAACGCATGACGCAATGTCTGATGCGAGACGGAAAAATTTTGACCTGCGGCAATGGCGGCTCGGCTGCGGATTCGCAGCATTTTGCCGCAGAACTCTTGAACCGCTTCGAAATGGAGCGCCCCGGACTTGCGGCGATCGCGCTCACCACCGATACCTCGACCCTCACGTCAATTGCCAATGATTACAATTTTGACCAGGTTTTCTCCAAACAAGTGCTGGCGCTGGGACAAGCCAACGACGTACTGCTAGCGATAACCACGAGCGGAAATTCTCGCAATATTCTGGAAGCGGTGCGCGCCGCGCACGAGCGGCAGATGCGCGTGGTAGCGCTCACCGGGAAGTCAGGAGGGCAGCTCGCCGATATACTTAGCCCGGAAGACATCCACATTTGCGTGCCGGCGAACAGTACGGCACGCATCCAGGAAGTTCACGTGTTGGCCTTGCATTGCCTGTGCGATGCGATAGATTGTTTAGTTTTGGGAGTAGAATGATGCGCCGCGTAATATTTGCAATTCTGGTCCTGACCATTGGCACATTGCAAGGTTGCGTTGCCGTTGTTACTACCACCGCCGCGGGCGGAGTAGTAGTCGCGGAAGACCGACGCACTAATGCTGCAATGCTTGACGACGAAGGTATTGAACTAAAGGCGCAGAGCCGCATCTCCGAGAAATTCAAGCGGTACAGTGACACAATGCACGTCAATGTAACCAGTTACAACCGTATCGTGCTGCTCACGGGGGAAGTGCCGTCCGAAGACGTTAAGATGGGAATCGAAAATCTTGTAAAAGATATTCCGGATGTGAGAAGCGTCACGAATGAACTTGTTGTCGCAGAGCCAACCTCATTAACCTCGCGCACTAATGACAGCGTGATCACTTCGGAAGTAAAATCACGCTTCATCGGAGCGAGGAAATTCCAGCCCAACTGGGTGAAGGTGGTCACGGAAAACAAGGTGGTCTATCTGATGGGCATCGTTAACCACACTGAAGCGAACGATGCTGCTGAAATTGCCAGCACCACCAGCGGCGTGGAAAAAGTAGTTAAGGTGTTTGAGTATACAGATGACGCCGAGACTAAATCTTCCCAATAGGAAGTTCAAATAGCGCCTCGTTCACTTTTTATTTCGTCACTTCCGTTCGATAGCATTTTTAATTCGGGGCACGAACTCAACCGCTACCTCTGTAAGCGCGCCGGGGCGTGATAAACTTAGCGTCCTAAGCAATGTATCCCGCTCCAGACTTTGAAAGTAAGCTGTGCGAACCCGCTCTCCTCGCGGCACGCCTCGAATATCTGCCCCGTCCGCTGGTGTTTACTAATGGCTGTTTCGAGCTCCTGCATCGCGGTCACGTCACTTATCTTGCCCAGGCGCGAGCATTAGGCGCAAGTCTGGTCGTTGGAGTTAACTCTGATGCTTCTGTCAAACGCCTCAATAAGGGAACCGGTCGCCCGGTAAATACGCTGGTAGACCGCACGGCAGTGGTTGCCGCGTTGGAGTCGGTTAACCTAGTGACCTGGTTCGTTGAAGACACGCCGCTGGCTTTGATCATCGTGTGCAGGCCGGATATTTTAGTTAAGGGCGGGGACTGGAAAATCGACAATATCGTGGGCGCGAAAGAAGTTTCTGGCTGGGGCGGAAAAGTCTATTCAATACCATTTATACATAAAACCTCGACGACGGCGCTGCTTGCAAAAATTCGCAGGGCATGAATCTGATCAATTCAATCCTGCTACAGGTAGAGTACCGCGGGGAACACTGTGAGTGCCAGGACATACAAAAGCCATTCCAGGTTGTGTTTCGCCAGCCACCCGGTGTAGTGCATTATAATCAGCGTGATCGCCAAAACATAGAATGCCGCGAGTAACATGATTTTTTTCCTCGATGACTTTAGGGGAAGTATAAAACATTTTCGCAGTTAAATGATACGCCGAAACACAAAGTTCGGCCCGCCGCCGACTGCGCGGCCTAATTCCCTCTGCTGCTATAATTCTCGTTTGTCAAACAGTTTCCGACTTTTTCAATGATTTCCAGTGAATTTTCGCGCCGTCTGCAACAGGCGCTACCCGCTCAGAACCTATTCACCGACCCGGTGGATTGTTTCGCCTACTCCTACGATAACACCCGCAAGACGTTCCCGCCCGAAGCCGTCGCATTTCCCACCGATGCTGCCCAAGTGCAGGCCATCGTTACGGCGTGCAACGAATTCAAGATCCCGGTCACCGCACGCGGACGCGGCACAGGTACTTCGGGCGGCAGCCTGCCCGAGCGAGGCGGGGTAGCACTCTCGCTGGAACGTATGCACCGTATTCTCGCCGTTGATCCCGCAAATCGGGTAATCGTCGCCGAACCGGGCGTACTTAATCAAGAAGTGCAGGACGTCGCAAGAACACACGGATTTTTTTGGCCGCCCGATCCTTCCAGCGCTGCGTATTGTAGCATTGGTGGCAATCTTGCAACCAGCGCCGGCGGTCCGCACGCCGTGAAATACGGGACAACCCGCGATCATGTGCTGGGATTAAGAGCGGTAATCGGCACGGGGGAAATGATTAAGACCGGCTGCTATACCACCAAGGGGGTCGTGGGCTACGATCTCACGCGACTCATCATCGGTTCCGAAGGCACGCTTGCAGTCATTACTGAGGCAACGTTAAAGCTAAGTCCGTTGCCCGCTCTTGCGGAAGGCATAACCGCCTATTACCGCGACGCGGTAAACTGCGCACAGGCAGTTATCGCAATCATGTCGCAGCCTATGGTGCCAAGTGCGCTGGAATTCCTCGACGACGGATCCCTGGGCCTAATTCGCGCGCATCATCCGCACATGGTACCGGACGATGCGCACGCAATGCTCATGATCGAAGTCGACGGCTCGCAAAACGAAATCGCTGCGGCGCGGGAAGCAATACTGCCCGCATGCAGTAACTCCGGCCTTTTAATAGCGCAAGAGGTAAGCAATGCCAAGGCATTGTGGGCGGCGCGCAAGGCACTGGCGCCGCTGCTGCGCGACATCGCGCCAAAAAAGATCAACGAAGACATCGTGGTCCCGGTATCAAAGTTGCCCGAGCTACTGAAAGAATTAGCTAGCCTGAGCGAGAAATATAGAGTTGCCAACGTCAATTTCGGCCACGCCGGCAACGGCAATATACATGTCAATCTGCTGGTGGATCCGGCTGATGCCGATCAGATGCGGCGCGCCGAAACGTGCTTGAGCGAAGTGTTCGACTTAGTGCTGAAACTTAATGGCACACTCTCAGGCGAACATGGCGTGGGAAGTGAGAAACGCGCCTTTGTTGCGCGGGAAATCGACCCTCCCACATTGGCCGTGATGAAAGACATCAAGCGCGTCTTTGATCCAAACAATATTCTCAATCCCGGGAAATTGTTTCCTTAAAGAATCATATCAGTGTGTTGCGCCGGCGCTTTGGATTTGGGTACAGTCTATCGTTCGCAATTCACTGCCGGAGAATTCACCCTGTAATTTGGCAAGTTTGTTTGCCTGCGCGTCCCCCACGCCGCGGATCTGGAAAAAAATTCGCTTGACTTGGTGATTGCGCTCTCCGATGACCGCTGACTTCACCCCTTTCGCCTGAAGTTTTTCGAGATAACCCCGCGCCAATTCTTCACTCTTGAATACGCCGAGCGAAATGGCATTACGCCACGGACTGTTATCCTGCATGAGGAAATATTCGTCGATTCCCATTGCCTTGAGTTCGTTAATTTTGTTTTCCGCGTCTTTTTTGGTCTTTAGCGGAGGGATATAAATCCAGTAAGCCACCGTTTCCTCGCCAGTGCGCACGCTTAATTTCTCGCCGAGCTGTAATTTATCCAGCGCATCCTGTGCCCGTGCTTGTTCTGTGCCGCTGAATGCACCCCATTCCAAACATACCAAAGGCTTGTCGGCAGCCTCAGCCCTCTCCGGCTTGTCCGCTGGTTTCAACGCCGCGACGGCAATCGATTCGTTGGGTTTCACCAGTTTTATTTTTTCGGGATACAGCGGCCGATGGGTAATTTGCCCTTCATCACCTCCTGCGATCAGCTGCATGTAGGCAAAAAACACGACATTAGCAAGCAACAGCAGGTAAACGAACCACTTCACTTTGCAGCGCCCTCTGCGGCGATGATGACTAGGCCTTCCAGCACCAGATTATCCATTACTTTGGCCGGCGGGTTAAGATGCGCGTGCAGATCCCTGGCGTTGCCCCCGCTCAACAGACATTGGGAAGCTTTGCCTGCGTGCAGGGCGCTTCTCATGCTTTCGATGGCGCCACATAATGCCTGAACGATACCGCTTTCTATCGCGTCCGCAGTATTGACAGGAAATGGTCTGAATACTCCGTGTTCGACCTTAAGCGCCGCAGTATTTTTCGCCAGCGAGTCGCGCATCAGCGACATGCCCGGAATAATCAATCCACCCAAAAAAACTCCATCATCAGACAGGGCATCCACGGTCACTGCAGTGCCAGCATTCACCACCACACATGCCTCATGACAGAGATGCCATGCTGCTATCGCAGCGGCCCACCGGTCGGCACCCAATTGCGAAGGCATGGCATATCCATTGCGCACTCCGCACTGAAATTCCCGCGCACTTACCCACTGGACCTTGGCACGGAAACCTTTAATCAATTTTTCCAGAGCAGACCCGACATGATCCCCGGCAACATTGGCTATAACGACGCAATCGGGCGCAGACTGGCTCTGCCATGCATCGCGCAAACTGTAAACCTCGGCATGCGCAGCTGACCCCATATTGATCCAAGTGCCATTATGCAAGCCCCATTTGATGCGGCTGTTGCCCGCGTCCACTGCGAGAATCACGGTGCATGCTCCGGCCGCAGGCTTATTTCCCCCGTGTTGTAACGGCGCTCGCCACCGTTTGTTTTAACCAATAAGGCGCCCTCACCGTCGACACCCGTTACCATGCCTTCTTCGGCGCCGTCGCCGGGAAGCATGATCTTCACGTTCTTATTGTGATACGCATGGTGCTCCACCCATTCCTCCCGCAACCCGCTAAACCCATGTACGGCGAAAATATCCAACACTTCGGCCATGTGGCCCAACATGCAGCCTAGCGCGTGGTTGCGTTCTGGTGCTGCCCCGGTAATGGAGTACAGATCCGTGGTCGGCCGATCAATAATGCCCCTTGTATGCTCCGAGAGCTTGAGATTCATGCCGACGCCAATAACGGCGAGGCTAGGCCCGAGCGCCTCTCCCTGCACTTCTATCAGAATGCCCGCAAGTTTACAAAAATGATGTAATACGTCGTTCGGCCATTTCAACGCTACACCATTTACGCCGAGCGACTTTAGAGCGCGCAGCAGCGCCACGCTGACCCCTAGGCTCAGGCCGGATAAAAGACCCACACCTTGATCGATTCGCCACAGCAGAGAAAAAGTCAGCGCTCCACCCAGATTACTGTGCCAGCTTCTGCCACGTCTGCCGCGCCCGTGCGTCTGCATTTCCGCCGCCACCACGCTGCCGTGTACCGCACCAAGCGCTGCTTTTTGCATAAGCAAGCTATTAGTCGAATCGGTGCAATCGATGATTTCGATTTCAAACCTGTTCGCGTGCGTACCCAGCGCTGAAGTGATTTTCGTCTTATCCAGCCATTGCAAAGGCTCAACCAGACGGTAGCCTCGTCCGCGGATTTTGTACAAGACCAATCCCGCATCATCTACTTCTTTTAATGTATTCCAAACGCTGGCGCGCGAAATACCGAGTGTGTTTGCCAGATCCTCGCCGGAGTGGAACTCGCCGTCCGCGAGAAGCCGCAGTACGGCGAAAGTCAATGCTTTCATATGCGTTTTAGCATAACACCCGGGATGAGGATGTAAAGAGTATAAAACCCCTGCGCAAGATTCAGGGTTGCTTCAGACGAGATTAATCTTGGCAAACTTGCGCTTGCCGACCTGCAAAATGACAGTTTTTCCCTTGCGTAGAGTGAGTGATTTATCGCTGACTTTCTCGCCATCCAGTTTTACTCCGCCTAGTTCTATCAGGCGGAAAGCTGCAGAAGTGCTTGCAGTCAAATCTGTCTGCTTCATTATCTGCGCGATTCCAATACCCGATTCGCCCGCTTCCACCTCGTACTGATCAATGACATCAGGAAGCGCACCGCGCTTGAAACGCGCATCAAATTCGGTGGAAGCATTTTCTGCTGCTTTTTTACCGTGAAACCGCGCCACGATCTCCTGGGCAAAAATCACTTTGATATCGCGCGGGTTGCGGCCCTCTTGTATTTCCTTTTTCCAGCGCAAAATTGCCTCGGGGGGCTCGAACGAGAGCAATTCGATGTAACGCCACATCAGCTTGTCGGAAATTGACATCAGCTTGCCGAAAATTTCCTGCGGCGCCTCGGTGACACCGACATAGTTGCCAAGCGACTTCGACATTTTGTTTACACCGTCCAGTCCTTCCAAGAGCGGCATGGTCAGAATGCACTGCGGCGCTTGCCCGAACTGCTTTTGTATTTCACGACCCATTAGCAGATTGAATTTCTGATCCGTGCCGCCCAGTTCCAAGTCGGCTTTAAGCGCCACCGAATCATAGCCCTGTACCAGTGGATAGAGAAATTCATGGATGGCGATTGGCTGATTGCTTTTATAGCGCTTGCCGAAATCGTCGCGCTCCAGCATTCGCGCTACGGTATATGTGGCGGCAAGCCTAATCATGTCGGCTGCACTAAATTTGTCCATCCAACTCGAGTTGAACACTACCTCGGTTTGTTCCTCTCTCAGGATTTTGAATACCTGGCCAGTATAGGTTTTTGCGTTTTCTGCGATTTCCTCGCGTGAGAGCGGCGGGCGGGTGGTGTTTTTTCCGCTGGGATCACCGATCATGCCGGTGAAATCGCCAATCAGGAACAGCGCCTGATGACCAAGGTCCTGCAGCTGGCGCATTTTGTTAAGCAATACAGTGTGACCTAAATGCAAGTCTGGCGCGGTCGGATCAAAACCGGCTTTAACCCGCAGTGGTCTTCCTGCTTTTAGTTTTCCTATTAATTCATCTTCAACCAGCAACTCATCGCAGCCGCGTTTAATGATTTGCATGGCCTGCGCAGTCGAGCTCATTGCGGTCGCAAACTCACGGGATTGTGGAAATATGCAGGAGTTCGTTTTGCTGTAGCTTGGTTTTTTGTTAAACTTGCCCAGGCCGCAACTCCAATAAAGCCAATGCTTGGCAATAAAATAACAATTCTAGCGCAAAAGGTGCTATGGCTCACACCCAAAATCAAACGGCTTTGGGTGTTAGTGTTGTTTACTATTCCACTGTTTGGTGTAGTGGCAGCTTTCGGCATTGCTCCGTACGCGCCGAGCAGGTCCGTTCCCCTGCGCACAGTTATTGAAGAACTGCGTCTGCCACCGCAGGAGCCCGCAAATGCCATACCCGCCGAATTCTGGCGTGAGGAACGCATCCAGCGCGGGGACACCATCGCCACCATTTTGGCGCGATTGGATGTCAATGGGACCGACATTCGTTCTCTATTGCGTAACGTCAAGGAACTCGAGTCCCTGCGTCGACTCATGCCAGGCAATACCGTGCAGGTCATCACCGGAGACTCAGGCGAGTTGTTGTTACTGCGTTATGTAAATAGTAGCAGCATATTTATCGCGGAAAAAAAGGAAGGCCGCTTCAGATTCAGTGAACAACCATTGGCGCTGCAACGGCTTGCCGTGACAAAATCGGCAAGAATCGACCGCTCGCTGTTTGCCGCAACTGATGCGGTGAATCTTCCAGACAGCATCGCCCTGCAAATTGTGGATATCTTTTCTTCAGACATAGATTTCCATCGCGACATCCGCGAAGGCGATAGCTTCAGCGTCGTCTACGAAATATATTACGCGGCCGGCAAGCCGATTAAGTACGGGCGTGTATTAGCTGCGGAGTTCGTCAACCAGGGTAAAAGCTACCAAGCCTTATATTTTCACGATGACGATAACCATGGCGGCTATTACACGCCGGACGGTAACAACCTGCGCAAGGCGTTCTTGCGCTCGCCACTAGAATTCTCGCGGGTGACTTCCGGTTTCAGTTATTCGCGTTATCATCCGTTACTCAAGGAATGGCGCGCTCATAAAGGCATTGATTACGCTGCACCGATAGGCACTCGGGTCAAAGCCACCGCCAACGGCTTCGTCCGGTTTGCCGGCAAACAAGACGGATATGGCAATGTGATAATACTTGAGCACCAGAGAAACTACAGCACAGTCTACGGTCATCTTTCGGGTTTTGTGGGTGGACTACATCGCGGCCTGAAAGTAAAGCAGGGCGATGTCATCGGCTATGTTGGAATGACGGGACTTGCCACTGGTCCGCATTTGCATTACGAATTCCGTGTCAACGGCATACAGCAGAATCCGGCGCACATGGCCTTACCAGAAGGGCCGCCAATCACACCACAACTGATGCCGGCTTTCTATGCTGATGTCAAACCATTAATCTCGCGGCTTGCGTTGGCGCGCGGCGCTCATTTTGCCAAGCTCGAATAAGTTCCGCCAAGCCATTCTTTGAAAGCCTCAGAACTCTTTGTCGGGATTATGTCCGGCACCAGTCTCGATGGCGTGGACGCGGTGCTCGCCGACTTCGGTGCTAGTCCATGGCGGTTGCGCCACCATGTTTACCAACCTTATAGCAGGTCAATGCGCGAGCAAATGTTGTTGCTGCAACGTCCGGTCGAAAATGAATTGCACCACGCCATGCTCGCTGCAAACGCCGTAGCGGGTTGCTATGCCTCGGCAGTCAATGAATTGCTCCTACAGACGCGCATCAAGGCAGAACAGATCATCGCCATCGGCTGTCATGGACAGACGGTCCGACACAATCCGCAGCAAGGCTACAGTTTGCAACTTTGCAATGCCGCCCTGCTCACGGAATTGTGTGGAATCAGCGTGGTTTCCGATTTTCGCAGCCGTGACATCGCGGCAGGAGGAAATGGCGCGCCACTGGTACCGGCCTTTCACCATGCGCTCTTCCCCAACCGGAGTGCTCACCGGGTAATCGTAAATATTGGGGGCATCAGCAATCTCACTAGCCTGCCACCAAAAGGCGCGTATTTCGGCTTTGACTGCGGCCCCGGCAACGTGCTGCTCGACTCCTGGTGCGAAGCTCAAACCGGCGAGCGCTTCGACGCCGACGGCGCCTGGGCGGCAACCGGGACAATTATCCCCGATTTATTGAAGCGCCTGCTCAGCCATCCTTATTTCAGCCAGCCGCTGCCAAAGAGTTGCGGTCGCGAACAATTCAACTTGCAGTGGCTAAACGGTCTGCTTTCGGGTGGAGAAGCGGCTCAGGACGTGCAGGCCACGCTATTAGAGTTGACCGTACAGATTATCGCTCAGGCCGTTTCAGAATATTGCCGAGGTGTTCAGGAAATTTATTTCTGCGGCGGCGGCGCACGCAACAAAGTACTCGTTGATAAGCTATGCAAAGCCCTGCCGGGGATTAAAACCGATGTTACAGATGCACTGGGTATCAACCCCCAAACACTTGAGGCCTATGCATTCGCGTGGCTTGCATGGCAAACGCTCCAAGGAAAGTCCGGAAATCTGCCGCAAACAACTGGCGCTAAAGGCCAGCGCATACTAGGAGCAATTTACCAAAAATAATTCGCGCCGTCCCGAAGCGTACGCCTGCTGCAGTCAAGCCGCGATATGATTAAGTTTAAGCCGAGAATGAAGATCCGCATCCGCAGGTGGAAGTGGCATTGGGGTTTTTGATCACAAATTGCGCTCCTTCCGCACTTTCCTGGTAATCAATTTCCGCGCCCGCGAGGTACTGAAAACTCATGGGGTCAATCAACAGCGTCACGCCGTTCTTTTCCATCGACGTATCGTCTTCGTTCACAACTTCGTCAAAAGTGAAGCCGTACTGGAAACCGGAGCAACCGCCCCCTGTCACAAATACCCGCAACTTCAAATCGGGGTTGCCTTCCTCGTCGATCAACTGCTTTACCTTGCTCGCCGCGCTTTCGGTAAAAATCAGGGGGGGCGAGATTTCTATCATAGCGTCCATTCGAAACTCCTCACGCACCGAATATCAAAAAATAAGACAACCATTATCCGTTGCCGTTCCCGCTTGCGTCAATCGCTGCTTGCCGGCTTGAACACCAGAACCTTGTCGGCGCTTTGGCCATCCTGATAAACCAGCCGGCCCTGCACCACCGCCCCTAACTGGATTTCCAAGGTTTTATAGTAGATATCGCCAGTGACATTTGATTTTGCCTGCAATTCAATGTAATCGCTGGCGTGCACCGGGCCAACCACGCTCCCGTTGATGACCACGTGAGAAACCCGGATTTCGCCCTCTATACGCGCCTGCTCACTTAATACCAACGTACTCGGGCTATCACCGCTCGCAGCTACATTGCCGCGGACGTGCCCGTCTACGCGGAGTCCGCCCGCAAAATTCACATTGCCTTCGATGCTGGTGCCCGTACCTATCAGGCAATCTATGCGATTTTGCGGCTTGCTCGGTCTTTTACCAAACATGCGCTACCTCCATTCAAGACAGGTTGACGGTTTGCGTGAGTTTCGCGTCATTCGCGCCATTTTCAAACACTCGCACCTGTACGCTTGTTGCGACTGCACCGGACTCAACCCGAAAGCTCCCCTCGACCCTCTGGTAATATTTAAAATTAACATTATACGCCTCAAGATCCGACTCGTTCTGTTCCGGGATAGTCATCACGCTTTTTTGGCCATTTTGCAGGACATCGACAACAAATTGCAGTTTCCCCTGAAACTCTTTCTGTCGCGGTCCCATTTGCAGCAGCAGCAAGCGGTAGCGGTATTCGCCTGGCAAAGAGTCAGGCTCGACGTTAAAGCGGTAAATGCTCACCGCTTCCTTGCTGCCAGCCGAAAGCAGGCTCTGGAAAAAAGCCAGGTCTTCCTTGAGGCTGGTATTCTCATCACTCAAATCCTTTACTTGTTTTGCTAAATCCCCGTAGGTAGAGCGTTCAATCTGAAGTTGGCGCTCGCTAGCAGCAACATCCTGTCGCAGAGCGGCATTTTCTGTTTGCAGGCGCGCGTTGAGTTCAGCCTGACGAGCCAGTTCGCGCTCGGCCAAGCCGCTGTCGAAGCCGGCGAATTTTCTGCCGCTATCGTACATCCACCATGCCAAGGCGATAAGCATCGTGACCATCAATATTATGGTGAGCCACCGCCAATACCAGGCGATTTGTGTGCGCACCGCTACCCTGCGTGCGGCGATGCCGAACCTATTTCTTAGCGTTTTGATCACGATCAGGGAAGTAGCGCAGCGTGATGCAATCCCGCAGATTCGGGAAATTCAAACATAATGTTCATATTTTGCACCGCTTGTCCCGCCGCTCCTTTGACAAGGTTGTCAATAACCGACAGTACAACCACGGTATCTCCATTTTGCGGTCGGTGAATTGCGATTCGACAAAAATTTGCTCCGCGCACCGAACGCGTATCCGGATGGCTCCCCGGGGGCAGCACATCCACAAACTCTTCCGCCGCGTAGCGCTTTTCAAACAGTGCCTGCACATCGACTTCGCGCGTCAAGCGTGCGTAAAGCGTTGCGTGTATTCCGCGGATCATGGGGGTGAGGTGCGGCACAAATGTCAGCCCCACCTCCTTGCCGGCAACTTCAGCCAAGACCTGCCTGATTTCGGGCCAATGACGGTGACCCCCCGCTCCGTAGGCCTTGAAATTATCCGATGCTTCGCCAAACAATGTTTCAATTTCCGCCTTGCGCCCCGCGCCGGAGACCCCCGATTTGGCATCAGCAATCAGATGCCCCACATCCGTCACGCCCGATTCGACGAGTGGTAGAAATCCAAGCTGCACCGCAGTCGGATAACATCCAGGATTGGCGACCAAATTTGCTTGCCTAATTTTATCGCGGTTGATTTCCGGCAATCCATAAACCGCCTCGTTCAGCAGTTGCGGACATGCGTGCGGCATACCATACCATTTTTCCCACGTCGCGGCATCCTTGAGGCGGAAATCAGCGGCTAAATCTATAACTCGCACCCCAGCATCCAGCAGTGCTTTCGCCTGTTGCATGGCAATACCGTTAGGGGTCGCGAAGAACACTACATCACATGAATCCAGGTCCGCTTCGGACGGATTCACGAATTCCAGATCGATCGTCCCTCGCAGGCTCGGGAATAGCTCGCTCACGTTCATTCCAGCTTCACTGCGCGAAGTGATTAAGCTCAAGCTGACCTTCGGATGATGCGCGAGCAAGCGCAGCAGCTCAACTCCGGTATATCCGGTACCCCCGACGATTCCGACTTTCAACATAGTTCTCTTGTTTGTCCGAAGCAAACCTCATGATGGTAATCAGACCAGGCAGAATAGGCAATAAAAAAGCCGCCAGCAGCGGCTTTCAAATCAAGCAAAAATATTCCTAACGCTTTGAATACTGTTTGCGCCGCCGCGCTTTGTGCAGTCCCACTTTCTTGCGCTCCACTTCACGTGCATCGCGAGTAACAAGTCCCGCTTTGCTTAAAACTGGCTTGAGCGTGGCGTCGAAATCAATCAATGCCCGGGTGATCCCATGCCTCACGGCACCCGCCTGTCCCGATTCGCCGCCACCCTGCACGTTTACCATGATGTCAAAAGTAGCAAGATGGTCGGTAAGCTGAAGTGGCTGGCGTACAATCATGCGCCCGGTTTCGCGGGAAAAAAACTCGTCCACGAGTTTATCATTGACGGTAATAACTCCCTTGCCTGGTTTCAGGAATACCCTTGCGACGGCGCTTTTACGCCTGCCGGTACCGCAATAATAGTTTGCCACTGTATCCTTCCTCGTTATTATATTTCCAGTTTTTGCGGCTGCTGCGGAGCATGCGGGTGGTTTGTCCCGCTATACACCTTGAGTTTGCGTAGCATAGCGTAGCCCAGCCGACCTTTCGGTAACATGCCCTTCACCGCTTTCTCGAGCACTCGGCGCGGGAAACGCGAATGCAACTTTGCAAAGTTAATGCTGTAAATCCCGCTAGGATATCCGCTGTGCCTGTAATACACTTTAGATTCGCCCTTGTTACCAGTAACGCGCAACTTGTCCGCATTGATAACCACGATATAATCGCCCGTATCCACATTGGGGGTGTATTCGGGTTTGTGCTTGCCGCGCAAACGCCGCGCAATCTCACTTGCAAGGCGACCCAAAACCTTGCCGTCTGCGTCCACCAGATACCAGCCGCGTTTAACTTCGAGCGGTTTGGCTGAAAATGTACTCATGAAGCGCGCCCGGTTGTTTGATAACCCCAAGAAAGTCGCGAATTTTATGCTAGATCGACCATCGCGTCAAACGCGGAAATACAATGGGGGCACATGAATATCATCACACAAGCCGCCTGTTCAGAAATCGGCGGTACAAAAGCTGAAAATGGACAGATCTTTTGCGCCGCACCAGGAACTTTTTGCCTCAATTTAGTGCATGCGAAGAAGTGAAAATATTCGGCGATAAACGCAAAAAAAAGCGCAATCACGAGGACTGCGCTTTAGTTCCATCAAAGGAGGAGGATGGAAGAGACAACACGTAAATGCCCAGGAAGGCAGTTTACGCAAGGATATTCTGCTCCTTTTTTGGGATTTGCACAACTTTTTTTGTGCACCGCAATTAACTTCGGTAAGAAAATAAATTATTATCGTCTATAAACAGACCGTTATTCTAATATGGGATGGTCCGGTTTCAGATTATTGAGCAGTTTTTTATTGCCACCATTGAATATAGTACTGGTGGGAATAACAGGCGTTTTGCTGCTAAGGCACAGCCCGCGTGTAGGTAAGCTACTCATAATCGTGGCCTTGGGATCGCTTTATCTTTTATCGACGCCGTATTTTGCAGGTCGGATACTAGAATTCATTGAGGTACCTGCGTTAAGGCATCCAAATATTAGTGATAACGCCCAGGCGATTGTGGTGCTTGGCGCTGGAAGCTATCTTCAGGCACCTGATTACGGATCAGATACCGTAAATGCTTTAGGGCTGGAGCGGCTGCGTTACGCTGCACGTCTTTATCGGCTGACAGCAAGACCCATTCTGGTTTCCGGAGGCAAAACGCAGGGAAACCTTGCCGAAGCGATTGAAATGAAATCAGTGTTGGTAAACGAATTTCAGGTTCCTGTAAGTTGGGAGGAATCTAGATCATTTACTACCTTTGAAAGCGCAATGAATTGCCGTGGCATTCTAATGCCAGCAGGAGTAAAACGCATTTATCTTGTGACTCACGCGTGGCATATGCGCCGGGCCGAGCTGGTATTTCAGGCTGCCGGGTTCGACGTGATACCAGCGGCTACAGGTTTTACTACCCTCGCGCCGGCTTCGCTGGAACTTTATCTGCCTAGTCCGGAGGGAATGTTTGAAAGTTATCTATTTATCCACGAAGTACTTGGATGGTTCTGGTACCAAATCCGGATATATGTTGCAAATAACATGCGATAATCAAAGCGCCGGTACTTGAGGGGAAGAGATGAAAGCGCGAATCAAATGGGTTGAGCAGGTAAGCTTCCTGGGAGAGTCCGAAAGCGGCCATGCCATTCTGATGGACGGCGCCCCGGAAGGAGGGGGACGGAATCTGGGCCCTCGCCCCATGGAGACAGTGTTATTGGGAACCGGCGGGTGCACAGCCTACGACGTGGTATCCATTCTAAAAAAAAGTGGCCAGCCCATTAGCGACTGCGTGGTGGAAATCGACGCCGAGCGCGCGGAGCAGGATCCAAAAGTATTTACACGCATCCATTTTCATTTCATCGTGAGCGGGAAAAACGTTAATCCAAAGCGCGTGGAACAGGCCATCCACCTTTCTGCGGAAAAATACTGCTCGGCCTCAATCATGCTTGGAAAAACGGCTAAGATCACCCACGATTTTGAAATCGTGGCAGCCGGTTAATGCGTTGACCTTGTTTTCTCGCGAGCCTGATTTTCGTTAGGCGACGATGTCATCAAACCTAGTGATTTCGCCGTTTTTCACCATTGGCATCGCGCTCGGGGCATTCGGCGCGATTTTGATTTTCGGTGCGATTGCAGCATTGGTCCAGGCACGGCTGCTGCGGTTTGCTCTGCGCACGCTGGCGGGATTGCTTTTGCTGGCAATGGGGGCGCTTGCGAGCACCATCGCATTTGGCATTCAGGGTTATCGTGCGCTCACACGCGAGGAGGTTGCGGCGCAAATATCCGTGCAACCGGCTGGCGCGCAGCGGTTTGAGGCGACTTTTCGTTTTCCCGATGGCCGCGAAGCGGTTTTCCCACTCGCCGGAGATGAGATCTACATCGACGCCCATATTCTTAAGTGGAAACCGCTTGCAAACGTGCTGGGCTTGCACACCGCGTATGAACTCGACCGCGTGGCGGGGCGCTACGAAGCCATTCAGCAGGAGCGCTCGTCTGTTCGGACCATTTATTCGCTGAGCGAGGAAAAACCCGTGGATCTTTTTAGCTTGCGCCAGCGCTACGCGTTTCTTGCGCCGCTGCTCGATGCAGAGTACGGCTCGGCAACTTTCGTTTCTGTGAATCGGCCTGCCGAGCTGGAGTTACGCGTTTCCACCACGGGTCTGCTGATCCGAGAAACGGGCACCGGCCCGAAATAGCCATTCGGGTAAAGAATAAATTCAAAGCCAGAACGCGGTTTGGGTCATTACCTTGGAAGCCAATTGCATCGCCCGCTGCAAAGGCTGCGGCAGATCGGCGGCGCCTTGGGAGACGGCGGTGGTGGCATGGTTCGCTTCATCGCTTTTCATTTGCTCGAGGATGGCACGGCTTTTATGATCCTGCTGCGGCAGCCGCTGCAGGTGTTGTTCGAGATGCCGTTCCACCTGACGTTCCGTTTCGGCGAGAAAACCCAAGTTCCATTTGTCGCCCAGCATCCCAGCGAGCGCGCCCAGCGCAAAGGAGCTGCTGTACCACAGGGGGTTCAACAGGCTCTTGCGCCCGCCCAACTCCTCGATGCGGCGCTCGGTCCAGGCAAGATGCTCGGTTTCTTCCTTTGCCGCCTTTTGCAAGGCCTGCTGCACCGACGCGTTACGCGCTGTGAGTGCTTGGCCTTCGTAGAGCGCCTGCGCGCAGATTTCACCGCTGTGATTGACGCGCATCAATGCCGCCGAGAGACGGTTTTCGGTTTCGGTCAGCTCCTGTTCCTGAAGACTTTCTCCCGGTACCGTGCGCGCGCTGTGCGCCGGCAAAGTCAGCGTGCGCAATGCCTTGTCGAATTGAACAATCAAATCGTCAAGCGTCATCTTCGTTAAATCCCATTTGCCGTGCGACAATGGTTGCCGGGTGGGCGATCTTGATATTCAGCGCTTTCTTGCGCACCGCTTCGGCGAAATGCATCGCGCAACCCAGATTGGAAGTGGCAAGCCAATTCGCGCCACTTTCCTGCATTGCAAGCATTTTATCATCGCGCAAAAGTTCTGCCATCTGCGGCTGCGAGAGAAAATATGTGCCGGCGGCACCGCAGCATTGGTCATTGCCCGCCAGCGCCCCCACCTTCGCTTGCGGTATGCGCCTGAGCAAGGCGTACGGCGCTTTTTCTTTGCGCATCACATTACGCAGAGTGCAGGGATCATGAACTGCGATTTTTTCCCGGAGCGGCTGCAGGTTGACGCTA